>NZ_JBSFPI010000006.1:0-315774 GCF_053588115.1 Nocardia sp. NPDC003482
GACTACGACGGCGCCGAGCACCGCAAGCTGACCCGCATCACCCTCGCGGGCGACATCCCGGTCGGCGTGGACGGCGTGCCCAGCACGCCGATCGCCGGGGACGCCCGGGGCTATTCGACGATCGATCCGCTGCCGCGCGCGGCCTGATCGGGGAACGAATTCGAGGACGCGTCGGGTGGAAATCCGCTCGGCGCGTCCCGAATCGACTATTCTTCGACCGCGGCGGCGAACCGGTCTTCGGCTCACGAGGGGAATCCCGTGGATTTATGGAACTACGTCCGAGGACGCGGAGAAACTCTGGCCTTCCTCACGTATCAGCATGCGTCCCTGGCATTTCAGACGGTGTTGGTGGGCACGGTCGTCGCGATTCTGATCGCGGTCGCGGTCTATCGGCTGCCGCTGGTCGCGCAGCTGTCGCTGACCTCGAGCCGGGTCGCGCTCACGATTCCGTCGCTGGCGTTGCTGGCACTGCTGCTGGTGCCGTTCGGGCTGGGTGTGGTGCCCTCGTTCGTGATGCTGGCGTTCTTCGCGGCGCTGCCGGTGATCGGTAACGCGATCGTCGGATTGCGATCGGTGCCGCCGTCGGTCGTCGAATCCGCCCGCGGCATCGGCTTTTCCCGCTGGCGGATTCTGCTCACCGTCGAATTGCCGATCGCCTGGCCGGTCATCCTCACCGGAATCCGGGTGTCGACGCAGATGATCGTCGGCGTCGCCGCGATCGTCGCCTATGTGCTCGGGCCCGGCCTGGGTTCGCTGATATTCACCGGCCTGTCCCGGCTCGGTGGCGCGAACGCGCTCGAAATGGCCTTGACCGGAACCATTCTCATCGTCGTCATCGCGCTGGTGTTCGACGCCCTGCTCGTCCTGCTGGGACGCCTCACGATCGCAAAAGGACTGTCATGACCACCGAGCGGAACGTGACCGGCGCGTCCATCGAGCTGGATTCGGTCGTCAAGCGCTACAAGGGCCAGGACCGGCCCGCCGTGGAGCGGCTCGACCTCGAGATCCCCGCGGGCGAGATCGTGGCCTTCGTCGGCCCCTCGGGCTGCGGCAAGACGACCACGCTGAAGATGATCAACCGGCTCATCGAACCCACCGAGGGCCGCATCCTCATCGACGGCCGCGACGTCACCAAGGAGGATCCGGACAAGCTGCGGCAATCCATCGGCTACGTCATCCAGTCCGGCGGCCTGTTCCCGCACTGGACGGTGGCCCGCAATGTCGGGGCGATCCCGCGGGTGCTCGGCTGGGACCGCAAGCGCATCGCCGAACGCACCGAGTACCTGCTCGATCTGGTCGGCCTGGACCCGGGCACCTTCGCCGACCGGCTGCCCAAGGACATGTCCGGCGGTCAGCAGCAGCGCGTCGGCGTGGCCCGCGCGCTGGCCGCCGATCCGCCGGTGCTGCTGATGGACGAGCCGTTCGGCGCGGTCGATCCGATCACGCGAGTTCGCTTGCAGGACAGCCTGATCGCGATCCAGCACGAACTCGGCAAGACCATCGTGGTCGTCACCCACGACTTCGAGGAGGCGACAAAACTCGGCGACAAGGTGCTCATCCTGTCCGAGGGCGGGCACATCGAGCAGTACGCCAGCCCCGAGGAGATCCTCACCGATCCGGCCACCCCGTTCGTGGAGGAGTTCGTCGGGTCGGGCGCGAAACTGGCGTATCTGACCGTCTCCCGGGTGCGCGACGTCCCCTTCGATCAGGTGGTCACCGCGCGCATCGGCGAATCCGCGCAGGCGGTGATCGACCGCGCGAAGGCGGCCGGGCAGACGTGGGTGGTCGTGGTCGACGACGCCGGACGGCCCCGATCCTGGCCCTCGCTCACCGAACTCGCGACCAAACCCGAGGTGTCGGACTACCTCGACCGCCGCCTGCCGGTGGTGGCCCAGTCCTCCACCCTCAACGACGCGCTCGACGCCATGCTCGCGGCCAGTCAGGGCGCGGCGTTGATCACCGACGGGCGCGGCGCGGTCCTCGGCTCGCTCGGAATCGGCGCGCTCACGGATCTGATCCAGGCCAAACTCGCGGAAGGCCGTGCGGCCGAACCGGATCTGTCCTACGAGAGCTACGTCGACGGCACCGACACCACCCCGACGCCGGTGGTCGCCGCCGACGACGAATCCGAATCGGAAGCGCGCTCATGAACCGGCTGCGCCGCCTGCCGATGGACGTGTGGTTCGAACCGCTGATCATCCTCGTCATCGGCGTCGGCTACCTGATCTGGTATCGGTCGACCACGTTCACCGCGACCGAGAAGGCGTCGCTGGCGTGGTCGAACCTCCAGACCACGATCCTCGCGCACGTCAAGCTGACCGTGGTGGCCACGATCATCGTGGTCGTCGTCGCGATTCCCCTGGGCATCGCGCTGACCCGGCCCGCGCTGAAACGGTTCGAACCGCTCGCGGTCAATATCGCCAATATCGGGCAGGCCGCGCCCGCGGTCGGGCTGCTGGTGCTGTTCACCTTCTGGCTCGGCACCGGATTCCGCACGGCGATCGTGGGTTTGGTGGTCTACGCGGTGCTGCCCATCCTCCAGAACACCATCGTCGGACTGCGGCAGGTGGATCAGCGCACGATCGAGGCGTCGCGCGGCATCGGGTTCTCCGCGGCGCGCACGCTGGTGCAGGTGGAGCTGCCGCTCGCGGTGCCGGTGATCCTCAACGGGGTGCGCACGGCGCTGGTCATCCTGGTCGGCACCGCCACACTGAGCACGTTCATCGGCGCGACCAGCCTCGGCACGCTCATCACGACCGGGGTGACGCTGTTCCTGCCCAAACTGCTCGTCTCCGGCGCGATCCTCGTCGGGCTGCTGGCACTGCTCATCGACTGGCTCGGCCGCCTCGTCGAACTGGCCGCGACCCCGCGAGGTATCTCATGAGAAGGCCACGCGCCCACCTGGTCTCGGTCCTGGCCGTGACGCTGACGCTGCTCGCCGGCTGCGGGCTGGTCAGCTCGTCGGGCACGTTCCACGACGCCCGGCTGCCCGGTGACGATCGACCGTTGGCCGGGGCCAAGGTGGTGGTCACCTCCAAGAGCTTCACCGAGGGCATTCTGCTCGGCAAGATCACCGCGACCTATCTGGCCGCGGCGGGGGCGAAGGTCATCGATATGACCGGCGCGCCGGGGTCGGCGTCCTCGCGGCAGGCCCAGTTGCACGGCGACGCCGACGTGTTGTGGGAGTACACCGGCACCGGCTGGGTCAACTACCACAACCAGACCGAGACCATCGCCGATCCGCAGGAGCTGTGGCGGCGGGTGCACGATGTGGAGAAGCGCGACTACGACCTGGAGTGGTTGCCGCCCGCCAACTTCAACGACACCTACGCCTTCGCCGCGTCCACCCCCACGGCCGAACGGCTGAAGGTGAAGTCGCTGTCGGATGTGGCCGCGCTGCCGGTGCCCGACCGAACCTTCTGCGTGGACGACGAATTCTTCAGCCGCTCCGACGGTTTCATCCCGATGCTGGCGAAGTACGGTATCCCGTACAACGATCCGAACGGCGTCCCGGCCGGAAACGTCACCCGCATGGACGCGGGCGTGGTGTACACCGCCACCGCCCGCAGCGCACCCTGCAACTTCGGCATGGTGTACACCACCGACGGCCGGGTGAAGAACCTGAATCTCGTTGTGCTGGACGACGATCGGAAGTTCTTCCTGCCCTACAGCGGCACCGCCGTGGTGCGGGCGTCGGTGCTGGAGAGCCATCCCGAACTGCGCACGCTGCTCGGCACGATCTCCGAACGCCTCACCGACGACCTGTTGCGGGATCTCAACGGGCGCGTCGACATCAAGGGCGAGGACCCCGCCGACGTCGCCTACGACTGGTTGAAGAGTCAGAAGCTGGTCGAGTGAGGGGCTACGGATTCGGCTTGGCCAGAGGCGAATTCAGCTTGTTCACCAGCCAGCGGTCGCCCGACTTCTCCAGCCACATCACCATCGACAGCTGACCCGGCGCGGGTTTGCCCTGGGTGCCGGTGCTGGTGACGGACTGGCCGATCACCACGATCGCCTCGGCCGATCGCTCGTCGCCGCTCTCGAGCGCGCACTGCACGTCGGTGGCGTGCGACACGACCTGGCCCTGTCCGAGCACATCGCGCAGATCCTTGCTGGTGGAGTCGAACTGCTTCTTCCAGTCGCCGGTCGCGCCCGCGAGCACCGCCGAGAAGTAGGCGTCGAGGTTCTTGGCGTCGTAGTTCGCGAGCACGGGCGCGTAGTCGCAGGCGGCGGTGCGGGCCGCCTCGTGGGCGTCGAGCAGGTCACGATGGTGCGCGTCCTGGACGTAGAAGTAGCCCGCCGCGCCGACCGAGGCGCCGACCAGGATCGCGGCGGCGGCGCGCACGGCGACCACCCCACGCCGCCCGGAGACGGCCGCGCGGGCCTTGCCGACCCACGAATGGCGCTGTGCCGCAGGGGTTTCCGTTTCCTCGGTGGTCGGCTCGTCGGTCTTGTCGTCGGTGGTGTCGGTCATGATGGCCCTCCTATCGGCCCGGTTCGGACAGTTCGTCGCCGCGGACGCCGGGCGGGGCGGTCGCGCCGTTGTCGGGGACGTCGGGTCGCGGCGCGTTCGCCGCGCCCCGGACCAGCAGCGCGGGATTGTCGGTCACGCAGTAGTTGTAGAGCCGCACCCGGGTGTCGGTGGTCGCGAGCGTCGGGATGAGCGGTGTGGCCGGGTAGTCGCAGGTGGGCCGCGGCCAGATGTCGACGAGGGTGTTGTAGGCGCCGTCGTGGGCCGGAATGCCCAGCGCCTCCGAGCCTTCCCGCAGCGCCGGGAACAGCGCCTCGATCGCAGGCTGGCGAAGCTTGGCGGCCTTGGTGATCGCGACGAAGTTGGTGACCAGACGGGTGATGGGGTCCTGATTGCTCGTGAGGAAGTCACCGAACAGCCGCAGCTGGCCGGGCCCCTGCTCGAGCAGGTGCCGCACCTCCTGGTCGGCGGCCTCGGCCTGTTCGAACAGGGCGCTGCCCGCGGCGGTGAGGGTGCCGAGGTCGGGCTGGGCGTGCGAGGTGGTCTCGGCGATCACCTCGAGGTGCTCGAGCAGTTTCTCGGTCTGCGGCAGCAGATCGCCGAGTCCGGCGGTGGCCCGGCTCAGGCCCGCGATCACATTGCGCAGCCGGTCCGGGCCCCCGGCCAGGGCCTTGTCCAGTTCGTCGACGATGACGTCGAGCCGATCCGGATTGAGGCCGCCGATGAACTCGCTGAGATTGCCCAGCACCGACTGCACCGTTACGGGGCTGCTCGATCGGGATCGGTCGACGACCGCGCCGTCGGAAAGGTATGGGCCGGAATCGGATTCGGGCCGGAAGTCCAGGTACTGCTCGCCCGCGGCGGACAGCCGTCCCACGGCCACCGTCCCGCCCACGGGAATCCGTGCGGCGTCGTCGATCTCGGCGACCGCCGCGATCCCGTCGCCGGAGATCCGCACGTCGCTCACCCGGCCCACCCGCAGTCCCCGGAAGGTGACGTCGTTTCCGGCCGCCAGCCCGCCCGAGGTCGCCAGCTCCACCGTCACCCGGTAGGTGTGCGGAATCGGCTGGTACCGAAGCACATACGTGCCCAGATAACCCGCACCGAGCACCAGCACCACGAGCAGGCTGAAGTTCGCCAGCGCCACGCGGTTGCGGACCAGCCACTGCCACAACGGCGGGTTCATCGGTCTCCTCCGGTCGGGCCGGGCGTCGGTCCGGTGCCGGTCGGCGGGCCGGGCGGGCCGGTGAGTCGGCCGAAGACCTTCTCCAGGACTTGGGCGAGGCTGCCGATGAAGGCCGGGACGTCGCCGATCTCGGGCCAGCGGCTGCCCTTGGGGTCGGTGACCGCGCCGATATCGATGTAGGACAGCGTGGCCGCGACCGCGAGCTGCGGGCCGCGCAGGCTGGCCATGAAACCCGGGTACAGCTCGTGCATCCCCTCGAGGGTGCCCGCGAGGTTGTCGCCCATCCGGGTGAACCCGGACATGAGCGCCTGGATGCTGTGGAACAGGCTGATGAACTGCGGTCCGGTGGTGTCGGTGAAGTCGCCGAGCGCGGCCATGGTCACCGACACCTTGTTCAGCAGGTCGACGATGCGCTGATTGTTCTCGCTGAGCAGGCCCAGCATCTGGGGGAAGGTGTCGGCCGCGCTGCCGAGTTCGGCCTTGCGCCTGGCCAATTCGCCCGAGAGCGTGTTGAGTCCGGTGAGCACGCTGTCGATATCGCCGGTGCGCTGGTTGAGCGCGGTCAGCACCGCGGTCATCTCGGTGATCAGATGCTGCAACTGCGGGGCGCGCCCGTCGAACATGGAGTTGAGCTGGGTGGTGATCTGCGCGGCCTGATTGATGCCGCCGCCGTTGACGAGCATCGACACCGACATCATCAGCTGTTCCACCGACGCCGCGCTCGAGGTGTGCTCGGTGTCGATCACGTCGCCCTGCGAAAGGGGCGGTCCCGCCTCGGCATTCGAGGGCAGCGTGATCGCGACGAACATATCGCCCAGCGGGGTGGCCTGACGCAGTTCGGCGATGGTGCCGCGCGGCAGCCGCACGTCGTCGCGGATGAGCATCTCCACATCGGCGAGGAAGTTCGTGGTGCCGATGGCGGTGACGGTGCCGACGTCGGTGCCGCCGATCTTGACGTGCGCGTGGTCGGGCAGGTTCAGCGCGTCGCGGAAGGTGGCGTGGATGCGGTAGCCGGGCGCGCCGATGCCGGGTTTGGGCATCGGCAGGTTCTGCACGGTGACCGCGCATCCGGACGCGGTGGTGATCGCCGAGGCCGCGAGCAGTGCGGTGAGAACGGTTGCGCGCCTGCTCATTTCACGCCCTCGATGCCGAGCAGGGCCGCGGTGAGCCCGAAGTCGGGGCCCATGTCGGCGATCCTGCCGGTGCGGCAGCCGTCCAGGCGCATGGCGACGCGTTCGCAGAACAGCGACAGCGCCTCGCCGTCGAGCACCACCTTGTCGAACAGCCCGTGCAGCCGCAGCGCGCGGTCCTCGCGGCTGGTGGCGTTGGACAGGTTCTGGAACATCAGCGGCGTGACGTCGGTGATCTCGGTGAGGTTGCGGGCGTTGGCGCGCATCTGATCGCTGATGGCGACGAACCGGCCGAGCGCGCCCGCGAGCTGATCCTTGTTCTGCCCGACCAGCGTCGCGGTATTGGTGACGAACGCGTCGAGCTGGGTGAGCACCGCCTGGAGCCCGGGGGCCTGATCGCCCATGAGGGTCAGCAGCTCGGTGAGCCGCCCGCTGAAATCCCGCACGGTCCGGTCGTTGTCGGCGATCACCTGGGTGATCTCATTGAGTTTCACGATGGTGTCGGAGATCTGGTCCTTGTTGGCGAGGGTGGTCTCGAAGGCCGCGGACAGCGCGTCGAGCGTCGCGCGCAGTTTGTCGCCGTTGCCGTCGAGCAGCGGGAACAGCACGCGGCTGGCCATCGGCCCGGTCTGGTTGTCGCCCTTCAGGCCCTGGCCGAGTTCGTCGAAGGTCTTCAGGATGCGGTCGAGTTCGACCGGGGTTCGGGTGCGCGGCAACGGGATATGGGTGCCGTCGGCCATGGCCGGGCCGTCGCCGGAGTACGCCGGATACAGCTCGACGTGCCGGTTGGTGATCAGCTGCGGATTCACCAGCGCCGCCATGGCGTCCGCGGGCACCTTGGTGCCCTTGTCCAGCAGCATGACCACCTGCACGTAGGAGCCCTTGGCCTCGATCGAGTCGATCCGCCCGACGGGCACGCCGAGGATGTCGACCTCGTTGCCCGCGTAGAGCCCGGCGACACTGTCGAAATCGGCGCTGATGCGCAGGTGGTCGCCGAGGTAGGCGTCGGGCAGCGCGGTGAGGCTGTCGGGCAGCAGGCCGCAGCCGGTGGCCAGCGACGCCGCGCAGCACAGCGCGGCCAGTTTGAACGCGTGCCGGATCCGCATCAGTTGCACCCCCGTACGGCCTGGGCGAAGCACAGCCAGTTGTCGGGGAAGATCCACGGCGCGTACACGTCGCCGTAGGGTCCGTTGCCGACCGCGTTGTCGAACTGCCGCACGGCCACCGGCATGATCTGGAACAGCTGGTCGAGGTTCTGCCGGTTCTTGGTCAGGCCCTCCGACATCGTGTTCAGATTCGCGATGAGCGGTGCGAGCTGGTCGTTGTTCTCCAAACCCATGTCCTGCAACAACTTCGACAGCGCGGCGACATTGTCGAGCAGCTGCTTCAACAGCGCCTGTCGCTTCTGTACCGCGTCGCCGATCGCCTCGCCGCGGGTCAGCAACAGCAGCACGCTGTTGCGGTTGTCCGAGGCCAGTTGTGCGACCTGGTCCATACTCTTCAGCAGGGTGTCCACCTCGTCGCGGCGATCGTCGATCACCTTGGCCAGCGAGCCGATGCTGTCCAGGGCCTGCACGGCCAGCTGCGGGGACGAACCCGTCTGCTGATTCACCAGATCCAGGGCCTGGCGCAGCTTCTGCGGGTCGAGGCGTTCGACGCGCTCGAAGGAGTTCTTGTACTGCCGGTCCTCGATGACCTTGCCCAGGTTGTAGGGCACATCGGTGCGGTCGAGTCGAATCGTGTTGCCGGGCAGCCCTTTTCCGTCACCCGGGATCAGATCCACGTGCAGCCTGCCGAGGAAGGTCGACAGCTTGATCGCCGCGCGGGCGTCCGGTCCCAGCCGCAGATCGCGGCGCACCTTCAGATCCGCGACCACCTTGTTCCCCTGGAGGCGGACCGCGCGGACCGCGCCCACCTCGATCCCGGACACGTCCACGGTCGCGCCCGCGCGCAGCCCGGCGGCCTGCGCGAATTCGGCGTGAATCGTCTTGTCGCCCAACCGCGCCTGAACCAGCACGCTCGACGCCACCAGCAGCACCACGACGAACGCGGCGGCCAGCACCCCGAGGCGCAGGTACCGGTTGCGCAGGAAACCCCGGATCATCGGCACACCTCCGATTGCGATTCGCCGCCGACCTGGGAGAACAGTCCCGGGGGCAGTAGGACGCCCCACAGCGAGACGTCCAGGCGGCAGATGTAGGCGTTGCCGTAGGCGCCGTAGCTGGTCATGCGGGCCAGGCCGTTGAGCATGTCGGGCAGTTCGATCGCGGCCCTGTCCAGGGACGCGCCGTTGGTCAGCAGCAGCGCCACACCCGTGGTCGCGTCGTTCTGCGCGGCGGCTACGTCGGGCTTGACGGTGCCGATGAGATTCACCAGCGAGGTGGTGGAGGTGGCCGCCTGATCGACCGCGTGTTTGAGTGACTCGCCCTGGGCGTAGAGGCCGTCCATGAGCGAACGGGCCTGGGTGATCAGGGTTTCCAGTTCGGTGCCGCGATGGGCGAGGCCGCCGATCACACTGCTGAGATTGGAGACGACCTGGCCGAGGATCTCATCGCGCTGGCCGAAGGTCTGCGCGAGCTGGGCGGCCTGGGTGATCAGCGCGCCGAGGGAGACGTCGTTGCCCTGCAACGCCTGGATGAGGGTCTCCGAGAGCGAGTTCACCTGATCGGGTTGCAGCACCGAGAACAGCGGTTCGAATCCGGACAGCAGCGCGGACACGTCGAACGACGGTTCCGTGCGCTCGAGCGGGATGCGCCCGTGCGGCGGCAGCGCCTGACCCGCGCCGGGGCCGGGGAGCAGGGCGATGTACCGCTGACCGATCAGATTCTGGTAGCGCACAACGGCTTTGGTGGTCGTAGTCAGGTGCTGGCCGTCCTGGACGCGGAACGCCACCCGCGCCTTGTAGCCGTCGTCGAAGTCGATCTCGTCGACCCGCCCCACCCGCACCCCGGCCATGCGCACGTCGTCGCCGACCCGCAGGCCCAGCACGTCGGAGAAGATCGCCGAATAGGAGTTCGTCCGGCCGGTCACCGAGCGCTGCAAGGTGGAGTACATGGTGCCGGTCAGCACGATCGCCACCACGGCGAACACCCCGAACCCGATCCACCCTTTCCCGAGTCTCACTGTCCGGCACCACCTTTCGCGGCCTCGCCCACATCGATCGACCCGCCCGCGAGCACCGGCCCGAGCAACAACAACTGCGCGGTGTTCGGCATCCCGCCCACCACCGCGGCCACCGCCGCCGGTCCGCGCAGCTCGGTGGCGCCCGAATAGCTCGCGGGAGCTGCGCCCGGGGTGCCCGTCGCGCCCGTGGCTCCGGTGGTTCCCGCTGTCCCTGCGGCTCCCGTGGTTCCCGCTGTCCCCGGGGCTCCCGGAGTTCCCGCTGTCCCCGAAGGGGTTGCGGGAGTGGTGATTCCGGGGATGGCCGGGATGCTCGGGATGCCGGGGAGGGCGGGCAGGCCGGGTAGGGCCGGGATGCCGGGGATGCCTGGTGCGGCCGCGGGGCGCGGGGCGGGACCGGCCGCACCGAGCCATTGCGGCGCCTGCTGGGGCGGGTAGACCTGTTCCGGGGCGGCCACCGGGACCGTCGGGCCGCCGCAGCGCGGGCCGTACATGTCGCCGTAGTGCGGGCAGTCCTTGGCGGTGTACTGCTGGAACGGGGTGAACGATACGTCCATGTGCCACACCATCTGCCGGTGCGGGCCGAAGCGGAACGTCGTGATGAGGGCGTGGATGGCCTGGTTCAGGTTGGCCGTGGTGTAGGGGATGGCCTCCGGATCGCGGGCGAGCCCGCCGAACAGCTGGTCCAGGCCCGCGACCAGGAACTTACCCGAATCGGGATTGCGCGCGAACAGGGTGTTGACCGCGTCGACGGTGGTGCCGCCGTCGGTGAGCAGCGCCTCCAACTGGCCGCGGTGATCGGCGAGTGTGCGCGCGGTGGTCACCGAATCCGACAGCACCCCAACGAGATTCGGCGCGGATACGCTCAGCGCGGTCACCGCCCGCCCGAGATTGCCGAGCATATCGCCGATGCCGGGGGTGTCGTGGATGTCGGTGAGCCACAGGTCGAGTCGCTCGATCGTCGATCCGGGCATGCGCGCGGACGGATCGAGCGCGGCCGACAGGGTGGCCAGCACGCGGCCGAGCTTCTCGGGCTGGATGCGATCCAGGATGGTGCGCAGGATGTTCAGCGTGGTCTGCAATTGGACGGTGCCGGTGCTGGTGTCCTCGGCGATGGTGGCCCCGCCGCGCAGCGTCGCGCTCGACGGGCCGTTGTCGACCAGTTCGATCGCGGTGACCCCGAAGATGTTGTTCGGGATCACCCGCGCCGTGACATTCGCCGGAATCGACCCGGCCACAGCGGGTTTCAGGTCGAGGGCGGCGCGCTGGCGCTCACCCTTGGCGACCACCTCGACCCCGGTCACCGCGCCCACCACCATGCCGCGGTACTTCACGTCGGCGTGCTCGGGCAGCCCGTCGCCGGTGGAGGTCAGCAGCGCGACCACCGGGACCCGGTCCTCGAATCTGCCGGTGTAGCGCAGCCCGAGCAGATACAGCAGCAGCGCGACGACCGCGATCAGGGTCAGTCCGGACAGCGTGAGTTGGCGGGCGGTGGGCCCGCGCCCACTGGGATCCAGCAGCATCGTGTCCCCCTATCCCGAGATCCGGAAGCCGGGGTCGATGCCCCAGATGGCCAGGGTCAGAAACAGATTCGCGAACACCATGACGACGATCACCATCTTGATGGCGCGTCCGGCCGCCACGCCCACGCCCTCGGGTCCGCCGGTGGCGGTGAACCCGTAGTAGCACTGGATGAACGACGACAGCAGCACGAACACGACGACCTTCAGCAGCGAGTAGAACAGGTCCGGCCCCAGCAGAAACTGGAAGAAGTAGTGGTCGTAGGTGCCCGGCGAGGTGCCGCCGAGGACCAGCACGATCAGTTTGGTCGCCAGATACGCCACGGCCAGGCCCACGGTGTAGAGCGGGACGATGGTCAGCGTCGCGGCGATCATGCGCGTGCTCACCAGATACGGAAGCGGCCGGATCGCAATGGATTCCAGCGCGTCGATCTCCTCGGCGATGCGCATGGCGCCCAGTTGCGCGGTGAACCGGCACCCGGCCTGGATGGCGAACGCGAGGGTGGCCAGGATCGGGGCCAGCTCGCGGGTGGTGGCGAAGCCGGAGATCGCGCCGGTCAGCGGGTTCATCGTCAGCAGGTTCAGCGCGGTGTAGGACTCCATCCCGACGATGATCCCGCCGAACGAGCACAGCACGACCACCACGCCGATGGTCCCGCCGCCCACGATGAACGAGCCGTTGCCCCAGCTCACATCGGCCACCAGCCGCGCCACCTCGCGCCGATAGTGCTTGACCGCGAAGGGAATCGCGGCCAGCGCCTGCACGAAGGTGAGGGCGTGATGGCCCAGGCGCTGATTGGCCCGCACCGGCGCGGCGGCCACGCCCGCGACCGCGCGCACGGGCCGCAGCACCGGGGGAGTGTAGGTACTGCCCACGGTCAGACCACCTTCGAGGGAATGTAGGTACCGCCCACCGTCAGACCACCTTCGAGGGAAGGAACGTGTTGTACAGCTGGGTCAGCGCGATATTGGTGGCGAACAGCATGAGCGCCGAGCTGACCACCGCCGAGTTGACCGCGTTGGCCACCCCGCCGGGGCCACCGCGGGCGTGCAACCCGGTGTCGGAGCAGATGACGGCCGTCAGCGCCCCGAAGATCGCCGACTTCGCCAGCGCCACGAGCAGATCGTTCGCGACGGCGAAGGAGGCGAACGAGCCGACGAACGAGCCCGGCGTCCCGTGCTGGGCGTACACGTTGAACAGGTACGCGGTCGCGAAACCGACGAAAACGATGAAGCCGCACAGCAATACGCTCACCAGCACCGCCGCCGCCAGGCGCGGCGCGACCAGCCGCCGCACCGGATCCACGCCCATCACCATCATGGCGTCGATCTCCTCGCGGATCGTGCGCGAGCCGAGATCCGCGCAGATCGCCGACCCCACCGCGCCCGCGATCATGAGCGCCGACACCAGCGGCGCGCCCTGGCGGATGACGCCCAGCCCGGCGACCGCGCCGATGAAGGTGGTCGCGCCGACCTGGTTCACCAGCGCGCCGAGCTGGATGGAGACCACCACGGCCACCGGAATCGCCACCAGCACCGTGGGCGCGGCCGACACATTGGACATGAACGCGCACTGCTTGAGGAACTCCTTGAAGGGGAATCGTCCCTTCGCCATCGAGACGAACAGCGCGAGGAAGGCGTCCCGGCCCAGCAGCACCTGACGGCCGAGGGTCTCGAGCGACTGCTGCGGATGTCGCCGCCACAGCGTCCCCACCGAGGTGCCCAGGCGCGCCAGCTCCGACTCGGTCGCGGTCATATCGCCGGACCTTCCAGCGCGCGCTGCACCAGCACCAGCAACGCCCCCACCGCGCACAGTCCCGCCGCCAGCAGGCACAGCACCGCGACCCAGAGGCCCAGGCGCAGAACGGGATTGACCTTCATCCGGCCACCGAGGATCTTGATCACCACGACCAGGACGTCGATGAGCCACACCAGCGCCATCATTACGTCATGCACACATTCGAGAAGGTGAGGACCGGCCAGCATACGATCGCGCCGAGGAACGAGACCACCACATCGATGCCGTGCAGTTGCCTCAGGTGCGCGGTGTGGGTGAGCGACCAGATAAGTCCGATCAGGCCGTAGGGGACCGCGAGAATGATCAGGGTTCCGAGGAACTCCGAGACCTTCATCTCGTAGGCGAGTAGGCGATCCAGCTTCTTCAGCATGCCGCGCTGCATCCTTTCCGACGCGTGCCCCCGGTCACAGCAGGGCCTCGAGATCGGAGCGTATGTTATCCGACATTCTCTTCGCAAGTGCGCGTGTAGCGGGATAGGATGCGGGATAAGTTTATGGAAGTTCTCCGTTCTTATTGATCGGGTGAACGTATCAATGTTCGCGGACGTCACCACGAAGGAAACCCCGATATGACCGCAGCCGCGCAACCGCAATCGCATCGGCCGCTGACCTCCGAGCGGACCCGCATCGCCATCCCGGTTGGCCCGCATCCCGAGGGTAAACGCCCGCCGCGATTGCAGGACGCGCTGGATTTCTGGCAGTTCGCCGGGGCGGCCGCGAATGTCGCCATGCAGATGGCGCGTCCCGGCGTCGGGCACGGCGTGGCGGACAGCAAGGTGGAATCCGGTGCGCTGATGGCGCATCCGTGGAAACGGTTGCGCACCACCGCGTCCTATCTCGCGGTGGCCGTGCTCGGTTCCGACGAGGACAAGCGGGAGTTCCGGGAGGCGGTGAACGTCGCGCACCGGCAGGTGCGCTCCGAACCCGGAGCGCCGGTGCGCTACAACGCCTTCGACCGGGAGCTGCAACTGTGGGTGGCGGCCTGCCTGTACATCGGGTTCGAGGACTCCTACCAGCTGCTGCACGGCAAGCTGAATCCCGAACAGGCCGAGGCGTTCTACCGCACCTCCGCCACGCTCGGCACGACTCTGCAAGTGCCGCAGGACATGTGGCCCGCCAGCCGCGCGGAGTTCGACGTGTACTGGAACGAGGCCGCCGAACAGGCCGTGCTCGACGACAAGGTGCGCGCCTACGTCGACGACCTGTTGCACCTGCGAATGATCCCCTGGTACTTCCGCGTGGTGTTCGGCGGGCTGCTGCGCTTCCTCACCGCGGGCTTCCTCGCGCCCTACTTCCGCGAGCAGATGGGCATCGCCTGGACCACCGCCGACCAGCGCCGATTCGAGCACCTGTTCCTGTTCGTCGGCTTCGTCAACCGCTTCATCCCCCGCTTCATCCGCTTCGGCGGCACCTACAACCTCATGCGCGACGTCCGCCGCCGAATCCGCAAGGGCAAACCGCTCATCTAGGCCGGCGATCGAACGACGCGAAAAGCCAGGAGACAGTATGGATTTCGACCTGCCCGAGGACCTGCGCGCGTACCTGCGGGAGCTGGACGAGTTCATCGACGCCGAGATCACGCCGCTGGAACAGGCCGAGGACAACATCCGCTTCTTCGACCACCGCCGCGAGGACGCCCGCACCGACTGGGACCGCGGCGGCCTGCCCGCCGCGGACTGGGAGGCGCTGCTGGCCGAATCGCGTCGCCGGGCCGACGCGGCGGGCCACTACCGCTATGCCTTCCCGGCGGAGTTCGGCGGGCGCGACGGCACCAACCTCGGCATGGCCGTCATCCGCGAACACCTGGCCCATCGCGGGCTGGGCCTGCACTGCGATCTCCAGAACGAGCACGCCATCGTCGCCAACAACGTGGGCCTGCTGCTCATGCTCGAGTACGGTTCCGAGGAGCAGAAGCGGCACTGGGTGGACGGCCTCGCGGCGGGGACGAAGTTCTTCGCCTTCGGCATCACCGAACCCGAGCACGGCTCCGACGCCACCCACATGGAGACCACCGCCGTGCGCGACGGCGACGAGTGGATCATCAACGGGGCCAAGACCTTCAACACCGGCGTGCACATCGCCGAGGCCGATCTGATCTTCGCCCGCACCGCCGGGCGGGCGGGTGACGGCACGGGCATCACCGCGTTTTTGGTGCCCACCGACGCCCCCGGCTTCCTGGTCGAGGAATACCTGTGGACGTTCAACATGCCCACCGACCACGCCCGCGTCTCACTCACCGACGTGCGGGTCCCGCATACGGCGGTCTTCGGGCAGGAGGGGCGCGGCCTGGGCGTGGTGCAGCACTTCTTCAACGAGAACCGGATCCGGCAGGCGGCGTCGAGTCTCGGTGCGGCGCAATACTGTATCGACCGGGCGGTCGCGTACGCCAAGGAGCGCAAGCCGTTCGGCAAGCCGCTGGCCGCGAACCAGGCCATCCAGTTCCCGCTCGTCGAACTGCACACCCAGTGCGCGATGCTGCGCGCGCTGATCCGCCAGACCGCTTGGACCATGGACACCCACGGCACCTTCGCGGCGTCGGAGCAGGTGTCGATGTGCAACTACTGGGCCAACCGGCTGTGCTGCGAGGCCGCCGACCGCGCCATGCAGGTGCACGGCGGGCTCGGCTACTCGCGGCACACGCCGTTCGAGCACATCTACCGCCACCACCGCCGCTACCGGATCACCGAGGGCGCGGAGGAGATCCAGATGCGGCGGGTGGCGGGGTATCTGTTCGGATTCATGGACCGGGCCGCGGTCAAGGGCGTGTAGCGTCGTCGGATTCCGTTGCGGGACCGGTGATCTCGACGATCGGCAGGCGCAGCGCGCCCGGCGCGCTTGCCGGAACGACCGGCGCGCGCGGCGGGACGGGGGCGACGCGCCGGTAGGGCTGGCCCGGCTCCGGGCGCGGGTCGGGCTCGCCCTTGTTGGGCCACAGCGCGACCGCGCGCTCGGCCTGGGCGGTGATGGTCAGTGACGGGTTCACGCCGAGGTTCGCGGAGATGGTGGAGCCGTCGATGATGTGCAGGCCGCGGTAGCCGTACATGCGGTGGTAGGGGTCGACCACGCCGGTGTCGGGGGAGTCGCCGATGACGCAGCCGCCGATGAAGTGGCCGGTCATCGGGATGTCGAACAGGGCGCTCCAACCCGCGCCGGGGATGCCGTCGATCTTCTCGGCGACCCGGTGGGCGACCTCGTGCCCGGCGGGCAGCCAGGTCGGATTCGGTTCGCCCACACCCTGTTTGGTGGTCATCCGGCGTCCGAACAGGCCGCGCTTGGTGTAGGTGGTGATGGAGTTGTCCACCGACTGCATGACCAGCAGCCCGATCATCTGCTCCGACCAGCGGTGCGGGTTCTGGAGGTGGGCGGCGTCGCGGAATCCGATCCGGCGCATGGTGCGCGCCCACAGCCGGACCTTGCCGGTGCGGCCGTCCGGATCGATCATGGCGGTGCCGATCAGGCCGATCGCGTTGCTGCCCTTGCCGTATCGGACCGGTTCGATGTGGGTGTCGGCGTCGGGGTGGATCGAGGAGGTGATCGCCACGCCCTTGGTGAAGTCGACGTCGGTGCGGCGGCTGCGCACCGACAGCAGCTCCTCGGAGTTGGTGCGCGACAGCTCGCCCAGGCGCGGGGAGATGTCCGGCAGCGAGCCGCGGTCGCGCAGCCGGTGCAGGAGTTTCTGGGTGCCCAGCGCCGCGGCGGCGAACACCACCTGTTCGGCGGTGACGGTGCGCCGGGCCGTGCGCACCCAGCGGCCGGTGCGCACGGTCGCGACCTCGTAGCCGCCGCCGGGCAGCGGCCGCACATCGGTGACCGTGGTCAGCGGAAGCACCTGGGCCCCGGCCCTTTCCGCGAGGTACAGGTAGTTCTTGACGAGGGTGTTCTTGGCGTTGTGGCGGCAGCCGGTCATGCACTCGCCGCAGTGCGTGCAGGTCGCGCGCTCGGGGCCCACGCCGCCGAAGTACGGATCGGGTACGGGCTGGCCGGGCCGGGTGTCCCTGCCGCCGAACAGGACTCCCACCGGGGTGCTGCGGTAGGTGGCGCCTACGCCCATGTCCTCGGCGATCTCGGCCAGCACCCGGTCCGACGGGGTCGTCGCGGGATTGGTGGTGACGCCCAGCATGCGCTTGGCCTGGTCGTAGTGCGGGGCGAGTTCGGCCTTCCAGTCGGTGATGTGCGCCCACTGGCGGTCGCGGTAGAACTTGTCCGGCGGTTCGTAGAGGGTGTTGGCGTAGACCAGCGAACCGCCGCCCACGCCCGCCCCGGCCATGATGAAGGTGTCCTTCAACAGGGTCAGGCGCTGAATCCCGAAGCAGCCCAGCGCCGGAGCCCACAGGTAGCGCCGCGCCTTCCAGGAGGTCTCGGCGAACTCGTCGTCGGCGAAGCGGCGGCCCGCCTCGAGCACGCCGACCCGGTACCCCTTCTCGGTCAGGCGCAGCGCGGTGACGCTGCCGCCGAAGCCGGATCCGACGACCACCACGTCGTAGTCGAAACTCATCTGCTCTCCACCAGTTCGTAGTCAGCGGGGTCCATCCGGCGCGTGGTCCACCGGTAGGCGGTCACGGTGCCGGGCCAGTTGTTGGTGATCCGCCCGGCGGCGTCGCGGTACCAGCTCGAGCAGAAGGTCCACGGGCTGCGGTCCAGGCGGCGCTGGACGCGGCGATCGAATTCGGCGGCCACCCCGGGCCGCACCTCGAGCAGCCGGCCCGGGCGGGCGGCCAGGTGCTGGATGGCCTGACGGATGTAGCGGGCCTGCGACTCGATCATGTACACGATCGAGCCGACGCCGAGATTGGTGTTGGGGCCGTACACCAGGAACAGATTCGGAAAGCCCGGCACCGTCATGCCCTTGAACGCCCGCGCGCCGCCCGTCCACTCGTCGGACAGCGTGCGGCCGCCGCGCCCGGAAATCCGCATGGGCCAGAGGAATTCGGTGCCCTTGAAGCCGGTGCCGTAGACGATCGCGTCCACCTCGTGAAGCGCGCCGTCGGCGGTGCGCACGCCCCTGGGGGTGATCTCGGTGATGCCGGTGGTCTCCACCGTCACGTTCGGGCGGGTGAGCGCGGGCAGGTAGTCGTTGGAGAACAGCGCTCGCTTGCAGCCCGCCGGATAGTCGGGGGTCAGCTTCGCGCGCAGCTCCCGATCGGGCACCTGATTCGCCAAGTGCCGCAGGCCGATCCAGGTCACCAGCCGCCGGATGAGCGGGACGTCGACGATGGCCAGCGCGAGGAACTCGCAGAACAGCCAGAACGCGAACCGCTCGGTCAGCCGGGTGATCGGCAGCAGCCGGAACGCTCGATGATGCCAATCCTTGTACCGCACATCGGGTTTGGGCATGACCCACGCGGCCGACCGCTGGAACAGCGTCAGATGCGCCACCCGCGAGGCGATCGCGGGCACGAACTGCACCGCGCTCGCGCCGGTGCCGATGACCGCGACCCGCTTACCGGTCAGATCCGCGTCGTGATCCCACTGCGCGGAGTGGAAGGCGGTGCCGCGGAAGGTCTCCACGCCCGGGATGTCGGGCAGCGCGGGCCGCGACAACTGCCCGACCGCGGAGATCAGGATGTCGCAGCGCAATTCGGTGCCGTCGGCGGTGCGCACGGTCCACCGCCCGGCGCCCTCGTCGAACTCCGCCGCGGTGACCTCGGTGTCGAACCGGATGTGCGGCAGCAGCCCGTGCTCGCGCGCGACCCGGCGCAGATACGCGAGGATGTCGGGCTGCTCGGAGAACCGCTTGGGCCAGTCGGTGCGCGGCGCGTAGGAGTAGGAGTACAGCGGCGAGGGGATATCACAGCCCGCCCCCGGATAGGTGTTCTCCCGCCACACGCCGCCCACATCCGAGGCCCGTTCCAGCAACGTGAACTCGGTCAGCCCCGCCCGCTGGAGTTCCATCGCCACCCCGAGCCCCCCGAATCCGCTGCCGATGATGACGATCGAGGGTGTGCTCATGGCCCCACGCTAAGCCCTGGACCAGCCGGGACGACTCGCACTCGGGGTCAGAAAATCCATATTTCCGGCCATGATTGGAATCGGCCGGGCCGGGTAGCTCTCCTCGACGACGAAAGGGGAGATCATGCCGCGTGACGAGCACGAGGAGAAGGACCGTTCGAAGGAGCCGCGGGGCGGCCGCCCCGGGCCGACCGATCAGGGCCGCGACGGCGGCATGGCCACGCGCGAACTCGCGCCGGAGCTGACCGAGCCCGACGACTCGCGCGAGGAATGAGACCGCCCGGCCTCCTGTGACGCACGGTCACGGCCGCCGCCACCGGTTGTGAATTCTCGGCAAGCCCGCCGCGAAGCCGTGGGCTGCGGTTTCCGTCCGGCTGTAATACCTGGCACTGCGACGATGCCGGGACGGATGGAGGTGTGGCGGCTGTGGCGGACGCCGGAATCGTGGGGGTGCTGCGGACCAACTTCTCCGACACGATGGTGGCCTCGTTGCGAACCTTCGGCCGCGCGGTCGGGGTGGCGCAGGGGGCCGCCGCCGGGTGCGTGACCGAGGCCGTCGCCCGCCGGTTCCCGTGGCGCGAGGCGGCCCGGCAGGCGTGGCGGCTGGTGGCGGTGACCGCGATTCCCGCTGTGCTGATGGCGATTCCGTTCGGGGTGATCGTCTCGGTGCAGGTGGGCAATCTCGTGCACGCGCTGGGCGCGGACTCGTTGCTGGGCGCGACCGGGGGACTGGGCGTGATCAAGCAGGGCGCGCCGCTGGCCACCGGGTTCCTGCTCGGCGGGGCGGGCGCGGCGGCCATCGCCGCGGATCTGGGGGCGCGCACGATCCGGGAGGAGATCGACGCGCTCGACACCATGGGCATCGATCCCGTTCGGCACCTGGTGATTCCGCGCATGGTGGCGATGCTGTTCGTGGCGCCGCTGCTGAACGTGCTGATCATCTTCGTCGGCATCCTGTCCGGGTACGCGGTGGCCATCGGCGGGCAGGACGTCACCCCGGGCAGCTACTGGGCGACCTTCGGGGCGTTCACCACCGTCGCCGACGTGTGGCTGTCGCTGCTCAAGGCCGTGGTCTTCGGGTTCCTGGTGGTGGTCATCGCCTGTCAGCGCGGTCTCGAGGCCCGCGGCGGCCCACGCGGGGTGGCCGACGCGGTGAACGCGGCGGTCGTGTTGTCGATGGTGTCGATCGTGGTGGTGAATCTGGCGGCCACCCAGCTCACCGCCATGTTCCTGCCGACGAGGCTGGCATGAGAACCGCGGCGCCGCACCGGGTTTCGCCGCTGGGGTGGGTGGAGTCGATCGGGTTCGCGCTGGCCTTCGTGTGGCAGGTGTTGACCGCGATCCCGCTCACGCTGCGGCGCTACCGCGCCGAGACGCTGCGCGCGGTCACCGATATGACCTGGGGCGCGGGCTCGGTCATCGTGGGCGGCGGCACGGTGCCGATGATGATCGTGCTCGGGCTGGTCATGGGCGCGTCGGTCGCGGTCGAATCGTTCACCACGCTCGACATGTTGGGCATGGGCCCGGTCACCGGGGTGGTGTCGGCGTACGCGATCACCCGCGAACTCGCGCCCATCGCGGCGGCGATCGGTTTCGCCGGGCAGGCGGGCTGCCGGATGACCGCCGAGATCGGGGCCATGCGGATCTCCGAGGAGATCGACGCGCTCGAGGCGCTCGGCCTGCGGTCGGCGCCGTTCGTGGTGACCACCCGGGTGATCGCGGGGGCGATCGCGATGGTGCCCACCTTCCTGATCGGGCTGATCCTGAGCTATCTGGCCTGCCGCGGCCTGATCACGGTGGTGCACAACCAGTCCGCGGGCGTGTACGACCACTACTTCTTCCAGTTCGTGTCCGGGTTCGACGTGCTCGCCGCGGTGGTCAAGGTCGCGATCTTCACCACGGCGGTGATCCTGGTGCACAGCTATTACGGCTTCTTCGCCGCGGGCGGCCCGGAGGGGGTGGGCATCGCCTCGGGGCGGGCGGTGCGCGCCTCGTCGGTGGCGATCATCGCCCTGGATATGGCGATGACGTTGGCGCTGTGGGGTTTTCACACCGCGATCGAGTTCAAGGGGTAGCCGATGCCGCATTACGGAATGCCCGGTGTGACGGTGGGCCGCGGCCGCGCGCGCTCGACCGGGCTGGCGGCGGTGCTGGTGGCCGCGCTCGTGGCTGGGGGCATCGCCGGATATCAAGCGCTGCGACCGCCGGACGGGTTGCGCATCACGTTGCGCGCCAAGCAAGTCGGTGACGGCATCGTGGCGGGGGCGCGGGTGCGGATGGACGGGGTGCCGGTCGGCGATGTCGTGGCGATCGAGCCCGCCGCCGCCGGGTCGCAGCGAATCACGCTGCGGCTGGACGGTTCCCGGCTGCACGGGCTCGACGACAGTCTGCGCGTGCAGTACGCGCCGGGAAACCTGTTCGGCGTCAGCGAGATCGAGTTGCATCGCGGTCCCGGTGGTACTCCGCTGCGCGCGGGCACGGTCGTGGATCTCACCGCCCGGCCCGCCGATGTGGACGACGCCACCATGGGTTCGCTGCTGCGCGGGCTGTCCCAGGTCGGCGATCGCGTCTTCACTCCCGAATTGGCCGGTGTCATCGCGCGGTTCGGCTCGGATCTGCGCTCGTTCACACCGCTGCTGGAATCGATGGTGGTGCTCGCGCGCATCGTGTTGGACACCCAGCGCGAGGAGTTGTCGCTGGTGGTCGGGCGGTTCGGGGAGGCGCTCACCGGTGGGGCCGATCTGATCGGGGCGATCATCAAGGTGCTCTACAGCCTCGACACCAACACCGCGCTGCGCACCGAACGCGACAAGGTCGACACCGGGATCGCCATGGTCGTACACCAACTGTTCCCCACGCTGGAGACGACGCTGAACCACGCGGGTACGTCCTTCGCCGGATTCACCGATCTGGTGGTGCCGTTTCTCACCGTGCTCGCCCAGATGGTGCCGACACCGCAACGGTCCGGCGCGGAAGTCGGCGAGATCATCCGGCGATTGCGGAATGCCATGCCCGACACCCCGGACGGGCCGGTGCTGAATCTGGATCTCGACCTGTCCGGCGTCCCGGCCGTGGCCGTGCCGCTGGGCCTGCCGGGAGGTCCGCGATGACGACCACCTCCGGTTCGCTGTGGCGGCTGGCGCTGTTCACCATCGCCATGATCGCGGCATTCGCGGTGGTGCTCACCATGATTCAGCGTCCGGTCGCCGGGGCCACGGAAACGCACGACGCGCTGTTCACCGACGCCAACGGGCTGCGCGTCGGCGACGACGTGCGCGTCTACGGCGTGCAGGTCGGCAAGGTGGAGGGCATCCGGCTGGACGGGACGCTGGCGCGGGTGCGGCTGACGGTGAAGACCGACACCCCGCTCTACGACAACACCCACCTGGCCATCCGCTACCAGAACCTCACCGGCCAACGGTATGTCGACATCCAGCACGACCCGGCCCCGGGCGCGCGGATCCGACCCGGCGCGCTCGTGCCCGCCGACCACACCGTGCCGTCGTTCGATATCACCGCCCTGTTCAACGGCCTGGAGCCGGTGCTGCAAACCCTGTCGCCGGACGCGTTGAACCGGTTCACCACGAGCATGCTGGCCGTGCTCGAGGGGGAGGGCAAGGGCATCGCCCCGGCGCTGGCGTCGCTCGGCGAACTCAGCGCCTACGTCGGCGACCGGCAGCGGGTGCTGACCACGCTGGTGCGCAATCTGTCCGAGATCGCGGACCGGATCGGCGGGCGCTCACCACAATTGGTGAATTTCCTCGGCAAGGTCTCCGACGTCTTCGAATCCCTCCAGAGGAACCTCGAGGGCCTGATCGACTTCGCGCTGACCGCGCCGCCGGTGCTGTACCCGGCCGACCGGCTGCTGGCCACGATCGGGCTGACGGTGGGGGAGAACCCGGATGTGAACGAGATCGTGCGGCGCTACCTCCCCGACCCGAAGGCGATCGCCGATCTGCTGGCCGGGCTGCCCGCGCTGCTGGAGGGACTGGACGCCGCGATCCCGTCGCCCATTCCGGGGTCGACGCGGGTCTGCGCGAAGGGTGACGCCGAGGTGCCCGCGCCGCTGCGGGTGCTCGTCGACGGCCGGAGGGTATCGGTATGCAAGCGTTGAGGATTCGGCGGACCCTGATTCGGCGGCCGCTGCCCGCGGCCGTGCGGGAGCGGCGACGACAGCTGTGGCTGGGCATCGGCGGGGCGCTGGCGGTGGCGGCGCTGCTGCTGGCGGTGTCGGTGCTGTACGCGGTGCCGGTCGGGCAGACCGTCTACACCGCCTATCTCGCCGACGGGCAGTCGGTGCGCGCGGGCGACGACGTGCGCGTCGCGGGTATCCCGGTCGGGTCGGTGCGTTCGCTGGAGCTGCGCCCGCGCTGGGTCGAGATGCGGTTCGCGGTCGACTCGAGCGTGTTCCTCGGCAGCGAGACCACCCTCGACATCCGGATGCTCACCGTGGTCGGCGGACACTACGTCGCGGTGACGCCCGCGGGGTCACAACCGTTGGGGCGCATGCCGATTCCCGCGGACCGGGTGCGACTGCCGTACAACCTGATGCAGGTCTTCGAGGACGCGGTGGCCCCGGTCCGCGAGATCGACGGCGACACGCTGCGCAAGAACCTCGCCTCCCTCGCCGACGGGCTGCAAACCGGCCCCGAGAGCGTGCGCCGGGTGCTCGACGGCGTCGGGCATTTTGTCGAGGTGCTCGAACAGCAGCGCGCGGACGTGTCCAAGGCCACCGCGATCGCCGACGAATACCTCGACGCGGTCACCACCGGGAAGTCGGAGCTGCGGCGGTTGGTGGAGAAGGTGGATCTGCTCGAGACCATGATCAGCGACAAACGCGACGAGGTGCGCGAGACCGTGCGCGCGCTCAACCGCGTCATCAACCGGATCGGCGCGTTGCAACCGGCGTGGGAGGGGACGTTCAAACCGATGGCCCAGCCCTTGGCGGACGCGCTGCACGAACTCGAGTCCATCGGGGAAAAGCTTGTCGCCATGGTGAATTCGGTCCACGAGATCGGGCGCAAGCTCACCGCGCTGATCGGACCCGACGGAACCGTGGGGATCGACGACTCCGGCGAACGCCTGGTGTCCGAGGTGTGCGTTCCGGTGCCGGGGAAGGCGTGCTGATGGTCGGACCGTCCACGCGCCGCCTGCTCGCCTCGCGCGGATTCATGTCCGCCGTCGGCGCGCTGGCCCTGTGCGCGCTCACCGTCGCCGGATATCTGGTGGTCGAGCCGCCGCGCCCGGCCCACGCCTACTGCGCGCTCATGCCCGATGCCATCGGCCTGTATCCCGGCAATCACGTCACCATGCGAGGTATCACGGTCGGGCGGGTGACCGGGGTGGCCCCGCAGGGGGACAAGGTCCGCGTCGATTTCACCGTCGACACCCGTTATCCGGTCGGCCCGGACGCCGCGGCCACCACGGTCGCGCGCACGGTGGTCGCGGACCGCGAATTGGCTGTGCTGCAAGAGGATTGGCCCACTACCCCGCGTGACGGGTGCGTCACGAAGACGCTCACTCCCAAGAGCATCAGCGAAACCTTCGACGCGCTCACCCGGCTCGCCGAACAGGTCGTCGGCCCGGACGGCACCGCCGCGCCCCCGCTGGGTCGCGCGGTCGCGGGCCTGGATAACGCCACCGCGGGGACGGGTCAGCAGATCAACGACCTCATCCGGCGGTTGGGGGTGGCGCTGGATTCTCCGGACGCGGCCCTCGGTCACCTTGCGGGAGTGGTGGATTCGCTGTCGCGGCTGTCAGAGGCCGTGGCCGCGCACTGGGGCGACATCAAATCCATGCTGACCCGGCTGGCCCAGGTGCTCGATCAGGTCAACAACGAACTGTTCAGCGAGACCGTGACCATCATCGACGGCTTCCGGCGGGTGCTGCCCATGATCAACGACATCACCACCATGTTCGGCAGCGCCATCCTCACCCTGCTCGACGCGACCGTGCCGCTGACCCGGTTCATCGGCGCGAACATCCGCGTCATCGGCGACATCCTCGCCATGATCCCGCCGCTGCTCGACGCGTTGCGCACGGTCTTCGACCCGAACAGCGGCCAGCCCGGCGTGACCTACCGCCCGCCCCGGGTGGCGCTGCCCGCCCCGGACGCGAACGCGGTGTGCGGGGCCGTGAACGCCGTGGCCCCCGGCCGCTGCACCGGGGCCGAGAACGGGATGGCCGACGTGGACCTCGTGACCCTCGTGCTGGGGACGGTGAGTGCCCGATGACCATGGCACACAGCGTGTTCCGCCGCGCCCGCTGGGGCGTGCTGGGAACGGTGGCCCTGTTCGGCTGCGGCTGCGGCATCGATCCGGGCAGCGTGCCGATCCCGCTGCCCACCACCGCCGAGCCGACCTACACCGTCCGCATCGAACTGGCCAGCGCCCTGAATCTGCCCGCCAAGGCCAAGGTCATCGCCAACGGCACCCGGGTCGGCACCGTCGCGCGGGTGGCCGTGGTGGATCCCGGGGCCGCCGAGCCGGGCGCGGGCGGGCACGTGGTCGTCTACGCCGATATCGCGAAATCGGTTAGGCTGCCCGCGGATTCGACCGCCGAACTGCGGCAGACCACGCTGCTGGGTGATATGCATCTGGCGCTGGCCTTCCCCGCCGGCGACGCGGCCCCGGCCCTCGGCGACGGCGGGCTCCTCCCGCTGCGGCAGTCCCGGCGGCCCATCCAGATCGAGGACACCCTCGCGGGATTGGCGACGTTCCTCGAGGGCGGCGCGGTACATCAGTTGCAGGACATCGTGAATCGGTTCAACACCATCCTGCCGCCCACCCCGCAGGAGACCGCGCGGCTGGCGAACACGGTCGGCGCGGACACCATGGATCTGGCCCGCAATCTCGACGAGGTGGATGCGCTGCTGAACGGGTTCACCGCGGACTCGCAGGTCATGCGCGATCAGATCGATGTGCTCGCCACCATGCTCACCGAGCAGGAGGTGCAGCACATCACCGACGCGGTGTCCTCGATCGTCGGGGTCATCGGGGTGCTGGGCGCGCTCGGGTCGGTCGCGCACGCGCTGCTGTGGCTGGCCCCGATCGCCGACGCGGGCGACAAGGCGGCCGAGGCGTTCGTGCCGCTGCTGTTCACCAGCCGCCCGCTGGATCTGGACGCCCCCTCGAATCTCAACGCGCTCGTGGCGTGGTTGCGCGACAAGGTGATTCCGTTCGTCGAGCACGGACCGAAGGTGAACATCACCCGTGCCGCGGTGACCGCCGCCGGGGCGCCCGTATCGGCCGACGATCAGGTGGGCCGGATCATCGACAGCCTGCGCATGATCGGAGTGGTGCGATGAGGATCGGCTCGCTGCTGTCGCTGGGCGCGATCGTCGCGGTGGCGGTGCTGGGCAGCGCGTATCTCGCCTTCGGCGTGGTGAACCGGGACGCGTTCGCCGATCACACCACCGCGCTCATGGACCTGCCCGACGCGGGCGGGCTCGGCGAAGGTTCGGCGGTCCTGCTCACCGGCGTCAGGATCGGGACCGTGGCCGCGGTGGACACCGCGCCCGCCGGGGTGCGGGTGCGGCTGCGGCTGGACGCGGAGCATCGGGTGCCGCTGGACAGCCGGGTCGTCATCGAGAACCTGTCGGTGCTCGGCGAACCCTATGTGGAGATCGTCCCGCGCACGGCGGACGGCCCGTATCTGGCCGACGGGCAGACGATTCCGCCCGATCGCGTCCGCCCGGCGATCTCGATCGCGCGGATGGCGCGGATGGCGGCCGAACTGCTGCGCCAGCTGCGCCCGGACGCGGTGGGCCGGTTGATCGACACCGTCGTCACCGGGTACGCCGGGAACGCCGGGGTGGTCCCCGATCTGGCGCGCTCGACCGATCTGCTGGCCGCGCTGATCAGCGACCGCTCCGCCGCGCTGGGCCGCACGATCACCGCCTTGCAGTCCATCGCCCCCGATATGGACTGGACCGGTCCGGCGATGACGGCCGCCTCGCCGCCGTTCATCGAATTCGGGCAGCGGGTGGACGCCATCGCCGACGCGGTGGGACGGCTGTTCACCACCGGGGACTCCCCGCGCATGTACCTCGAGGGCAACGGCCTGGTGCCGTTCCTGGACAAGCTCACCGCCCGCATCGACGCCATCGGGCCCGATCTCGCGCCGCTGGCCCCGATGCTGGCGCCGCTGCGCGACATCGCCGTGCGGGCGTTCCCGCGAATCGACCTGAGCGCCCTCATCTCCCAGGTCCTGCTCGGCCTGGACGAGAACGCCGTACACGTGCGCGTCGGCGTGCGCTGACGCCGCCCAGTGGGAGGAAAGCCATGACCACCGAAACCGCTGCCGCGCAACCGGAATCGCCCCGCCGCGGGCGCTCGCTGAGCGTGTCGATCCGGATGTCCACGGTCCTCGCCGCCGCCGCGCTGGCGCTCGCCGTGGCGCTGATCGTCGGATTCGCGGTCGCCTGGCTCGGCGCGCGGGGGGAGTTGCGCGACCGCGACGCCGCGGCCGCCGACCAGCGCCACGCCGAACAGGTCGCCACCGACTACGCGCTCGGCGCGTCCACCATCGACTACAACCACGTCGAGGACTGGTTCACCCGGCTGAAGGCCAACACCTCCCCGCAGCTGGCGAACAAGTTCGACGCCACCGCCCCCAAGCTGCGCGACATACTGCTGCCGCTGAAATGGACCTCCACCGCCACCCCCATCGCGGCCAAGACGCTCGGCGACGCGGGCGGGGTCTACAAGATCGACGTCTTCCTCACCGTCTCCTCCACCAACGCCCAGACCCCCGACGGCGGCCACACCACCGTCACCTACAACGTCACCGTCGACCGCGCCGCGGGCTGGAAGGTCACCGACGTCGGCGGCCTCGACGGGGCGTTGGGCGGCAAGTGATCTCGCGACTGTGACATCTCCCGATTCCGCGCGGCGGGATTGTGCCGCGCCACGAACGGCGGAAAAGCCCGCCCGTCCAACCGAACTCGTGCCGTAGCGTCCGAATGGATGGCAGGTGAACCGTACGGCAACGGCTCCCGGTACTGGGAGCCGCCCACGCCGCGCATCGCCGAACTGTTGCGCACGGCCGTGGAGATGGTGCTGGTCGACCCCGAGTCCATCTACCGGGTCATCGACGAGGCGTCGCTGGCGGCGGCCGGGCCGCCGGTGGCCGTCGAACCGGGTGTGGCCGAGGCGATCCGGGCCTGCGTGCGCGCCAACCTCGGGCACTGGTGCGCGGCGAATCTGCACGCGCCGGGCGTTCCGGTGAGCGCGAATCTGTCCGCGGAGAACGTGGATCTGGCCCGCGCGGTGGTGCGGCACGGGTTCGACGAGATGCTGGTGACGAATTTCCACGCCGGGCAGAACGCCGCCGTGCGCACCTTCACCCAGTTCGCGTTCCTGCTCAGCACCGATCCGCACGAGATCCGCGAACTGCTCGACCTCATGATGGCGTCCATCTTCGCCTTCGTCGACGCCACCCTCACCGGCGTGTTCGACCTGATCCAGCGCGAACGCCGCCAGCTCGCCGACCTCGACCACACCGAGCGGATGGAGACGATCAACCTGGTGCTGGCCGGGGCCCCGATCGGGGCCGACCGCGCCGCCCGGCGGCTGGGCTACCCGCTGGACGGACCGCATCTGGCCGCGATCGTGTGGAGCGATTCGTATCCGCTGGTGCCCGAGGCGCTGGACGCCGCGGCCGACGCGCTGGCCCGGATGACCGGCGCGGCCCACCCGCTCACCGTGACGCCGAGCCCGGCCACGCTGTGGGTGTGGGTCCCCGCCGCCACCCGGCCGGACCCCGACCTCGTGCACAAGGCGCTGGAGAGCGCGCCGGGTACCCGAATGGCGTTGGGCTCCATCGGTTCCGGGGCCGCCGGTTTCCGGCGCAGCCATCTCGACGCGGTCGCCACCCAGCGGCTCATGCGGCGACTGCGGGCGCCCACCCGGCTGGCGACCTACGACGAGGTGGAGGTGGTGGCGCTCACCGCCGACGACGAGGAACGCGCGCACGAGTTCGTCACCCGCACCCTCGGCGACCTGATCGGCGCGGAACCCGAACTGCTGCAAACGTTGCGGGTGTATCTGCAACAGGGGTGGAACGCCGCCCGCACCGCGCGGATACTGTTCGCACACCGCAACACCATCGTCTACCGGCTCGACCGCGCCCGCGCCCTGCTGCCCCGCCCGCTCGAGCACAGCGCGTTACAGGTCGCCCTGGCGCTGGAGATCGTGAGCGTTCTCGGACGGACCGCGCCGGTTTCCTGAACTCTCACAACGCCGCGGCGCGCCTTGGCCACAGTGCACATCGGCGGCCCCCGAGATTGTGCGCTTCGGCCCGTTCCCCGGGCGGACATCCCCGATAGAGTTGCCGAACTGCGAAGACCGGACGTGTGCCCGAACGAGGTGTGTCATGACAGCGGTGCTCGACGCGAGAACCGAACCGGCGCCGCGCGCGCTGCTGCGGGCGATCGTGGACGAGATCGAATCCGATTGCGGGCCGGACGGTTCCGGCGCGCGCGGCGACCTGACGGCGGTGGCCCGCGGCTGCCTGACCGCGCTCGCGCGGGTCTGCGCGAACGACGCGATCGCACCGGACACGCTGCTCGTGCTCGAACGCGTCGCGGCCGGCTGGGCCGAGCGCGCGGCGCCGGTCGCGGTGCTGCACCGCACCGTGCGCATCGCGATCGATCGCGGCTTCGAGGCCACGGCCCCCACGCTGGAGTGGTCGAGCCCGGATGCCGTGCGCCGCAACGGTTCGGCGCTGCTGGACGCGCTGGGCGCGCTGTCGGCGGCGGTGTCGCGCGGCTACGCGGCCGGAACCCGGCTGGCCGCCGGACCGATCGACACCCCTCGCGACACGACCGAGCGGACCGGCCGATTCCTCGTGCTGGCAATGGAATTCGCCCCGCATCCCGACGACCGCGATCCGGGACTCGACGCGCGTGTGGTCGCGCGCCGCCGCGCCGCGCGGGTGCGCGGCGAACTCGGCCGGGCCGTGCCCGGCGCGGTGTCGGCCACGCTGAGCGGTGTGGGCGGCACCGCGATCGTGCCCCGGGAGTCCGCCGCCGAGCCGGTCGATTCGTGGCTCTCGGCGCTCGTCGCTCGCCTCGCGCGGGCCGCCGAAACCCCGATCACCGCAACGTATTCCGAGGCGACGGGCGGCGAACTGGACCGCGCGGGCGAACGCGCGCACGAGGTGCTGGATCTGGCGCTGACCCTGGGCCGGGGACCGGGGCTGCACCGGTTCGAGGATCTGGCCTGCGAGTATCAGCTCACCCGCCCCGGCCTCGGCCGCACCCGGCTGCGGGCGCTGCTGGACCCGCTGCGCGACGAACCGGAGCTGCTGGAGACCCTGCGCGCCCACTTCGCCGCGCAGGATCGACCCGAGGCGGCCTCGCGCCACCTCGGCATCTCCCCGAGTTCGGTGCGGCGGCGGCTGCGCCGGGTGGAGGAGCTGACCGGGCTGCCGCCCGCCGATCCCCGCGCGGCCTGGTATCTGCGGTCCGGCCTGATCGCATTGCGGGTCAGGGCCGGTTCAACGCCGCCTCGATGACCGGCCACGACCGGTGCAGATCCTGCTCCCAGTACCCCCAGGAGTGGGTGCCGTCCGGCCGGAAGTCGAAGGTGGCGGGAATCCCCAACTGCGCCAAGTGTTCCCGCAGGTTCACCGTGCAGTGGTGCATCACCGCCTCGAGCGGCGAACCGAACATCAGCTGCCAGGCGAGTTGCGCCGGATCGCCGTGCACGCCCTCGAGGGTGTCCAGGGCGCCGGGGACGCCGGTGCCGCTGGAGACGTAGATCGTGGTGTCGCGCAACCGATCCGCGTGCAGATACGGGTCGTTGGCCGCCCACGCCGGATCCCCCGGCGGCCCCCACATGTTCGTCGCGTTGCCCGCCCAGCGGCCCACCACGGCGGTCACCATGGCCTGCCCCTCCGGATCGCTGGTGCGCACGCAGCCGCTGTACGCGCCGATCGCCCGGTAGAGTCCGGGCGCGGTCTCGGCGAGGTGGAACACGGCGGTCGCGGCCATGGACAATCCCGCGATCGCGTTGGCGCCGTTGCCGTTCAGCGTGGCGTCCACGATCGGCGGCAGCTCCTCGGTGAGGAACGTCTTCCAGCGCGGGCGGCCGAGCACGGGATCGTCGGTGCGCCAGTCGGTGAAGTAACTGCCCGCGCCGCCGATCGGGATCACCACGTTGACCTGTTTGCCCGCGAAGAACCGGGACACGTCGGTCTCGTCGTACCAGCCGCCGCCGACGCCGCCGTTGGCGCCGTTGAGCAGGTACAGCGTCGGCGCGGGCCGGGTGGGGTCGGCGGCGCGCAGCACCTGCGCGCGCACGACCGTGCGCATGGCCGCGGAGTAGACGTACATGTCCGTGACCCGGCCCGGCCCGTCCTCGAGGTGGTCCAGACGGGAGCCGTCCGGTGCGGCGGCCGCGGGTCCGGTCAGGGCGATCGCGGTGGCGGCCGTGAGGGCCGCGATCGCCGTCACCACGGCGGGCGGCCGCCACGGGAGTCTACGGCTCCGGGGTGTGCGCATGACGAAAATCCTTCGGGCGGACGATGTTTCAGGCGATGTCGAGTTCGGGGAACCGGTCCGACACCCGCGCCATCGGGGGCCGGTCGGCGGCGTCGAGTTCGGTGGTGATCCGCCGCCAGGCGGCCCCCTCCGGGATGAACTGGGTCAGCCCGACGCCGGAGTCGGCGACGCCGAGCCGATCCAGCAGGGTGGCCACCACCTGACGGCTCATCACCGCCAGTTCGTGGGTGGGCCGGTTGCGGTGCCGCCGGGTGCCGAGGTCGACCTGGCCGATGGCGTCGACGCCGTGCCGTCGCCAGCAGTCGATGAGAATGCCGATCTCTACCCCATACCCCGGCGCGAACGGGATGGCGGTGAGCAGGTCCCGGGTGGCGGCGTACTCCCCGCCCAACGGCTGCACGACGCCGCCGAGCGCGGGCGCCAGCGCGGTGAGCAGCGGCCGGGCCACCAGCTGGGTGACGCGCCCGCCGCCGTCGGCCTCGCCCGCGTGGTCCCCGCTCAGCGGGCGGCGGTAGAAGCCCTTGACCAGCTTCAGGTTCGGATCGAACAGCAGCGGCGCGAGCAGCGCGGGCACGAATCGTGTACTGGGACAGACCAGATCGGAGTCGACGAACACGATCAGATCCCCGGCGGCCACCGCCAGCGACCGCCACAGCACCTCGCCCTTGCCGGGCCGCGGGCGCACCCCGGGCAGCGCCTCCTCGCGGGTGTAGACGGTGGCCCCGGCCGCGCGGGCGCGGGCGATGGTGTGATCGGTGGAGCCGGAGTCGATCACGAGCAGTTCGTCGACCAGCCCGCCCAGATGCGGCCGCACCGAGGCCACGACCCCGGCGACGGTGGCCTCCTCGTTCAGCGCGGGCAACACCACCGAGACGGTCCGTCCGTCCTTGCGTTCGACGAGTTCGGGAATCGACCACGGCCGGTCGAACCAGCTGGGCGCCTTCGGGACGATCATCGCGATACCTCCGCGGGAGTCGACGAGCGGGAAGTCGGCAGCGCCGCGGTGACCGCGGTGAGCACGGCGGCCACCGCCGCGATGATCCACAGCACCGTGCCGCAGGCGGCCAGAAAGCGTTGCGGCCCGAGCGGTTCCACCGAATCGGCGCCGACCCGGGTGAAGAACACCGTGCCCAGCAGCGCGGTGCCGAGCGCGCTGCCGAGCTGCTGGACGGTCGGCGCGACGCCGGAGGCCGCGCCGGTGGACCGCTCGCCGAGCCCGGCCACCATGATCGCGGGCAGCGGCGGGGAGAACCAGCCCATCCCGGCCCCGGCGAGCAGCGCCGGGAGCACCACCGAATCGGGATCCAGGCCGCCCGCGCGCGGATGCAGGCACAGCGCCAGCGCGCCCATGCCCAGCGCGAACAGGCCGAGGCCGAGGGTCAGCGTCCGGCCGCCGAGCCGGGCCACGAGCAGCGGGGAGGTGACGGCAGTGAGCAGCGCGCCGACCGCGAACGGCAGCATCAGCCGCCCGGTCTGCCACGCCGACCAGCCCAGCCCGGTCTGCGCGGTCACCGACACCACGAACAGCAGCGCCGTGAACAGCCCGTAGAACACCAGCATCAGCACCGAGCAGATCCGAAACGGCCGGTCCGCGAACAACTCTCGTGGCACCAGGGCGTCCTGCCCGATCCGGGCCCGGGACCGTTGCCGCCGCCAGAACGCGGCGAGCACGACCAGTCCGGCGACCAGCGTCGCGACCGACCCCGGCGGCCAGCCCGCGTCGCGCGTGGTGACCAGCGGGAACAGCACCAGGCCCAGCCCGGCCGCCGACAGCGCGGCCCCCAGCACGTCGACCGGTTCGGGTCGCTCCGCGCGCGCGTCGCCGACCGCGCGATGGGCCATGAGCAGCGCGGCGATCCCGAGCGGGGGATTGATCACGAAGATCGCGCGCCAGCTCAGCCCGGCCACGTCCGCGGTGACCAGCGCCCCGCCCAGCAGCGGACCCGCGAGCCCGGCCGCGCCCGCCACCGCCCCGTAGACGCCGAAGGCCAGCGCCCGCCGCCGGGGCGGGAAGGCGGTGGTGAGGATGGCGATGGTCTGCGCGGCCACGGCCGCCGCGCCGACGCCCTGCACCGCGCGCGCGACCGCGAGTTCCGCGGGCCAGCGCGCGGCGGCGCACCACGCGGAGGCGAGGGTGAACACGCCCATGCCCGCGAGAAACAGTGTGCGACGGCCGAATCGGTCCCCGAGCCGCGCGGCGGTGAGCAGCGCGCAGGCGAAGCACAGCCCGTAGCTGGTGACCACGAGCAGTTGCAGCGATTCGGAGGCGGCCAGCTCGTGGGCCAGGGCGGGCAGCGCGGTGTTGACGATGGTGAGATCGAGCATCTGCATGAAGACCGCGAACAGGCACGCGCCGAGCGCCAGCCAGGCCCGGTGGGCGCCGAGGGTGCGAACGGTCATGGGTCAGACGGCGACACCGACGGTGTAGTCCCCGTCGTGCGCGACCGCGCCCACGATCGACAGCAGCGTCTTGATGTACTGGTCCACGGCCTGACGGGCCTCGGGGGTGTCGGGGAACAACAGGCTGAGCTTGGTCACGTCGGGGAAGCGGTTCACCCACACGTACACCTCGCCGGGCGAGTCGTCGTTGGCGAACATGCCGCCGTTGATCCGGTCGAACATCTCGACGCCGGGGAATTTGCGCAGATCGATGTAGGACATCATCATCGCGGCCCAGCCCGGCCGGGTCCGGACGCCGTGGCGTTGCGAGGCGAGTTCGACCACCCGGTGCGGGGACACCGCGCCGAGTTCCCGGGCCGAGTCGGCGGCGCGCTGCGCGGCGGCGACCAGGCCGGTGAAGTGGTTGTCCGCGCCCGCCTCGATGCCCGCCTCGATCGCCACCGGCACCAGGTTGGTGTACCAGCCGATCGAATTCGCCTCGCCCGCCGTGGTGCGGGTGTTGACGGGGGTGAGCACGAAATACCAATCGGCGCCGGTCAATTCGAGTTCGGTCAGCGCGAGGGCGGCGAACAGGCCGCCGACGAACCGCCCGCCCTGGGCCTCGCAGACGTGTTCGAACCGTTGCGCGTCCGACTCGTCGAACAGCGGCAGCGTGATCTGCGCGCCGCGGGTGTAGGCCGAACCGCCCGCGGTGCCGAGATACAGCGGGAACGACGGCATGTCACCGCCGTTGCGGCGCAACAGATCCACCCACGCGCGCACCTCGGGGGAGTCCTCGGTGAGGGCCTCGTTGTGGGCGCGTTCGCGGTCGCAGTAGCCGAGATGCCCCTCGACCGCCGCGAGCGGGGCGGGCGTGCCGCCGAGTTCGCTGCCGTAGAGCATGAGCAGATCGACGCAGGTGATCGCCTGGCCGACGCCGTCGGTGTGCAGATGGTCGATCGCGGCGTACACGGTGAACGAGCCCTCGTGCCGGATCACCCCGAAGCCGAAGCAGTCCCAGTGCCGCGCGTCGGGCGTATTCGCCTGCACGAACGCGCGAATCGCGTCGGCGTCGGCGAAGTCGCCGTGGTCGGTCGCGACGAGGTCGATCCGCTCGGGCGGCAGTACGTGCCGGACGACGCGATTGTCGGGCCCGACCTCGAACCGGCTGCCGAAGGTGTCGTGGCGGCGCACGAACGCGGTGAGCGCGCGGGTCATCGCGGGCACGTCCGGCTCGCCAGGCATGTCGAAGGAGATCATGGTGACCCGCGAGGTGCGCGCCCGGGTGCCCGCCTGCCGGTGCGCGGCGCGGAGGTATTCCTCCTGCTGGTAGCAGGGTGGGGTCGGATGCGGCGGCGCGGCCGCCATCGCCGCGCGGGCGGCCTCGGACACCGACCAGCTGGTGATCCGGCCCGGTTGCGGATGCCAATCGTCGAAGAAGCCGAAATTGACCACGGGTCCCTCTATTCACGCCTCGGTGGCGACGGGTTCGCCGATGCGTGTTTCGGTAGGTATCACCGACCACGCCCTTGGGAGTTAACGGCAGTTACCACCGGGTCGGCCAGCCTGGGCGGACAACCTTGTGATTAGTGCCAACGGCGTCGGTCGTCAGGCGGTCGAAAGACCAATGTCGTTCCGACGGCCTTGTCGCTCAGCGGTATTCGCTCCTACCGTGACCACACGATCCGCAGGCCCGAGGGAGGAGACGGTTGGACGCGCACGCCGCCCGCACGCGAATCGGGCTGTCCGCCGCGGTGATCGCGCTGGCGTTGGCGCTGGTCGTCGCGCCCGCCGCGGTGGCCGAACCCGGTGAGATCACGGCCGCGGCGGCCGCGTCGCCGGACGGTTCGCGCCTGGTCGGGGTCGGCGAGCGGCAGGGCCGGACGGTGGATCTGGCGATCCACTCCGCCGCCATGGACGCCGTGATCACCGTGAAAGTGCTGCTGCCCGTGGACGATTCGCGGCCCGCGCCGGTGCTGTACCTGCTCAACGGGGCCAATGGCGGCACCGAGGCGAGCAGCTGGAACGAGCAGACCGATGTGGTGGACTTCTTCGCCGACAAGCAGGTCACCGTCGTCATCCCGATGGGTGGGCGCGGCAGCTACTTCACCGATTGGCGCGCCGACGATCCGGTGCTGGGGCGGCAGCGCTGGACGACGTTCCTGACCCGGGAACTGCCGCCCATCATCGACTCGGCCTTCCGAGGCACGGGTGCGAACGCGATCGCGGGGATCTCGATGGCGGGCACCTCGGTGTTCCAATTGGCCTTGGCCGCACCGGGTCTGTATCGCGCGCTCGGCTCCTACAGCGGATGCGTGCAGACCAGCAGCCCGCAGGGCGAGGCGATGGTGACCGCGGTCGTGGGGCGCTACGCGGGCAACTCGGTCAATATGTGGGGCCCGCCGGGCGATCCGGCCTGGGCCGCGAACGACGCCTACCTGCACGCGGATCGGTTGCGCGGCACCGCGATCTACGTCTCCGCGGGCACCGGCCTGCCCGGCCCGCTCGACACCCTCGACGGCCCCGGCGTCAACGGCAACGGGCAGAAGCTGTTCAGCCAGCTCACCACCGGCCTGGTCATCGAGGCCATCACCAACCAATGCGCCCAGGCCCTGCGCACCCGCCTCGCCGCCCTCGCCGTCCCCGCCACCTTCAACCTGCGTCCCACCGGCACCCACTCGTGGGGTTACTGGCAACAGGACCTGCACGATTCGTGGCCGCTGTTCGAGCAGGCCCTCACCCGCTGATCAGGGATCCCGGGGAGTCCGCTCGCCGGACGAACGGGTGAGCGACCTCACGCGTCCCGAGATAGTTAGCCTATGTACATAGATAGTTAGCAAATGTAAACTAAAAACATGTCGATGAGCCGGATCGAGGAGAGTGCGACGGTCGAGGGGCGGTTGGTGGATATCGCCGTGACCGTGGCGCGGCTGTCCCGGCTGGCCAGCGGCTTCGGTGGTGACGGGCTTCCGCGCGCGATGGTGCGCGCGCTGTCGGTGCTCGACGAGCACGGCCCGATGCGGGTCGGCGACTTCGCCCGGATCGACGGGTGTTCGCAGCCGACGGCGACGACGCTGATCGGCCGCCTCGTCGCGGCCGGACTGGTCGCCCGCGCCACCGTTCCCGGCGACTCCAGAGCCGTGGTCGTCGAGCCGACCGCGGCGGGACGCGCCCGTCTGGCCGCGTCCCGCCGCGCGATCGGCACCGCTCTGGCCGCCCGGTCCCCGGGGTTCGACCACGAGCGGCTGGCTCGCCTGAGCGACGAGCTGCGGGCCCTGCACGCGGCCCTCGTGTCCACCGCCGCAACCGAATTCGAAGAACAGGAGCGTTAGCGTTGTGACCAGCACCCTCACCCGCGTCGAGACCGACGCGCCGACCCGCGCCAAGCAGCCCAAGGCCGTGTGGGCGGTGGCCTTCGCCTCGGTCATCGCCTTCATGGGCATCGGCTTGGTCGATCCCATCCTGAAACCGATCGGCGAGCAGTTGCACGCCTCGCCGTCCCAGGTGACGCTGCTGTTCACCAGCTACATGGTGGTCACCGGCGTCGCCATGCTCATCACCGGCGTGATCTCGAGCCGGTTCGGCGCCAAGCGGACGCTGCTGGCCGGACTGGCGATCATCGTGGCCTTCGCCGCGCTGGCGGGAAGTTCCGGCACGGTCGGACAGATCGTCGGCTTCCGCGCGGGCTGGGGGCTGGGCAACGCGCTGTTCATCGCGACCGCCCTGGCGACCATCGTGGGCGCGGCCACCGGCGGCGTCGCCCGCTCGATCATCCTCTACGAGGCCGCGCTGGGGATCGGCATCGCGGCCGGGCCGCTGGTCGGCGGCTTCCTCGGCGGATTCAGCTGGCGCGCACCGTTTTTCGGGGTGTCGGTGCTGATGGCCGTCGCGTTCGTCGCGATCGTGGTGCTGCTGCCGGACACTCCGCCGCCCGCGCAGCGGACCTCGATCACCGCGCCGTTCAAGGCGTTGCGCTTCCCCGGCCTGCTGCTGGTGAGCGTCACCGCGCTGCTGTACAATTACGGGTTCTTCACCCTGTTGGCCTACACGCCGTTCCCGCTGGACATGGGCACCTACGCCATCGGCGTCATCTTCTTCGGCTGGGGTCTGCTGCTGGCGCTGGCGTCGGTGGTGTTCGCGCCGCGGTTGCAGGCGGCCTTCGGCACCGTGCCGATGATCGCGACCGCGCTGGCGTTGTTCGCCGCGGACCTGGCCGTCATGGCGATCTGGGCCGATCACCGGCCCGTGCTCATCGTGGGCACCGTGCTCGCGGGGCTGTTCCTGGGCGTGAACAACACGCTGATCACCGAGGCCGTCATGATCTCGGCGCCGGTGGAGCGCTCGACCGCCTCGGCCGCCTACAGCTTCGTGCGGTTCGTCGGCGGCGCGGCCGCGCCCTATCTGGCGGGCAAACTCGGTGAGCACCGGATGGCGTTGCCGTTCTGGGTCGGCGCGGCCTGCACCGGGATCGGCGTGCTGGTGCTGCTGGCCGGACGCTCGGCCCTGGCCCACGTCGACGACCACGAACCCGCGCCGCACAGCGCCACCGAGGCCGCGGCGATCACCGTCGGCGACGACTGACGGGATACGCTGGGCCACAAGAAGATTGGGGAGGTAGGACGCCAATGCACCCAGACGTCCTACCTCCCGTCACAGTACCGGCGAATGCGCTTGCGGGCGTGGCGAGTTCGCCGATCCTGGGACGAGTCACGAGGATTTCGCGCCCCGATTCGGTCCGCGCACAGTGCCCCGGCCCCGGGCGTCGCGCGCCCGGTTGGTGGTGTAGGTGCGGGCCACGATCGCCGACCGCAGATACCACAGCCCGCTCGGGGTGCTCGGATCGAAGCCGGTGAGCTGGGCGATGCGCTTGAGGCGATAGTCCACGGTGTTGGCGTGCACGTGCAGATCCCGCGCGGTGAGGCGGCGGTTGAGATTGTTGGCCAGATGCCGGGTCAGGGTCTGCAACAGTTCGGGGTGGGCGTCCAGCGGCGCGAGCAGCGCGCCGAGCACCTCGCGACCCGGCCCCGGGCGGGTGATCTGATACTCCACCGCCAGATCGTCGAGCCGGTGCAGACCGGGCCGGGTGCGCAGGTGCTGAACGGTGTCGAGCAGCTGATGGGCCTGGTTGGCGGCCTCGGGGACGCCCTCGGGTGCGGCGCCCACGACCGTCGCGGTGACAGCCACCCCGGCCGCCGCGGACAGGGCCTCGACGAACTCGTCCAGTTCCGCGTCCGCGACGCTCGTGGTGGGCACGAGAATCGTTCCGCCGTCCACGCTCAACAGCGACAGCACCGCCTCGCCGCAGCGGGCCGCGAGCGCCGCCTGCACCCGGCGCAGCTTGCGCCGCGCCACCACCCGGCCGTCCAGGGTCGGGTCGTGTTCGTCGGGATGCGGCGGAAGCGCCAGCGCCACAACGTGATACGAGGGCGCGATATCGATCCCGCACTCGCGGGCCATGGTCGAGGTGGAGTGCCCGGACAGCAGCGCGGTGATGAGGGTGTGCGCGGCGTGGTGGTGTTCGCCCGCGGCGGCGCGCAATTCGCGGACATAGGCGTCGGAGATGGTGGCGGTGATGATCTCGAGCACGTCGATCTGCCGCCGGGAGGCGAGCTTGATGTCCTCGAGATCGGCGGCGGTGAGGTGCGCCTGGACCAGGTCGACGCCGAGCCGGAACCCCTCGTGCACCGCGTGATGGATCACGCCCAGCGGGATGCCCTCCCGGGCCCACCCGGCGGCGGCGTCCTCGAGCCGGGCGATCTGCTCGCCGGTGTCCGCGCCGTCGAACATGGCCACGGCCAGTTCCAGGCACAGCCGGGTGGTGGCGGTGAAGTCACCGCTGATGGCGTCGGTGGGCATCGTCCGGCAGGCCACCACGGTGTCGAGGAAGTGCCCCACCATCTTCCGCGAGAGGGTGCGCACGTCCCGCAGGGGCGAGGTCACCTGGGGTCCGGCCACGGTCGGGGGTTCGTCGACGGGTCGCGCGGATTCGGCCACTCGGCACACTCCCTCTTCCAGTCCCCCCGCGGAACTTACCGGTACAGAGTGTCACCGTAACAATGACGTGACGCGCATACACAGCAATCTCTGCCAAATCTGGGAGGGTGGCGAAAACGCGTCCTCCGGGCTCTATTACAGCTCACAGAACGTTGAATCCTTGTTGGGCTACCGATCAGTAACCCGTACCGTCAGTGCCGGGGGAATCCTCGCGGGAGGTGGTACAGGTGAGCATTGATGGATGCCGTTCGGAACTGGACGGACACAGTGTCGGCACAGCGGCCGATCCGGCGATCGCCACGATGGCCTCCGGGTTCCGCCTGGCCCTCACGGTGGTCGGCGCGGCCGAGGACGCCGGGGTGCTCACGCTGCGCTGGCTCGAGGACGCGGCCCTGCGCTGCGCGCGCCTCGGGGTGCCGATCGACGAGGTGCACACCATGGTCAACGAGGGTTTCGAATCGGGCCTGTCCGAGCAGGTCGGGTCCGACGACGGCTCGACCACGCTGTGGTTGCACGATCTGTTGCACCGCACGGTCACGCGCGCCTATCAGCGGGTGTGAAACCGGCCCGTTTTCTACGGGGCTGTTGTAATCTGTTGGCTCAGAGCATTTTTCGACCGCCCGTTCCCGGACAGCGTGGTCTTCGCCGGGCGCTCCCGTTCCGGAGGCGCGCGTCATGGTCGACCTGGTATCGCCGCTCGAGGCCCTGTTCCTGATCGGGGAGGCTCCGCACCGCCCGATGCACGTGGGCGCGATCCAGCTGTTCGAGCCGCCGCCCGGCGCGGGCCCGGATTTCGGGCTCGACACCTATCGGAAGCTGTTGTCGGACAATCGGATCGATCGCACCTTCCGCAAGCGCCCGCGGTCGGTCGGCGGAATCGCCCTGCCGTTCTGGCGGTGGGACGAGGAGCTGGATCTCGGCGGTCATCTGGCGCGCTGGGCTCCCGCGCCCCCGGGGGACACCGAACAACTGCTGGATCTGGTGTCGTGGCTGTACGGCCGCCGCCTGCCCGGCGATCGCCCACTGTGGGAGGCCAATGTCATCGAGGGGCTGCGCGGGGGAAAACTGGCCCTGTTCATGCGCATTCACCACGCCGTCACCGACGGCGTCGCGGGACAGCATGTGCTGCATCGCGGTCTCGACCCCGAGCCCGTGCCCGAGGCGTACGGGCCGTGGCACGCCGAGCCGCCCCGCCCGCGACGCGGCACATCGCCCCGCACCGGATCGCCGGGCGCGCTCACCGCACTGGCCCACGCCGCCCGCGCGGCCCGGACCGTGCTCACCGACGCGGCGCTGGTCCGGCCGTGGGAGACGCCCGCGACCATGTTGAACGTCCCCGCGGGCGGCGATCGCCGCTGCGAGCTGTACTCCTGCGCCCTGGACCGCGTGGAGGCGATCGCGCGCGCCGCCGGCGCCTCGACCAACGATGTGGTGCTGGCCGTGACGGGCGGGGCGCTGCGCCGATACCTGTTGCGCCGCAACGCCCTTCCGGACCGTTCGCTGGTGGCGATGGTTCCGGTCTCGCTGCGTAGCGGCGCGGAGGCGCGCAGTTCCGGCGGGGTGAAGGTGGCGGCGGTGCTGTGCCCGCTGGGCACCGACACCGCCGATCCGGCCGTCCGCCTCGAACGGATCATGACCGCGATGGGCCGCAACAAGGAGATCTACCGCGAGCTGTCCGCGACGGCGGCCCTGGCGCTCACCGCCGCCCTGCTGAGTCCCGTGGCGCTGGCCTTCCTGCCCGGGCCGATGGCCCGGATCGCCCCGCCGTTCAATATCGTCGTCTCGAGCATGCCGGTCCCGCCCGGCCCGATGCACCTCAACGGCGCCCGCCTCACGGCCACCTATCCGCTCTCCATCCCCTTCGACGGCCAGGCCCTCAATGTCACGCTGACCATCGCCGCCGATCACATCGATTTCGGCATGGTCGCGGTGCGCAGCGCGGTCCCCGAACTCGACCGCTTCCCGGGCATGCTGGACGCCGCGCTGCGGGAAACGGAGGCGGCGTCGCTGATTCGCGAGGGCAGCGAGTAGCGCAGGATCTTGCCGACCACCGTGAGCAGCTGCGGAACCAGGCCGCCGCGGTGGTAGGGCAGTCCGTGGTCGGCGCAGATCCGCCGCACCTCCCGGGCGATCCGCGGGTAGCGGTTGCTCGGCAGATCCGGGAACAGGTGGTGTTCGATCTGGAAGGACAGGTGGCCCGAGAGCACGTGCAGCAGCCGCCCGCCGCGGATGTCGGCCGACCCGCGCACCTGCCGGGCGTACCAGTCGCCGCGGCTCTCGTCGGCCAGACACGATTCGGGGAAGGTGGCGATCCCGGCGGGCAGATGTCCGCACAGCACGATCGCCGACGACCACAGATTGCGCACCAGCTCGCTGGTGAGGTTCGCGGCCAGGGTGGCCGGTGCGCAGGGGCCGGTCAGCAGCGGGAACAGCAGGTACTCCTTGGTCGCGAGGGTGAGCGTCTTGCGCGCGCCCGCGCGGAGTTTGCCGCCGCTCTCGCGAATGTCCCTGCGCCCGGCGAGGACTCGCTCGAGTTCGGCGTCGTAGGGCAGGAGCATGGCGTCGAAGAACACCGCCAGGCCGATCGCGTAGAGCGGCTGGAACAGGTGCACGGGATGCCAGGGCTGTTCCGGGGAGACGCGCAGGTAACCGAATCCCAGATCGCGGTCCCGGTCGACGATGTTGGTGTGCAGATGGTGTTCGACGTGGCTGTCGCGCCACTGCGCGGCGGGCATGTACATGTCCCACTCCCAGGCGGTGGAACTCAGCCGCGGATCGCGCAGCCAATCCCATTGCCCGTGCATGACATTGTGGCCGATCTCCCAGTTGTCCAGGATCTTCGACAGCGACAGGCAGGCGACCCCGGCCAGCCACGCGGGCGGGAACAGGGAGCCGAACAGGACCGCGCGACCGGCGAGTTCGAGGGTGCGCTGGGTGCGGATCACGGTGCGGATGTAGTGCGCGTCGGCCGGGCCGAGATCGTCGAGGATGCGGTGCCGGAGCTCGTCCAGTTCGGTCGCGAGGTCCGCGGTGGTCATGGGCCCTCCTACAGGTCGATGGCCACGTCGCCCGCGGCCGTGGTCGTGCAGGTCCGGATCGGCTGCCCCTCGCCGTGCTGCACCCGCCCCGTCCGCAGGTCGCGCACCCGCCCCGCGCGCAGCGGTCCGGCGCAGGTGAAGCAGATGCCCATCCGGCATCCGCTCGGCAGGGGGAGCCCGGCGCGTTCCCCGGCCTCGAGCAGCGAGGTGCCGCCGTCCGCGCGGAACTCCTTGCCGCTGGCCAGGAATCGCACGGTGCCGCCGTCCGTGGCGGCGGCGGGCCGGGGGAGCCGGAAGCGTTCGACCGCGAGCCGGTCGGCGAGGCCCGCGGCCGCCCAGTGGTCGGCGCACGCGTCGAGCAGGTCGCCCGGACCGCAGGCGTAGGCCCGGCGACGCCGCCAGTCCGGGCACAGCGAGTCCAGGTCGGCGGGCCGGAAACGGCTCGCGCGCACCGTGTTCCGTTCGATGTAGCGGAACCACGGCAGCATCCGGTGCAAGGCCCGCAACTCGGGTCCGAAGATCGTCTCCTCCGCGCGGCGGGTGGAATGGATCATCGTCACCGTGTCGGCCGCGCGGGGTCCGGCGGCCAGCTCCCGCAGCATCGCCATCACCGGCGTGACGCCGCTGCCCGCGGTGACGAACAGCAGCGGCCGCGGCACACCCGGCAACACGAAGTCCCCGGCCGCCTGGGTCAGCTCCACGAGGTCGCCGATCGCGGTGTCGCGGACCAGTTTCGGCGAGACCACGCCCCCGGCAACGGCTTTCACGGTCACCTCGATCAGCCGGTCCGTCCGCGGCGGGCACGAGATCGAGAAGGGCCGTCGCCGGCGCACCCCCGCGACATCGGTGCCGATCGTCGTCCACTGCCCCGCCCGATGCCCGAGCCACCGCCGATCCGCCTCGATCCACAGGTGGGCGACGTCCGGCCCGAACCGCCGCACCGCCCGCACCCGCCCGGTGACCGGGCCCGCGCCCCAGGCCGGATCGAACAACCGCGCGTAATCCGAGGGTGCGTGGGGCGCGGCGAGCAGCCGGGCGAGCGCGCCGAGCGGCGACCTCATAACGATCGCCCCGCGAGGAAGTCGCCGATCAGCGCGCGCACCGTCGCCTGCGCGCACGCCCGGTTCGTTCCGATCTTGCCGACGGGTTCGCCGCCCGCCGCGCCGACGGCGTAGACGCCGGTCTCGGCGACCGGGACTGGACGCTCCGCGCCGACGGCGTGGACCACCAGACCGGCGTCGAGATGGTCCCGCTCGCCCCCGGGGCTCGCGACGATCAGGCCCGCGACGCGGGCGGTCCCCGTGATCTGGACGGGGGTGCTGTCGAAGCGGAAGCGCAGGCCGCCGCGCCGGATGCGGTCGTGCCGGAGCAGCGCCCGCAGCGCGGGGGCGGTGAAGCGCGTCGCGGCGGGGCCACCGCGGCCGACCACGGTGATCCGCCGAATGGCATTGCGGGCCAAGGTGTTCCGCACGTGTGCGGGCAGCCGCGCCCACGCGAATTCGCCGGGCCGGGCCGACAGCAGCCGGGCCGCGTCGAGGGCGACATTGCCGTTGCCGATGATCACCGCCCGCGGCCGGGACAGGTCGATCCGGCGGTGCCGGTGGGCGGGATGGCCGTTGGCCCAGGCGGCGAGGTCGTGCCCGGTGATATTGCCCGGCAGCCCCGCGCCCGGGACGTCGAGCCGCCGCCCGTCCCCGCCGCCGGTGGCGAAAACGACCGCGTGCCAGCGGCGGCGCAGGTCGGCGAGCGTCACATCGACGCCCACCTCGACGCCGAGCCGCAGCCGGACCCGCGGATCCGTTGCGACCGAGGCGAATTCGACGAGCATGCGTTCGGCCCCGGCCTCGTCGGGCGCGACCCCGTAGCGCACCAGACCGCCCGGCTCGGGCAGGCGCTCGAAGATGTCGATACGCACCCGCCGGTGCCGCAGCAGTTCCGCGGCGGCGTACATCCCCGCCGGTCCCGCGCCCACGATCGCCACGGTGAGGAGGTCGCGGCCGGGCGGAATCAGCTGCGGCGGAGCGGGTTTCGGGGGCGGCACGGCGGGGCGGTGCGCGAAGTAGGCGGCGCTCGACACCTGGTACGGCCGCTGGTCCGCGCTCAGCCGCGACCCCGGCCGGATCGCGGCGGCCGGGCAGGCGTCGGCGCACGCGCCGCAGTCGATGCAGGTCGACGGGTCGATGTGGAGCAGATCGGTGGTGCCGAAACCGGGCTCGTCGGGGCGCGGGTGGATGCAGTCGAGCGGGCAGGCCCGGACGCAGCGCGCGTCGGCGCAGCAGTCGCCGGTGATGACGTGCGGCATCAGAGCGCTCCGGCGAGGCGGCACCAGGCGTCGCCGAAGGCGTTGCGCACCCCCACCCGGTCCAGGGTGCGCATCGCCCGTTCATAGCCCCAGCGCTGGGTGTCGCGCCAGTGCGGATTGCCCCGGGCGATCGCGGCGGCCGCACGCGCATCCAGTCCGGCGTCGGCGTAGACCGCGGGCGCGACGAACGACCGGGTGAGCACGAACAACACCGGACCGTAGGCGAATCCGAGCAGTACCCGCTCGACCGGCGAATTCGGCAGCAGCGCGGTCAGTTCCGCGCGGGCGAAGGTCAGATGCCGGGCCTCCTCCACGACGTGCACGCGGGAGATCTGCCGCACCAGCGGTTGCAGCGCGGGATCGAGTTCGATCTCGCGCTGTAGCGCGTCGAAGTACTCCTCGACACACAGGGTGAGACCCAGCACGAGCAACGGCGGCGCCCACACGCCGGGCAGCTTCCCCAGCCGCCGCAGCCAGCGGGCCGGTCGATAGTCGGAGCCGCCGATGGCCGCGATCACCCGCCCGAACATGGTGGAGTGGCGGCATTCCTCGGCGACCTCGGTGTAGAGATGGCGGGCCTGCGACGACCGGGGATCGACGTCGTACACCCGGCGCAGCAGCGTCTGCCCGAACACCGTCTCCACCCACGCGCCCACGGTGTACATCGACGCGGACTGGTAGCGGGTGAGCGCGATCCGCTGCTCCCGGGTGAGCCGGTCCCACAGCCGCGTGCCGTACAGCGACGCCCGGTGCTCGGGCAGGAAGAACAGGTCCGGGTCGAAGCCGCGATCCCAGTCGATGGCGTCGATGTCCATCGACAGGGCCGCCGCGCTCTCGGCGAGCATCGTGGTCACGGCGTCGAGTTCGGGCGGGCGCGCGGTCATGAGATCTCCTCCTCGTCGGCCGTGGCCGAATCATGTTCCAGGACGAGGACATTCAGGTGACCCGGGTGGGAAGGGTCGAGCAGGAGGGTCTGGGTGGTGATGCCGCGGCGGATGGACGGGGTGAGCAGGTAGCGGGGAAAACTGTCGCGGGTCACCGAGATTCGCAGCCGGTGCCCGGCTCGGACGCGGGCCTCGGTGGCGTGCAGGTCGATGTCGACCGCGTGCGGCTGGTTCGGCTCGATCGGGATCTCGGAGGCGGCGGTGAGGGGATGGGCGGGTTCGACGGGATCGCCGTCGGGGTAGCGGGGCGTGCCGGGGGAGAGGCGGCGCATGGTGGAGCGGATCGCGCCGGAGGACAGGGCGACCGAGCGGCCGTCCGGGGCGATGTCGGCGAGGGTGGCCGCCCAGAACGCGTCGCGGGAGCCCGCCGCCACGTACAGGTGCAGGGCGATCGGTCCGGTGAGGATCACGTCGTCGCGCAGGGGTTCGGTGGTGAAGGTGGCCGCGGCCCGTTCGGCGCGGCGCTCGTCGCGGCCGTAGCTGCGCCCGATCAGGGTCGCCAGCCCCGCGGTGGCGCGGGCCGCGTTGTCCGACGCGGGATGGGTGCGGGCGTCGAGTTCGATCCGCCGCGCGGTCTCCGGCGGTGTCGCGGTGAGCGCCCCGTCGAAGTGCGCGTGCGCGGCCGAACCGCTGGACTCGCCGGTGAGGTAGAACTTGCGGCGTCCGGCCCGCGGATCGGGGAACGCGCGCCGCCGCACCCAGCCGTCGCCCTGACTGCGCAGGGTGACCGGGCCGTACCGGTCGACGCCGTTGTCGATGCCCCGGATCCAGCGGTCGAACCACGCGCACTGGAGTTCGTTCAGCGCGGGCGGCGCGGCGGCGGCCCCGAGTTCGGGCACCGGCGACAGGTGGTAGCCCTGCCCGATGAGCATCTGCTTGGCTCCGGGCGGCAGCGGCAGCCGCTCGTAGATGTGCCACACCGACCCGCTGTAGATGTCGTGCCAGGCCCCGACGAGGAAGGTGGGAACCTGAATCGCGCTCGCGTCCGGCACATTTCGCGACCACATCTCGTTGAGGTAGCTGTGCGGGTGCCGGTCGGAGGCCATGATCGCGATCGCCAGGCCGAGCCAGGGGATCGGGTGCGCGAGCCGGTCGCGCACCAGCCGGGCCAGCAGCCGGGGCCGCCGCAGCACCGCCGGCGACGGAACCAGTTTGGTGAGATTGATCGACGCCGCCCAGGCGAGGATGAACGGCGAGGGCACCCCGCCGCTGAGCGCGATCTCGCGGGTCGGATCCGCGGACGGTTCGATCGCGAACACCGCGCCGAGCCCCGGCGGCCGCCGCGCCGCGGCGAGCAGGGCGGCCTGGGCGTGGTAGGAGATGCCGCTCAACGCGATTCGCCCGTCGCACCAGGGCTGTTCGCGCACCCAGGCGAGCACCTCGGCGTAGTCGCGCTGTTCGTGCTCGCCGTGGAAGTCCCACGTCCCGGTCGAGGACCCCGTGCCGCGCACATCCACCAGCACCACGGCGTACCCGCGCGACACCAGGGTGTCGTTGGTGGTGATCGTGTCCAGCGCGCCGCGGCCGATTCCGCCGATGAGCTCCAGGAAGCCGACCCCGGCGCGGTCCGTCCCGGCCGCCGTCGCGGTGGCCAAGGCGCGCAGCAGGTTTCGCGTGGGCCGCGCGCCGCACGCCCGCACGAGCGTCTTGTTGTAGGGAGTGAAACAGACCACCGCCGGGACCGGCGCGTCGATCACCCCCCGTTCGTCGGCGGGCAATCCGATATCGGCGAGCAGCAGCTCCCCGTCGGACGCCCGAATGGAAACGTCACCGCGCCAATGGGTTCGGGGCCAGCGCGGTGCGCCGATGTCGAACCGGGTCGCGATATGCACGGGCAACGCCGTGGGATTCGTGCTCATCGGGCACCTCCCGGAATGAATTCAGACGGCCGCTTTCTCCAAGTCGGCCAGGGATTCCTCGAACAATTCCAGCAGCCGGTCCAGTCCGGGCACGGCCGCCGGACAGGCCACCAGGCCGAAATCGATCCGGTCGTTGGTGGTGGTGAAGGTGATGTTGAGCGCCAGGCCGGTCAGGGGGATCGACAACGGATACAGCGCGTCGAGCCGCGCGTCACCCCAATAGCGCGGGGCGTGCGTGCCGGGCACCTTCGAGATCACCACATTGCACGCCGGGAGCAGGGTGGCCAGCCGCCCGGCGAGCAGCGCGATCAGCAGCGGGCTGAGCATGAGCCCCGACAGCGCGACACCGCCCGGGGTGGGCAGTGCGGCGAAGACGCTCTTGCTGTCGGCCATGGACCGGCTGATCGCCGCCAGCCGCCGCCGCGGATCGGCGATATCGGTGCCCAGGGCGCACAGGGTCGCGCCGACCTTGTTGCCCCCGCTGTGGTCGTCGGCCGAGCGCAGCGTCATCGGCACCATGGAAACCAGAGGGCGAGCAGGCAATTGGTGCCGTTCATCGAGATAGCCGCGCAACGCCCCGGCGACGACGGTGAGGATGACGTCGTTGGCGGTGGTCGCGGTCCGCCGCCGCACGGCCTCGATCCGCCCGCGCGGCAGGGACAGCACCGCGCAGCGCCGTGCGGTGCCGATGGGGACGTTGAAGGGGGAGCGCGGCGCCTCGAACGGCACGGTGAGCGCCCGGTCCAGCACGACCTTGCGGCCCGCGTCGAGCAGCGTCCGCAGCTGTCGCGACGCGGACCGCGAATTCGGCTCGGGCCGATGCCCGTTGGCGGGCGGGAGCTGCCAGAACGCGCGGGGTGGCGCGCTCGTCGGCGCGGCGTCGAGGGTGCGCGCGAACAGCCGCTGCGCGGCCGCGCCGTCGAGCAGCGCGTGATGCCATTTGCAGTACACCGCGAACCGCCCGTCGGCCAGCCCCTCGATCAGGAATACCTGCCACAGCGGCAGATTCCGGTCCAGTGGCTGCCCGTGCAGCCGGTCGACGACCTCCAGCAGCTGGGCCTGTCCGCCCGGGGCGGGCAGGGCGATGTGTACGAGGTGGCGGAACAGGTCCAGATTCTCGTCCCGGGTCCACAGCAGCGGCGAGATCCCGGGCAGCGCGACCGGGTGCCGCAGAAATGTCGGCGTCGCGTCGGTACGCACGGAAAGGGTCGCGAAAAGCTTTCGGAAATAATCGTCTTTCGCGTCCGGCGGCGGTTCGAACAATTGCAATGTGGCAACGTGCATCGGATGTTGCGGGGTGTCTCCGAAAAGGAAGGCGGCATCGAGCACGGACGTGGGTCGTAAATTCACGGCTTCACCAATCATCGATCACAGAGCATGGTCGGGTGAAGAAGGATGTCCCCTTTTCGACGGCACTTTCGCTGAACCGTTCACAGCCGAGAATACCCGGTCACTTCCGTATTGAAAAGCTTTGCGGCGATTAGATACCGGATGAAAGGAAAAGGCCGGTCGATACCGACCGGCCTTCTAGTGATAAAAGGTGAACTGCAATTTCGGTGAGCTGAAATCCACGCCCCGAATTCACCGCGATGGAGGAGTCGCGGGCGAATCCCACGCCCGCGCGTACCGCCGCTTGTCCGGCGCGGCGAGCTCCTTGCTCCGATACACGACGTACGGCCGCACCAGATACCCCACCGGCGCGCTGAACATGTGCACCAGCCGCGTATAGGGCCAGAAGGCGATGAGGGCGAGCACGATCAGCGCGTGCGCCTGGAACGTCCACGGCGTGCCCACCATCAGGTCCGGCTCGGGGTGCGCGGTGAAAAGGCTTCGGAACCACGGGGATACGGTCTCGCGGTAGTTGTGCCGCCCCCACAGCAGATTGCTGCCGACGGTATTGAGCACGCCGGTCAGCAGCGCGCCCGCCAGCAGCGCGTACATCACCTTGTCGTTGGTGGTGGTCGCCTGGCGCACGGCCGGAACCGTCCAGCGCCGGTACAGCAGGATGCCGATTCCGGCGAGCACCGCCGCGCCCGCGACCGACCCCGCGGAGACCGCGAGCACGTGGTAGGACCGCTCCGAGATCCCGACCGCCGCGGTCCACGACTCGGGGATCAGCACGCCGAGCACGTGCCCGCCGATCACGCCGAGCATGCCGAAGTGGAACAGTGGACTGCCCAGCCGCAGCAGCCGCGATTCGTGGATCTGCGAGGAGCGGGTGGTCCAGCCGAACTGGTCGTTGCGGTAGCGCCACAGATGGCCCACCACGAACGAGGTGAACGCGATGTAGGGCAGGGTCGTCCACAGGGTGGTGGTCATCGGCGGGATTCCGATCCGGTGAGGGTGAGCGGGTCCATCGCGAAGGGCTCGAGGCCCACCTCTTCCTCGGGTGGGCCCTGTGCGGCCAGTTCGGCGATGCGGCGGCGATCCGCGGTGGTGATCGGCGGCAGCGTCGCGGTCACCGCCGCGAGGATCCCAGCGTACGGGGAACCGCTGTCGGACAACGACAATCGCAGCAGCTCCAGCACCGGTACGTGCTCGCCGAGCAGCCGTTCCCCGCCGATCGGATCGACGGTCGCGGCGAACTCCAGCAGCACCGCCAGATGGTCGGGCAGTTCGTGATCGCCGAGTTCGACCCCGGCCTGCCGGTAGGTCTGTTTGAACCGCAACAGCGCCATCCCGCGTTTGCGGGTGTCGCCGTAGGCGTAGAAGGTCAGGTGCAGACTGGCGCGGCGGCGCATGTCGAAGGTCTCGACGTAGTGCTGGGCCGCCGCGATCGGGGTGGTGTCGCGCAGCCAGGTCAGCACCGGTTCCAGTTCCCGGCGCACCGGCTCGGGCAATTCCGCTGTCGCGCCGGACAATTCGTCGAGCAGGCCGAGGGTCTTCGCGCCCGGGTAGTCCAGCAGCAGCGCGGCGATGCGCCAGACCAGTCGCCGCTCGCGGTCGGGCATGGGCACCACCGGTTCAGGGCGGCGGCGCGGTTTCAGCAGGTTCATCGCGGCGCTCCACCGGGAACGGCCGCCGGGGCGTCGGCGGGCGCGTGGCCGTTTCCGTTCGTCTCCCCGCTCGGCATGAGCCCGTCGGTGCGCTTGCCGTCCCAGTCCAGCAGGTTGATCCGGCTCGACTTCTCCTGCGGCGCGGCCCGATTGGTGTCGGTGAGGTGGAACTTCTCGGCCATGACGTCGAAGGCGGTCATCCCCGGCCCGCCGTCCACGTCGAGGCTGCACCCGGTCGCGAGCGAATCCAGTTCGTGCGCACGGGATGTCGCGCCGGTGGGGATCACGTACCGGTGCTCGTACTTGGCGATGGCGAGCAGCCGGTACATGGCCTCGATCTCCTCGGGCTCGAGCCGCACCGACTCCGGGATGGTCAGGTCCGGTTCCTGGCCGAGGTTGATCGAGCGCATGAACGAGCGCATCCCGGCCAGCCGTTGCAGCGCGGCGCGCACCGGGCCGGGATCACCGGCGGTGAACAGTTCGGCGAGGTACTCCACCGGGATGCGCAGCGCGTCGATCGCCCCGAACAGGTTGTTCGCGTTCTCGCCGTCGTGCCCGGTCTGCGACAGCACGTCCACCATCGGCGACAGCGGGGGCACGTACCACACCATCGGCATGGTCCGGTACTCCGGATGCAGCGGCAGCGCGATCTGGTAGTCGACGATGAGCTTGTAGACCGGCGAATCCTGCGCGGCGGCAATCCATTCCGGGGAGATGCCGGACCGCTCGGCCTCGGCGATCACGCGCGGATCGTGCGGGTTGAGGAACACCCCCAACTGCGCCGGGTACAGCTCGGTGTCGTCGGTGACCGACGCCGCCTCGAGCACCTTGTCGGCGTCGTAGAGCATGACCCCGATGTAGCGCAGCCGCCCCACGCAGGTCTCCGAGCACACCGTCGGGATGCCGACCTCCACCCGCGGGTAGCAGAAGGTGCACTTCTCGGCCTTGCCCGTCTTGTGGTTGAAGTAGATCTTCTTGTACGGGCAGCCGGTGACGCACTGCCGCCAGCCGCGGCAGGCGTCCTGGTCGACGAGCACGATGCCGTCCTCGGACCGCTTGTAGATCGCCCCCGACGGACACGACGCCGCGCACGACGGGTTGAGGCAGTGCTCGCAGATGCGCGGCAGGTAGAACATGAACGTCTGCTCGAACTCGAGCTTCACCTGGTCGGACAGCTTGGCCAGCAACGGATCCCGGCCGACCTGCTCCGGGCCCGAGCCCAGCGAGTCGTCCCAGTTCGCGCCCCAGGTGACCTGGGTGTCCTCCCCGGTGATCAGCGATTTGGGCCGCGCCACCGGGGTGGTGTCCATCCGCGGGGCCGACAGCAGCGTGTCGTAGTCGTAGCTCCACGGGTCGTAGTAGTCGCCGATCGTGGGCAGATCGGGATTGGCGAAGAGGTTGAGCAGCCGCTTCATCCGGGAACCGGACTTCAGCGTGAGGCGGCCGCGGCGGTCCAGCGTCCAGCCGCCCTTCCACTTCTCCTGATCCTCGTAGCGGCGCGGATACCCTTGTCCCGGGCGGGTTTCCACATTGTTGAACCACACGTACTCGGTGCCCGAGCGGTTGGTCCACGCCTGTTTGCAGGTGACGCTGCAGGTGTGGCAGCCGATGCACTTGTCCAGGTTCATCACCATGGCAAGCTGCGCCATGACACGCATGTCAGTACTCCACTTCCTGCGAGCGCTTACGGATCGTGGTGACCTCGTCGCGCTGATTTCCGGTGGGGCCGTGATAGTTCAGGGCGAACGACTGCTGGGCGTAGCCGCCGACCAGGTGCGACGGTTTGATCATGATGCGGGTGAGCGCGTTGTGGATGCCGCCGCGTTTGCCCTTGGCGCCGTTGGTCTCCGGGGTGCCCTCGATGCGCGGCACGTTCACCGCGCGGTCCTGGGCGTGGTACATGAACACCGTGCCCTCGGGCATCCGGTGCGAGACGATGGCCCGCGCGACCACGATGCCGTTGCGGTTGACCGCCTCGATCCAATCGTTGTCGCGCACACCGATCTTGGCGGCGTCGACCTCCGACATCCAGATCGCCTGCCCGCCGCGCGAGAGCGTGAGCATGTGCAGGTTGTCCTGGTAGGCGGAGTGGATGGACCACTTGGAGTGCGGGGTCAGATAGCGCACCGTCACCCCGTTCGCGCCGACCGCGCCGATGCCGGGCTCGGCGAACAGCGCCGACATGTCCAGAGGCGGCCGGTACACCGGCAGCTGCTCGCCGAGTTCGATCATCCAGTCGTGGTCGAGGTAGAAGTGCTGGCGGCCGGTGAGGGTGTGCCAGGGCTTGGCGCGCTCGACATTGATGGTGAACGGGGAGTAGCGCCGCCCGCCGGTCTCACTGCCCGACCACTCGGGTGAGGTGATGACGGGGACGGGCCGGGCCTGGGTGTCGGCGAAGGTGATTCGCTTACCCTCGTGTTCCGCGGCCAGATCCGCGAGCTCGGTCCCGGTGCGCCGCTCGAGCGCGTGGAAGCCCGCCACCGCGAGGCGGCCGTTGGTGGTGCCCGACAGCGCGAGGATGGCCTCGGCGGCGTGGGTGTCCTTGGCCAGCGACGGGCGGCCGCGCGCGACGCCGGAGACGATCGCGCCGTTGACGCCCTTCAGGTACTCGACCTCCGCGTCGGGCAGCGTGGTGACGCCCTTGGTGGTCAGGCCGAGGGTCTCCACGAGCGGGCCGAGCGCGGCCATCTTCTCCGCGATGTGCGGGTAATCGCGTTCGACCACAACCAGTTTCGGCATGGTCCTGCCGGGGATCGGCTCGCATTCGCCCTTCTTCCAGTCCCGCACGCGCCCGCCCGCCTGGGCGAGGGCGTCGGGGCTGTCGTGCTGCAACGGCACCGCGACGATGTCGGAGCGCTTGCCCAGATGTTTCTCCGCGAGCCAGGAGAAGCCGCGCGCGATGCGGTGGAACGCCTCGAAGTCGGTGCGAGCCTCCCACGGCGGGGAGATCGCGGGGGTGAAGGCGTGCACGAACGGGTGCATGTCGGTGGAGGACAGGTCGTACTTCTCGTACCAGGTCGCGGCGGGCAGCACGATATCGGAGAACAGGGTGGTGCTGGTCATCCGGAAGTCCAGCGACAGCAGCAGATCCAGCTTGCCGGTGGCCGCGGTCTCCCGCCATTCCAGTTCCTGCGGGCGCACCCCGGTGGCCTCCCCGGTTTGCAGGTTCGAATCCGCGCCGAGCAGGTGCCGATGGAAGTACTCGTTGCCCTTGCCGGAGGAGCCGAGCAGATTCGCCCGCCAGACCGTCAGCACGCGGGGGAAGTTCTCCGGGGCGTCGGGATCCTCGCAGGCGAATCGGAGATCACCCGATTTCAGTTGCGCCACAACGTGTTCGGCGGCGGTCCGCCCGGCGGCCTCGGCCTCGTCGGCGAGATCGAGGGGGTTGCGGTCGAAGGTCGGATACGACGGCATCCAGCCCAGCCGGGTGGCCAGGGCGATATTGTCGGCGGCGGTGCGGCCCGCGAACGCGCCCGCGCCCAGCGGCGAGGCGAACGCCTCGGAGGTGAACGGATCGTAGCGCCACTGGTCGTTGGCCAGGTACCAGAACACCGTGCCCTGCATCTGCCGCGGCGGCCGCTGCCAGTCCAGGCCGAAAGCCAGTGTGGACCAACCGGTCACGGGGCGGCACTTCTCCTGGCCGACGTAGTGCGCCCAGCCGCCGCCGTTGACGCCCTGGCTGCCGGTGAGCAGGGTGAGGGTGAAGAACGCGCGATAGATCTGGTCGGAGTGGAACCAGTGGTTGGTGCCCGCGCCCATGAGGATCATCGATCGGCCGCCGGTGCGTTCGGCGTTGTCGGCGAATTCGCGGCCGACGCGTTCGGCCTGCGCGGCGGGCACGCCGGTGATCTCCTGCTGCCAGGCCGGGGTGTAGGGCTCGGTGGGGTCGTCGTAGCCGGTGGGCCAGTTGCCGGGCAGGCCGGGCCGCGACACGCCGTACTGGGCGAGCAGCAGGTCGAAGACGGTGGTCACCCGCTTGCCCGCGATGACGGTGGTCGGCACGCCGCGGGTGAGCACGCCCGCCTCCGGCCCGTCGAAGCGGGGGAACTGCACGGGCGCGGCGTCGTCGGCGCGACCGTGCAGGCTCAGCAGAGGATCGGTGTCCCCGAGTTCGAGATTCCAGCGGCCCGCCCCGGACTCGGTGAAGCGGTGGCCGAGGGAACCGTTGGGCGCCACGGGATTTCCCGACGAGTCCAGCAGCACGGGCTGGAACTCCACGCCCTCGCCCTCGTGGCCGAGGTCGGCGGCGGTGAGGAACTTGCCGGGAACGTAGGTGTGCGCGACGTACTCGCCGTCGGCGTCGAAACCGCCCGGGCGCTCGTCGAGTTCGACCAGGAACGGCAGATCGGTGTAGCGCTTGACGTAGTCGGTGAAGCGGGGGGTGTCGCGCTCGACGAAGAACTCGCGCAGGATCACGTGGCCCATGGCCATGGCCAGCGCGGCGTCGGTGCCGGGCCGCGCGGCCACCCACTCGTCGGCGAATTTGGTGTTGTCGGCGTAGTCGGGGGAGACCGCCACGACCTTCTGGCCGCGATAACGGGCCTCGGTCATATAGTGCGCGTCGGGCGTGCGGGTGACGGGAACGTTGGAGCCCCACATGATCAGATAGCCCGCGTCGAACCAGTCCGCGGACTCCGGCACGTCGGTCTGATCGCCGAACACCTGCGGCGAGGCCACCGGCAGATCGGCGTACCAGTCGTAGAACGACAGCATCGACCCGCCGAGCAGCGAGATGAACCGCGCGCCGACCGCGTGCGAGACCATCGACATGGCCGGGATGGGGGAGAAGCCCGCGATCCGGTCCGGGCCGTAGCGCTTGATGGTGTGCACGTGCGCGGCGGCGGCGATCTCGGCGGCCTCCCACCACTCCGCGCGCACGAAACCGCCCTTGCCGCGGGCGGATTTGTAGCGGGCGGCGAGTTCGGGGTCCTCGACGATCGACTCCCACGCCAGCACCGGATCCTTCAGCCGCGCCTTGGCCTCGCGGTACAGCTCGAGCAGGACGCCGCGCACGTACGGATAACGAACGCGCGCGGGCGAATACGTGTACCAGGAGAACGACGCCCCGCGCGGGCAGCCGCGCGGTTCGTACTCGGGCTTGTCCGCGCCCACCGACGGATAGTCGGTCTGCTGCGACTCCCAGGTGATCACGCCGTCGGAGACGTAGATCTTCCACGAACACGAGCCGGTGCAGTTGACGCCGTGGGTCGAGCGCACCACCTTGTCGTGCGCCCAGCGTTCGCGATAGAAGTCGTCGGCCGAGCGGCCGCCGACCCGGTGCACCGTGCGCAGATCCTCCGACACCTCGCCGCGCGCGAAGTAGCGGCCCAGACGCAGCAACGCGTCCCCGGCGGAGGGATCGGAGGGCGCCGAACCACGGGATGGAGAACTAACCACAACGCCCCCAGACGAGAGTGCCACCATGCTGTCGGTCTCGACAGTAAGGACGCCCCCGAGCAGCGCAAAACCCCTCTCTCACAACGCTCCCGGCGCGGGGGTGAGCTGTGAGGGCGGAGAAACCTCACGTTCACCACAGTCGGGCTGTGCGGGACGCGCGGTGCCGATTCGACCTGCGCCGACGCCGGAAAGCCCCGCTCGGGGAGCGGGGTGCCGGGGCGCCGGTGAACCTTCCGAAACGGGTGGTTCTCCGGCACTTTACAAATGTTTACTTTCAGCTGGCAGCTTTCGGCAGTCCGGCGGGGGTGAGATCGGCCTGTTCGCGCAGCCGCTCGAGGACGCGGGTCAGCAGTCGCGAGACCTGCATCTGCGAGCAGCCCAGTCGCTCGGCGATCTGGCTCTGCGACAGCGACTCGAAGTAGCGCCAGCACAGCAGTTCCCGGTCCGCGGCGGGCAGCCGGGCGATGAGCGGGCGGGCCACCGAGGAGCGTTCGATGAGCCGGTAGCAACCCTCCTCGCGGCCGAGCCGGTCGCTCAGGGTCGAGCCGCGCTCGTCGTCGTCGAGGGGAAGCTGGTCGATGGAGTCGGTGCGAAAGGCGTTGTTGGCCATCAGCGCGAGCACGGTGGTGTCCACGTCGAGGGCGAGTTCGGCGGCGATCTCGCGCGGGGTGGGCTGTCGCTCGAGCCGCTGCATGAGCCGTTCGATGGCCGCGGCCAAGCGGGTCTGCGCCTCCTTCACCGGGCGCGGCACCCGCACGGCCCACACGTGGTCGCGGAAGTGCCGCCGCACCTCGCCCATGATCGTGGGCACCGCGAAGGACAGGAAGCTCGTGCCGCGCCCGACCTCGAACCGGTCGACGGCGAGCACCAGCCCGATCCGCGCGACCTGCCGCAGATCGTCGACCTGTTCGCCGCGACCCGAATACCGTTGCGCGATATGGTCGGCCAGCGGGAGCGCGGTCTCGATGATGTGCTCGCGCAGGATCGGGCGTTCGGGATCGGCGGGGTCGAGCGCGGCCAGCTTGTCGAACCACGGTTCGAGGTTCTCGTAGGCGTCGGCCGGGTGCGCGGTGGTCGGGGTGGCTGCTGTCACGACGTGTCCTTCCGGGGGCCGAGTTCTGTTGATCGCACGTCCAGTCTTGCGAGTGGGGGGCGGCTCGACATCGGGACGAAGGTCGTCGGGTGGGGGGACTTGGGTCAGGGGCGGAAGTCACCGAACGTGGTTATCTCCGCTCGGACAGAATGTGTGTCAGCCTTCGGGGGGGGGGGCTCAGGTCGCGGCCCTGGCTTGCAAAGCTCGGCGGATGAGTGTTCGGGCGGCATCTCCGGTCACGGACTGACCGGCGAGGACATCGAAGGCCCGGCCGTACAGCGCGATTTCTCTCGGCTGAGTAATCGCCAACTCGGCTGTGTGCCCTTCCACTCTCACCAACTTGTCATCGAACATCACAAAGTTTTCGACGACGACTTTGGCGTGCGCAGACATCGGAACTATTCCGAACGTCAACCGAGGCATCCCGATGATGGAATATAATCTATCCAGTTGCCCGATCATGACGTCCGGCCCGCCAACCGTCGTGTAAAGAGATTTCTCGCTGATGATGTAATGGAACCGGTGTTCGCGCTCATAAAGAACGCGCTGCCTGTCCATGCGTTTGATTACACCACGGTCCAAATCGTCCGGAAGCTCATAGAAGTCGATTACCTCACGGAGTATCGCGCGGGCGTAATCCGAGGTTTGGAGAAGCCCGGGGATGATCTGCGGATCGTAGTTCCGTATGAGCGTGGCGGAAGCTTCGAGCCTTGCATATAGCTGTTGCCCGCGGGCGACACCGGAACTCAGCATCCGACGGTATTCCATATAGGCGTTATCGATATTGTGCAGCGTCGCAAGCAGGTCATTCAGCTGATCATATGCGCTGCAATGCTTGCAGTAAGCCTTGATATCTCCAGGGGATGGGTTGGAATGCCCGTGCTCGATACGGGATGCTTTCGACTCGTGCCAGCCCTCTCGCTTGGCAAGCTCTCGTGCGGTTATCCCCGAGTTTTTGCGGATCTCGCGGAGTCGTGCGCCGAGAGCTTGCCTCGCTTGTTGAACAGAGTTCGTCACTTCCGGATGTACTCCGAATATCGGATGGCAGCGGGCCAGAGGCGTTCTCTGGCTGTGCGGCAGTATCCGACAATTCCGGGGTCGGTCGTCACCGCCGGACCTACCGGCACGCCTTCCGAATCCACGAGGTTGAAGGCAACCGTCTCGTCATCGAAAAGCCAGTAATCATCCTTCGGAACCGCTGACGGATCTACCGTCGACCGATCTATATACCGGATATCTTCCCCGGCTGCCACGGACGGCCCGGTTACCGAGAGCAGCCACCTCTGGTAATCCGTGTGCGGAACCGTGACGACACGTATCCGGCTCATTGCGAGACCCTGTGCAGTGAGCGACCGAATGACGTCGGTCCACTCGTCCAAGTCGTACTCGTCGTCCGGTTCCCCGGCAAGGAACCGGCGAAGCGGTTCGGACTCTTCCGGTACTGCGTAGATGTCTTTCACTTCGAGATGAAACGCTGATTTGCGAGCACCCCGAAGCAGGGCCATCCAAGCGTCATCGCCTGGCCTGAACTCCACCGAACCATGTCCTTTCCTTGCTGGGCACTTCGATTGCCGTTTCGTTCTTGTCGAAGGTCAATTTTTGGAGTGTTTCCGGGTCCGTGACCGGCCTCCCCGTGATTGTGAACGTGCCCCTCCCGGTATCCAGCAACGTTGCCGCAAGGTAGGTATTCGGTTCCAGGAAACCGAGCAACATGTGTGGAATCTCCACTGTCCCGACGGTTCCCGTCTCCCAGCCTTGGACAATGTACGTGCCTCGATCGGTGACGTAGAGAGTGGGGCAGTTGGTTCTACCCGATCCACCCATCCCGAGAAAACGTATCTCCACGAGAATTCTCCTATCGATGAACTCCTACGTACTTGCGCCTACGGCAGTCATGATCCCAGGCTCTTACCGCAGGTGTATCGGGTTTGACTGATTGTCGCAAGTTTCCGCAAGTCTGTAGACCGCCGGGGCTGGCGTTTCGTAGCTTCGAACCAACGTCCGGGACTGGTGAAGGAGAGGCCCGGTCCCGGGCTGCCTTCCACCGACCTACCACAGGGGTTGAGATGAGCGCAGACGAAGACGAAACACACCAGGGCACAAGGCTTTACTCGTTTCCCGGCGGGATGCTCGAAGTGCAGGAATCCCCCGGTGACGAGCCGGGTACCGGAGTGTATTTGGAGTTCTACGTCCCCCGGCAGTCCCATAGTGGCGCAAGGGGTTTCGGCCCTGGCGAAGTGGGGCGGCTCGACGTGGTGGACGATGGTCCGGAGGTCGCGTGATGCCGGTGTGGGTGGCGTTCGTGGTGCCGCTGGTGGTGTTCTTCGCCGTGCTGCTCTGGCCGCGCCGGGGGTGAGGGGCGATGAAGCTTGATGAACGCAGTGAGCCCGGTACATCTGCCGAAGCTCGGACCGAGGGCGCGGCCCGACATCGAGACGAAGGTGGCCAGGGGAAGACTTTCGTGTCACCACACGCGATAGGGCACCGTCACGGTGTAGGCGGTCGTGCGGTCGGCACGGATGGTCACGCGCAGCCGCCACTCGCCTGGAGCGGGAACTCGCACACGCTGGGAGACGAAATGGTCGGGGCCGAGGTCGACCGGTTCGACGCGGCGGAAGGCGACATCGATCGGGATCGTGCCGTCGGCTTTCGTGAGTCGCCCGGTGACCTCGGCGGGGGTGAAGGGTGTGCCCGTGCTGTCGGTGAAGCGGAGGGTGAATTCCTGGGGGCCGACGCCGGTGCCGTCGATATCGACGGTGGCGTGCAGGGGTCCGGCCTCGGCCGTGAGGGAGGCGCGCGGGTTGTAGGCGTCGCGGGCCGGGGTGGTTCCGGCGAGGACGGCGGTCACGATCAGGACCGCGGTTTGGGTGGCGAGTTCGAGCCGTAGGGCGGTCGCGTGGTGGCGGACGAATTCGCGGGCGAGCCAGGCGGCGACGAGGGCCGCCGCGACGAGCGCGAGTTCGAGCAAGAGCAGGCGGCCCCACCCTGTGGTCCACAGGGCGGCGAGAGGGGTCGTGGCACGCCATGTCTGGTATGTGCCGGTGAGGATGAGCGCGGCTACCGCTGTGAGCGCGAATCTGCCGTAGCGGGCGGCGAATTCGAGGCGGCCGGGTCGCCGCAGGGTGAGGACGGCGAGGGTGACCCCGCCGAGCCACACCGCCATCGCCGCGAGGTGGATGGTGGTCGTCGCCACGGCGAGCCAGCGGTCCGCGCCCGCGACGGCATGGCCGCCGAGTGCGGTCGAGACAAGCAGGACCACCGACAACACCGCAGCCGCAACAACTCTGGGCCGCAGCGGTACACGACGGCGAGCCGCGCCCTCGCCCGAAGCCGAAGCCGAAGCCGAAGCCGAAATTGGGGCTGGGGCCGGAGCCGGGGTCGGAGCCAATGCCGATGCTGGGGTCGATGCAGGGGCCCGAGCTGAGGCCGATGCTGGGGTCGGAGCCGAGGTCGGACCCGATGCCGATGTCGATGCCGGGGCCGGGGTCGGAGCCGGGGCCGAAGCTGATGCCGGGGTCGATGCCGAAACCGCGTGCAGGGCAGCGCGGAAGGTCAGGGCCAGCAGCGCGGCAGTGATCGTGCGGGCCAGGGCGGCCAGGGAGGGTGGGGACAGGAGGGAGCGGGTCCAGACGGCGGCGTCGGTCCAGCCGGCGGCCCCGGCCAGGCGGACGGGGGCGAGGGTGACGGTGAGGGCGGAGGCGATCGCCAGGGTGAGCGCGCCCGCGCGGGCCAGTTGGCCGACGAGGGGGTCGCGCGCCAGGGCGAGTGTCCCCGTGCGGGTATGTTGACCGACGAGGGGGTCGCGCGGATTCCGGCGGGACACGAGGCGGGCGACGGCCGGGACGCCGACCGCGAGCGCGAGGCCGAAATAGCCCGTGGCCGTGAGCATTCGGGCCGCGCCGTCGGCGGCGACGGCGAGCGGATCGCGCGGCGGGTCGGCGGCGAGCAGGTCCGGGGGTGTGCCGATGCCGAAGACGGTGGAGCCGGTGACCGTGTGGCCGTCGGCGGACAGCACCACCCAGGTGAACACGTAGGTGCCCGTCGGTGGGTCGGCGGGCAGCCGCACTCCGACGGTGTGGCCGCCGTCGGCGGTGAACAGGCCGCCCGCGTCGACGCGGCGACCGTCGCGATCGGTGACGTGTACGCCCGATTCGGCGGCGGCCACCGTCTCGTCGAAGGTCACCGCGACGTGGTCGGGGGCGCGCTCGACCGTGGCCCCGTAGGCGGGATCGGTCGACACCGCGATCGCGTGTGCCCCGGCCGTGGCGGCCGCGACGGCGGCCCACAGGGTCAGCAGCGCCAGCGTCGCGACCGTGGCGGCGGCGCGGAACGCGGTGCGGCTCAAGGCTTTCGGAGACGCGCCCGGATCGCCGGGGCGCCCGCGATCGCCGCGGCCGCGAGCGCGACGACCAGGGCCGCTCCCGCCAGCCAGGTCGCGGCCGAATCCGAGTGCGGGGCAGCGGCTTCCGTGGTGTCGCCGTGGGCGTGCTCGTGGCCGCCGGACAGCCGCAGGACGGGCGCGGGTTTGTCGGGTTCGGTGCCGTCGGCGCTGCGCTCGATCCAGCCGACCGAGGTGCCGTCGCTGTAGGTCTGGATCGTGGGCAGGACGAGCTCGGCGGCATCGGGCAAGGGGCCCAACAGGATTCGGAACTCGGCGAACTGTCCGGGTCCGATGGCGGCGCCGTCGCGCGCGGTGAACAGTACCGTCGAGACGGCGTCGCCGATCCGGTGGCCGTGGCCGTCGTCGATCGGGGCGGGCAGGGGTGTCCGCCGCACGGTCGCGTCCCAGCCGGGGATCGGTTCGGTGCGGGCCTCGGTGATGGGGTGGTCGGTGGGGATCGTCACCTCGAGTCTCACGGTGCCCGCCTTGTCGGATTCGGTCGGGACGCGCAGGCTCACCACGGTGTGTCCGCCCGCTGTCGCGTCCGGGGCGGAGGCGGTGACGTGGGCGGTGGCCGGGGCGCACAGCAGTGCGGTCACGCCGATTCCGAGGGTGACGGCGAGAGGTGTTCTCATACAGTGCCTTTCAGGGCGGCCGCGTCGAGCAGGGCCGAGATCGATCCGTCGTGCGCGACCACGATCGGGCCGCGATGATCGCCGATCCGCGCGGCCGCCGCGGCGATCGTCTCGGTCGCGCCGATCACCGGCAGCGGCGGGTCGAGGTGGGCGGACACCGGGTCGTCGCCGGGCGCGGCGGCGAGGCAGGCGGGGGTGACCGAGCCGAGGATCTCGGCCACCACGGGGGAGCCGGATCCGTTGCGCTGCACCGTGACCGGCAGGGCGGTGGCCTCGCCGAGGAGTTCGCGGGCGCGGGCGGCGGAGGTCGCCGAGCCGATCACGCGGACCTCGGCGGTGGTGACCAGATCCGCCACGACCGGTTCGGCCGGGGTGAGGGCGGGGGCGAAGCCGAGCCGGGTCAGCCAGTCGTCGTCGAAGTATTTCGACAGGTAGTTGCGGCCCGAGTCCGGGGCGATCGCCACCACCACGTCGTTTTCGGACAGATCCCGGGCCACCCGCAGGGCCGCGGCGACCGCGGTGCCGGTGGAGCCGCCCGCCAGCAGGCCCTCCTCGCGCGCGAGTCGCCGTACGACGGTGAGGGATTCGTGGTCGGGGATGCGTTCGAGCCGGTCCACGACCGCGGGCCGATACGACAGCGGCCATTCGTCGGCGGCGGTGTCCGGGTGCAGGTAGTGGCCGATGGATTCGATGTACCAGGCGCGGCCGTCGCCGCCGCCGTACACCGACGCCTCCGGGTCCGCGCCGATCACGCGGACCGCGCCGCCGGAGACCTCCTTGAGGTATTCGCCGGTGCCCGTGACGGTTCCGCCGGTGCCGACCCCGGCCACGAAATGCGTGACGCGGCCGTGGGTTTGGCGCCAGATCTCCGGTCCGGTGGTGCGCCGGTGCGCGGCGGGGTTGGCCGGGTTGTCGTACTGGCCCGCGTACCAGGCGCCGGGGATCTCGGCGGCCAGCCGTTGGGCGACATTGCGGACGAACTCGGGGTGTTCGCGCGGACGGCCGCCCGGGGTGACATGCACCTCCACGCCGTAGGCGCGCAGCAGCGCGAGCTTCTCGGCGCTCGACTTGTCGGGCACGACGACCACGCTCCGGTAGCCGCGCGCGGCCGCGATGGCCGCCAGGGCGATGCCGGTATTGCCGGAGGTGGCCTCCACGACCGTGCCGCCGGGCCGCAGCTCGCCCGCCGCCTCGGCCGCCTCGATCATGGCGAGCGCGGCCCGATCCTTCACGCTGCCAAGGGGATTGAGGTATTCCAGCTTCAGGTAGACGGTGGCGGCGATGCCCTCGGTGATCCGATTGAGCCGGACCAGGGGGGTGTTCCCGATGGCCGCGGCCACCGAGTCGAAGACGTTGTCGCTCATGCCGCCGCCCGTCCCGGCTCGCCCAGCAGCGCGAGCACCTCGCGGCGCAGTTCCGGGTATTCGGGGGAGTCGTGCGATCGCGGGCGGGGCAGGGTGACGCGCAGATCCCGCAGCACCTTTCCCGGGCGGGGGCTGAGCACGATCACCCGGTCGGCCAGCCGCAGCGCCTCGTCCACGTCGTGGGTGACCAGCACGGCGGTGAAACCGTCCTCACCCCAGAGTCTTTCGATCTCGGCCTGGAGGGTCGCTCGGGTCAGCGCGTCGAGTTTGCCGAGCGGCTCGTCCAGCAGGAACAGCCGGGGCCGGTTCACCAGCGCCCGCGCCAGCGCCACCCGCTGGGCCATACCGCCGGACAGCTGCGCCGGATACGAGTTCTGGAACCCGTCCAGCCCCACCAGCCGCAACGCCTCCGCGATCCCGTCCCGGTCCGCGGCGAGCGTGCCGCGCGCCTGCGGGCCCAGCGCCACGTTCTGCTCGACGGTACGCCACGGGAACAGGGTCGGATCCTGAAACATCAAGGCGCGGTGCGGATCCGGCCCCGCCACCGGAGTTCCGTCCACCCGCACCGACCCCCGCGTCGGCCGATCCAGCCCCGCGAGGAACCGCAACAGCGTGGACTTCCCACACCCCGACGGCCCCAGCAACGCCACGAACTCCCCCGCCTCGATCCGCACCGACACGTCGGTCAGCACCCGCAACCGCCCCAACTCCTGCGCCCGAGTCGGCACCGGCGCGGGCCTGCCCAACAACACCTCGACCACACTCCGCCGCCGCGGCCCGGCCACCGCGAACTGATGCGACACCCCCTCGATATCCACCGCACTGCCTCGTATGTTCACCATGGCACCAGCCCCTTGTTCCGAATCGGCCCTCGTGTGTGGAGTGGCCGACGCATCGAGTTTCGAATCGGCCCGCGTGTGGGGAGTGGCCGAGGCATTGAGTCCGAATCGGCCCGCGTGGGGCGTGGCCGGCGTACCGAGCACTCCTCGGGGGCGGGGCGCGGTTGCGGGATTACCATCGCACCAGATCTTTCTCCCAGGCCAGGACGCGGTTGCGGATGCGGAACAGGATCAGCATCAGGGTGCGGCAGACTACGGCCATGATCACGATCGCGGCGTACATGCGGGGGTAGGCGGCCCAGCCCTTGGTCCATTGGATGTACCAGCCGAGGCCGTTCTTGACGCCGAGCAGTTCGGCCACGACCAGGGCGACCAGGGAGGCGCCCAGGCCCATGAACAGGCCGGTGAAGATGCTCGGCAGGGCGCCGGGGACCGCGACCCGCCAGATCAGGAAACGCGGTGTGGCGCCGAGGGTTTGGGCGACGTCGAAGTAGCCGCGACCGACCCCGGCGATGCCCGCGCGGGTCAGCACCGCCACCGGGAACAGGACCCCGAAGGCGACGATGAACACGCTGCCGCTGTAGGTGGTGGGGAACAGCACCAGCACCACCGGCAGCAGCGTCGGCGCGGGCACCGGACCCAGCGAATGCAGCACCGGCAGCCCCCAGTACGCCGCCACCCGGGACCAGCCGACCGCGATCCCAATGGCCAGCCCGCCGACCGCGCCGATGACGAAACCGGTGAGCAGCAGCACCAGCGAATGCCAGGTGCTGGACGCGAGGATGCCCGCGTCCTGGGTGAAGACCAACAGCATGTGTTGCGGCGAGGCGAAATACGGCGGTTTCAGCCAGCCGGATTTCGCGGTGCTCAACTCCCAGAACAGGATCCAGGCGGCGAGCGCGATGAACCACGGAACGCGGTGGCGCAGTGCGAATGTCGCGGCGCGGCTGCGGTAGGCGTAGACGCCCCAGGCCGCGAGCAGCACGGTCCAGGCCGCGAACAGGGCGCCGACGACGGTCGGGTCGGCGGCGTCGAGGCGGTCCGGCAGTGCGAGGGTGAGCGCGGCCGTCGTCGCCCACAGCGCCCAGGCCGCGGCGAAACCGGGCGTCGGGGGATAGTGCCGGACGGAGTTCGGGGCGGCCGGGGCGCGGGGCGGCGCCGCGGTGGTGGTCACCACGTCAGGCCCAGATCGGCGTACACCTTGGTGGCGAGCGCGTCCGGATCGGTCTTGCGGTCCAGGTAGCCGGTCTTGGCGAATTTCGCGATGCCGGGGGCCAGCTCACCCTTCAGCCGGGCCGCCGAGGGCGCGAAACCGTAGGTGCGCAAGGTGGATTCGATGATCGACCGATCCGCGGCCACATACTTGTTGTCCGCCTCGAGCGCCGCCGCCGGGCCGATATTGGCCCCCACCCACCGGCTGCCCTCCGCCCACGCGGTGACCAGTTTGCGCGCGGTCTCGGGATCCTCCCGCAACAGCCGCCCGCTGATCGCGGTGGTGCAGCAGAACTCCTCGCGGTTGGCGCCGCGCTGATTGTTGGTCAGCTCGCGGGCATTGCCCTTCAGGATCGGCAGCAGGCCGTTCGGATCGCTGCCCGCGATGGCGACGATCTCGCCCTTGGCCAGTGCCTCGCCCAGCTGGTCGCCGGGGAAGACGCGCCAATCGACGTCCTGCGCGGGATTGATCCCCGCGTCGAGCAGATCCAGGGAGAAGAACGACATGGCCGAATCCCCGATCGCGGCGACACCGATCGCCTTGCCGCGCAACTGCGCCACCGAGGTGATCGGACTGTCGTTGGGCACCGCGATCCGCAGGCACCCCTCGTGCAGTCCCGCCGCGAGTTTGGCATCGATGCCCTGCTCGATCGGCTTGAGCCAGGAGAAGAAGATCCCCGGCGCGGCGTCGAGCTTTCCCGCGCCCACCGCGTCCTTGATCTCGTCCCCACCGGTCTTGACGATCTCCACATTCAGGCCGTACTTCGCGAAGATCCCCTGATGATGCGCGGCGTACAGGGGCGCCTCGCAGATTCCGCCGCCGAATCCGATCTTCAAGGCGCGGTTGACCGTTCCGGTGCCCGGGGTGCGCCGGGTGGTGAGCCAGGCGGCCAGGCCGCCGCCGACGACGACCGCCGCCGCGACCCCCGCGCCCGCGAGGAGGGTGCGGCGGGAGACGGCGGCGGGTTCGGGCTCGGCCGGGGCGGCGAGGTCGGCCTCCTCGTCGGGGTCGGCTTGGCCCGCGGCGGTTTCCGCGCTCTCGGGGGCCGGGGGAACCGCCGGGGCGTCGGTGTCGTCGTCGTGCGGGGGCTGGGGGGTGGTGGACATCCGGAACCTCGAATCACTGTGCTGGACCGCGCATTCGGGGCGCGCCGCGGTCAGATTCGCAGAACCGTATGCCGCGCAACAGGTTTCTCGTCAGCGCGATCCGATTCGAGCTCCCGGGTCAGGCCGCGTATTTCCCGGCGAGGGCGGCGAGATCGTCGAGGACGCGCAGCGCTTCGGACTCGGGGAGAGTGGGGAGTTTCAGGGTGACCCGTTCGACCCCGGCGGCGGCGTACGCGTCGAGGACGGCCGGGTCGGGCGGGGCGGGGGTGACCGTGACGGGCAGGTCGGTGCCGCGCAGCGGGGCGAGTTGGGCGGGGACCGCGGCCGGATCGCCGATGCCGTTGGGGATCCAGCCGACGCCGTGGCGGATCGCGCGGGCCGCCGCGGCCTCGCCGCCGCCGATGAAAATGGGCGGGTGCGGTTTGCGTACGGGTTTGGGCCAGGCGTGCATCGGGTCGAAATCGATGAAGCGGCCGTGGTATTCGGCCGGGTCGTCGGTCCAGATCGCGCGGATCGCGGCGAGTTGCTCGTCCAGCAGCGCGCCCCGGGTGCGGGGATCGGTGCCGTGGTCGGCCATCTCCTCGCGGTTCCAGCCCACGCCGACGCCGAAGACCGCGCGGCCGCCGGAGAGGTGGTCCAGGCTCGCGACCTCCTTGGCGGTGTGGATGACGTCGCGCTGGATGAGCAGGGTGACGCCGGTGCCCAGGACGAGCCGCTCGGTCACGGTCGCGACGGCGGCGAGGACCACGAACGGGTCGAGGGTGCGGTAGTACTCGCGGGGCAGTTCACCCCCGGCGGGGTAGGGCGATTGACGACTCGCCGGGATGTGCGAGTGCTCGGCGAGGAACAGCGATTCGAAGCCGCGTTCCTCGAGCGCGCGACCCAGCCGCCGCGGCGCGATGCTCTCGTCGGTGACGAAGGTGTTGATGCCGATCTTCATACCAAGGCCGAACCCGATTGCGCGGCATCGTATTCCGGGGCTCGCACGAGGGTGAGCATGGACCGCTTGCGCAGCGTGAACCCCAGCCGCTCGTAGAGCCGGATGGCGGTGGTGTTGCGCGCGGTGGCGTGCAGGAACGGCGTCTCGCCCCGCGCCCGGATCCCCGCCCCCACGGCTCGCACCAGCCGCGAGGCGAACCCGCGCCCGCGGAACTCGGCGTCGGTGCACACGGCGCTGATCTCGGTCCACCCCGGTGGATGCATCCGCTCACCCGCCATGGCCACCAACCGCCCGTTGACCCGGATGCCCAGATACCGCCCCATCTCGATGGTGCGCGGCGCGAACGGACCGGGTTCGGTGCGCGCGATCAACGCCAGGATCTCCGGCACATCCGCGGCCCCGAGCACCACCAGCCCCGGATCGTCCGCGACCCGCAGCCCGCTCCCGTCCATCTGCACCGAATCGAACTGCTCGACCACCTCCCACCCCGGCGGCACCTCGTGCCCGAACCCCCGCAATCCCGTCATACCCCCCGGCCCGAGCAACGTCGCCAGATCCTCCCAGTCCCGCTCGTCCAACACCGATGGATGCCCCACGAACCGCGCGACCTCCGGGTCGTACCGCCCGCACCGCCCCACCCACGTCGCGAACCGCCGATGCTCCCCCCACAACGACCCCCGCACCGGATCATCCAACGGATGCCCCGAAACCTCCACGCCCCCAACCCTTCCCGAGCCCACATTCCCTCCGATCCCTGACCCGCAGCACCGTAACCCCACCCCGCACCCCCCACCACCCTTTAACTCCCCCCGAACCAAACCCCTCCCCAGGCACACGCAACACAGCCGCACCCTTTATTCGGATCCGCACCCCTTGCAGAGCCCTATAACGGGTGCGGATCCGAACAAGGGGTGCGGCTGGGGGTGGTCAGCTGGGGAAGGGGGTGTGGGTGAGGGATTCGGAGAGGCGCCAGAGGCGGGGGGCGTCGGGGTCGGTGCGGAGGCGGGAGTAGAGGGGCTGTTCGGCGGGGGCGCCGCCGAGGTGGCCGGGGCCGCTGGGGCCGTAGAGGCGGGCGCCTCGGGCGTCGGGGGAGGTGGCGGCGAGCAGGGCGGGGAGGAGGGCGGTTTCGGTGGTGCCGACGAGGATGCCGTGGCGGGAGAGGGTCGTGATGACGCGGCGGGCCGTGGTGTCGCGGGCGCGGCCCAGTTCGGGGCGGGCGGCGAGGAGGTTGGTGGGGGCCACGCCGGGATGGGAGAGGTTGCTGGTGATTCCCCAGCCCTCGGCGCGGCTGCGGCGGTCCAGTTCGAGGCCGAACAGACCCAGGGCGATCTTGGACTGGCTGTAGGCGCGGCGGCCATCGTAGGAGCGTTCCCAGTTCGGGTCGTCCCAGTTGATCGCGTGCTGGTTCGCGGCAATGCTGATCTGCGAGGTCACCCGGGCGCGCCCGGCGCGCAGCAGCGGCAGCAGGTGGGCGACGAGCGCGAAATGGCCCAGATGGTTGGTGCCGAATTGCAGTTCGAATCCGTCGGCGGTGGTCTGCCGCTCCGGCGGCGTCATCACGCCCGCGTTGTTGACGAGGATGTGGATGGGTCGTTCCTCCGCCCGCAGCGTCTCTCCCAGGGCGGCGACCGAATCCAGTGACGACAGATCCAGATCCCGCAGCGACACAACGGCTTTCGGGAACTCCTCCCGAATCTTGGCGACCGCCGCCGCGCCCTTGCGCGGATTGCGCACGGGCAGAACAATCTCCGCCCCGGCCGCCGCGAGCCGCCTCGCCAACCCCAGCCCCACCCCGTCACTGCCCCCGGTGACCACGGCGAGCTTGCCGGAGAGGTCGGGAACGGTGATGTCCGGTCGAGTACGTGCCATGCTTTGCTCCTGATTTGCCCGAAATGGATGTGAATCCCAGATTGCCCCCGCCCGCTGGCTGTAGCCACGGCCTCTCGATCCCAGGCACACAGAACCGTGAAAGGGGATCTCCGGGGAACTCGATGCCACCCGGCTGGAACGCGGCCGACGCGGGCCGTGGTCCGGCGTAGCGGAGGATGCCTTGGCGGTTGGAACGCGGCCGACGCGGCGAGGTCGGGCGTAGCGGAGGATGCCGTGCCGGTTGAAGCGCGGCCGCCGGGGCGAGGTCCGGCGCGGCGGAGGACGCGGCCGCGCCCAAACCCGCAAGGGGGGATCCACAATCCGAGGCAACCTCTTGGCACCCCGGGCAGACTGAAGACGATTCCCTATCCGAGGAGGACGCACCCGTGATCGACCGAGCGGGACTCGCCGAATTCCTGCGTCGCCGCCGCGAGTCCCTGCAACCCGAGGACGTGGGACTCCCGCGTGGGCAACGTCGCCGGACCGCCGGGCTGCGGCGGGAGGAGGTCGCCGCGTTGTGCCATATCTCCGCGGACTACTACAGCCGCCTCGAGCGCGAACGGGGACCGCATCCGTCCGAGCAGATGATCGCCTCGATCGCGCAGGGCCTGCACCTGTCGCTCGACGAACGCGACCACCTGTTCCGCCTCGCCGGTCACAACCCGCCCGCGCGCGGAGCGGCCAGCGAACATATCGGGCCCGGCCTGCTGCGGATCTTCGACCGGCTCGCCGACACGCCGGCCGAGATCGTGACCGAACTCGGGGAGACCCTGCGCCAAACCCCCCTCGCCGTCGCCCTCACCGGCGACACCACCCGCTTCACCGGTCCGGCCCGCAGCATCGGCTACCGCTGGTTCACCGACCCGGACATCCGCGCCCTCTACCACCCCGACGACCACGCGCTGCACTCCCGCGTCTTCGTCTCCGGCCTGCGCGCGCGGGTCACCCTGCGCGGCCCCGACTCGAGGGCCGCCCACCTCATGAACCTCCTGCTCGCCGAGAGCGACGAATTCCGCGCGCTGTGGTCCGATCACGAAATCGGCGTCCACTACAACGGCGTCAAGCGCTACGTTCACCCGCACGTCGGCGCCCTCGAACTGACGTGCCAGACCCTCGTCGACCCCGATCAGTCCCATCTGCTGCTCGTCTACACCGCCGTCCCCGGCACCGAGAGCCATGAAAAGCTCCACCTCCTCTCCGTCCTCGGCCCCCAGCCGCACCCCTTGTTCGGATCCGCACCCGTTGTAAGGCCCTGAAGGGGGTGCGGATTCGAATAAAGGGTGCGGCTGGGGTTGGTGCCCTACAGGGGGCCGGTAAGTTTTGAGGGGTGGTGGGGATCGAGTACAAGCCTGAGGATGACCCGAAGAAGGTGCGGATTTCTCGGGGGCTGCCGGAGGGGGTGTCTCGGGCGGAGGTCACGTTTCGGGTCGAGGGTGGGCTGCGGGGGTCTCGGGTGGTGCGGCGGTCGGAGGCGGAGTTCGCGTTCGTGCGCACCGCGACCGACGGGGCGTACGAGGGGGTGTGGAGTGAGCCCGAGCGGGTGTGGGTCGGGGATGCCGATCGGTACATCGAGCGGGCTCGGCGGCGAATCCTGGAGCAGGAGGCGGAGATTCGGCGGCGGCGGGAGGCCGTGGACCTGAGCTGCCCGTGGTGTGCGCGGGAGCGGGACTACATCGGGGTGCTCGGATTCATCACCGGGGTCGCCGGATTCCTCACGGAGCATCCGGCCGAGTGGGGGCAGGAGATCGTCAAACAGCACGCCTACCGCTGCGGCGGGTGCGGGTCCATGCAGTTCTTCGCCGACGGATTCCTGGAACATCCGTTGCCGGGGCGTCCGCACGACGCCTGATCCCGCGACGCCGATCCCGCGCACCATCGCCATGACACCCTCGGCGACCTGGAGACCTCCACGCTGACCGAACTGCCGCGCGGTCGTTCGCCGATCGTCACCCGCGTGGTGCCCTGTTCGACGCGATTGACACCCACCCCCACGGGTATGTAACCACTGAAACCCATTTAGCCGGTAACCAGAGGTGCTGCGGATGACCCAGCTCGAAACCCCTGCCCCCCGACAACTCCCACGCGCCTGGCACGTCGGCCTGCCCGGCCTGCTCACCCTCGCCGTCACCTACGGCTACGGCCGCTACGGCTACGGCCTCTTCCTCCCGCAGCTGCGGCGCGAATTCCACGGCGGCGCAGGGCTTCTCGGAACCATCGCCAGCATCGGCTACCTCACCGAATTGATCGTGGTCGTCGTGGTGGGCCGCCTGTCGGGCCGGGTCGCACCCCGCGTGCCGATCGTGATCGGCGGCCTCTTCGCCGCGACCGGAATGGCGTTGATGGCGAGCGCGACCTCGGCGGGAACGCTCGCGGTCGGCGTCGCGCTGGCGGGAACGGCCCCGGGCTGGGTGTGGGCCCCGTACTCGGACGCGATCGACGCGGGCACCCGGAAATCGTCTCGTGCGCAAGCGATCTCGATGGTCAGCAGCGGAACCACCTTCGGTGTCCTGGTCGCCGGTCCCGCGGTGGTGCTCGTCGCCCCGTCCGGCTGGCGCCTGGTATGGGCGGGCGCGGCGGCGGTCGCGCTCGCCGTCACGCTGTGGAATCGGCTCGTCCTGCCGCCGGTTCCGCATCCGGGACCGACCGCCAGCGTGCCGAGGCGCCAAGGCGCACGGCTACTCCCACAGCGCGGACACCTTCCCCAGCTACGAGGTGCTCGGCTATCCCGCCGACATCGAACACCACACGCCCACCCGTACCGCCGCGAACGCGAGCGCGCCCAGCGCGGCCGCGTGTCCTGGCCGACCCCCGCCCGCGCCCGCCTGCTGCTCGCCGCCTTCTCCTCCGGCGCGGTCGGCGCGGCATACTGGGCGTACGCGGGCGTGGCGGTGGGCGAATTCCCCGGCATCCCAACCACATTCGGCCCCACGCCCCTGTTCTGGAGCATGATCGGAGCCGCCGGTGTGCTGGGCGTCCTCACCGGAACCCTCGTCACCCGCTGGGGCCTGCGCGCGGTCTTCGCGACCGCCCAAGCCCTCGTCGCCGCATTCTGCTTGCTGCTCGCCCTCCCCGGTCCCGGCTGGTTCGCCTACGTCGGCGCGGCCGCCCTGTTCGGCGCGGGATTCATGATCGGCGGCACCCTGCTGCCGCTGTGGAGCGAGCGCGTCGACTCCCGTTCGCCGACAGCCGGATTCAGTACGGTCGTCGTCGTGATGACCCTCGGTTCCGCGCTGGGCCCGGCGCTGTCCGGCCCGATCATCGATGCCGCCGGACCGGAACCGGTGTTCACATCACTGGCCGTCGCGGCGGTCGCCACCATGATGGTGTACCCACGCACCGGCGACCTCGCCGAGAACCGAAGGGAGACATAGATGCAACCCCCGCGCCTCGGCGGCCGACTGTGCCTGGACTTCGCCAACACCGTCGGCCCCCGCCGCTCCCGCCCGGACAAGGCGTCCCACGAATACCTCGGCACCCTCCCCGACCTCGTCCGCTGGTGTGCCGCCGCCGAACTCGTCGACGGTCCCGACGCTCTCCGAGGCGACGACCTCCTGCACCGCTGCCTCGACCTCCGCGAGGCCATCCACCGCACCTTCGCCGCCCTCGCCGCCGACCGGCGACCCCCCGACGAGGACGTGGCCGCGATCCTGTACGCGCACAGCGAAACCCTGCGCCACGCCACCCTCACCGTCACCGGCCCCCGCGCCCGTCTCACCTGGCCCCGAACCGGTCCGTCCGCCGTCCTCGGCCCGATCGCCGACTCCGCCGTCGACCTGCTTCGCACCGGCGACCTCGACCGGATCCGCGTCTGCCCCGGCCACGACGAGTCCTGCGGCTGGCTGTTCTACGACACCACCAAGAACCGCTCCCGCCGCTGGTGCAGCATGGACCTGTGCGGCGCCCACGACAAGGTCCGCCGCCACCGCGCCCGCGCCTAGCGCCGCCGCGCGCGCCATTCCGCCTCCAGCACACCGAGTTCCGTCGTCGGGGCCTCGTCGTAGAGCCACTCCCGCGCGATGCGATGCCAATTGTTGGTCGTCTCCAGCTGTCCCAGCACCGCGAAGGTGAACAAATCCACCCGCCGGGAGAAGACGTGCTCGGCGGGCAGCCGCTGCTGGTGCATACCGCGGAACTCCTCGGCCCGCGGGTCGACGGCCATGATCACCGCGCCCGTGGCCAGTTCGGGGGTGATGGTCAGCTCCTCGTCGAGCAGATGCCAGCCCGCCGCGGCCCACACGTAGTCCAGGCACTCCTGCGGGGTGACCTCGCCCTCGGGGTCGATGATGCCGCGAGCCACCCAGGCGTCGTAGATGTCCTGGGCCCGGTACTCGCCCGCCGCCCGCAACGCCGCCCGTTCGAGTTCGACGTGCTCGGGGTCCATCGTGTTGTAGAGGCCGAAATCCACGAACCCCAGCCGTCCGTCGTCGGCGAGCAGGATATTGCCCGGGTGTGGATCACCACAGAATTCGAAGTCCGCGAACAGGGAACTCACATAAAACCGGTAGATCAGCTCACCTATCCGATCGCGTTCGGGCGCGGGCAGTTGTTGCATCTCACCGAACGAGCGGCCCTCGAGGAACTCGGTCACCAGGACGTGATGCCCGCAGAATTCCTCGATACTGTCGGGTACGGTGATGCACGGATGATTCCGGTAGCGCGAGGCCACCCGATGCTGCGTGCGCGCCTCCCGCACATAGTCGAGTTCGCTGCCGATATTGCGCGCGATCTCGTCGAGCACCTCGCTGTCGGCGGCGCTGGGCAGCAACGATTTCCACAGTCGGCTGATCATCGACAGATTGCGCATATCCGCCTCGACGGCCCGATCCACGCCCGGATATTTCACCTTGACCGCCACCGCGCGGCCGTCGCGCAGCCGCGCCCGGTACACCTGACCGATCGAGGCCGCGGCCACCGGCGTCTCGTCGAACTCGGCGAAAACCCGTGCCAGCGGGCCCAGATCGCCCTCGATGACCCGCCGCATCTCCGGGAAGGGCACGGTGGGCGCGCGGTCGCGCAGCTCGGCGAGCTTGTCGCGGAACATTTCCCGATGCGATTCCGGTAGCAGATCGACATCGAGCACGGACAGAATCTGCCCCAACTTCATCGCCGCGCCCTTCATACCGCCGAGCACGGTCACCAATTGCTGCGCGGTCTGGAGGGTGGAACGTTCAGCGAGCACGCGGCGCGCCTCCTCGGTCCGGCCGATCATCGACAATCGGGTGCCCACCCCGCGGATCGCCTGTCCCGCCGCGAGGCGGCCCATCCGGCCGCCTCGCGCGATTCGACTCTTCGGCACCCGACCGCTCACTGTCACACCTCCATGTGTCACAAACCGATGCCCACATTCCACCGCATCGCGGCCCGTGGGTTCGTGAAATTCGAATCTGGATCGGAAATCGCATCCGGCGCTAAACTGAGCGCCGTTCATTTTTCGATGCCAGCAGGAGGGGTGCGGTGCCGCCGAAAACAGTGGGCCAGCGTCATCGCCCGGCGCAGGAACGCGCCCGGGCCACCCGCGAGCACATCCTCGACACCGCGGCACGGCTGTTCGGGGAGCGCGGGATCGCCAACACCTCGACCAACCGCATCGCCGCGGAGGCCGGGGTGAGCATCGGCACGGTCTACCGCTACTTCGCCGATCGCTCCGTGATGGTCGAGGAGCTGCTCGAACGCCTGCTCGAGAACATCGAACGCCGGTTCACCCAGCGGGTTTTCGGGCTGGCGGAGAAGCAGGTGCTCGAGGTGGTCACCGGCATCCTCGAGGTGATCACCGACGAACTGGTCGCCAACGCGGCGCTCGTGCGCGCCCTGGTCGCGGGAGTTCAGTTCTACAGCAGCGGGATTCCCGAATTCGAGCCCCGGCTGCGGCTGCTGGTCAAGGTGCTGGTCATCCAGCTGCTCGGACCCGGCGACGACCACGAGTACGACGTGATCACGTTCGTGCTGATCAACACCGGTTTCGCGGCGGTGTTGCGGGCCTCGGCCCTGGAGGTCGACCCGCAACAGCGCAAGGAGGTCATCGACATGACCGCGCGCATGATCACGGCCATGGCCGAGAGCGAGATCGGCTCCCGCACCGCCTGAGCCGCCGTAGCGGCAAAAAGTGAGCACCGGTGCCGAACAGTCGTCGCCGACCGTCCTCGAATCCGCCGTCGCGGACACGATATCCGCAGGTCGAGGCCGGTGCGGCGAAATGCGGAGCGGAGTATTCGAACGGAGTAGTAAGTGAGTGCGCGCCCAGCTTAGAGTTCGATCATCGACACGAGAGTGTCGTAGATCACCCGATGAGGGCGCGGGGTATCCCAGCGCCCGGGGCGGAGAGGAGCCGACGATGACGACCATTACCACCGGCGAAGCGTTCCGGACGCAGTTGACCGTGTCCGGCAAGCCGATGTCGGCGCCCCTGCAGGACGTGCGCGCGTTGTCGCGGCAGCTGGTCGGCCATTTCGTCGACAACGTGGTCCCGTGCGGGACCCTGCCCGGCGACGCCCTGTCCGGGGACGTCACCACCATCACCCGACTGTGCCTGGAACTGGCCGTGAGCATGCTCGACGGACAGGACATCCCGGCCAAGACCGACCGCCTCGCCGAGGCCGCCGCGGGCTGGGCGCGCGAGGGCGTGCCGATCGACACGATCGTGCACGCCATCCACGAGGGCTTCAAAGTCGGTATGGCCCTGGTGATGTCGCAGGCCACCGACAAGGACTACCAGAGCGTCGTCGCCGCCTCGCGGCTGGTGGTGGAGATGCTCGACACAATGACCGGCACCGTCGCGCGCGCCTACGTGCGCGAGCACAAGGCCGTGGTCAGCGAGCACCACACCGCCGTGCACACGCTCACCTCCGCGCTGCTGGGCGGCTACTCGACCTCGACCATGGCCCGCGAATGCGGCATCGAGATCGCCGAATCGTATTCGGTTGTGGCGCTGTCGATTCCGCGGCATCCCGACGAGAACAACCCGATGCTGGACGGCAAGGTCGTGGCCCGGCGCAAACTGCGCCGGTTGCAGGCCGAACTGGCCACCCGCTGCGACGAGACGATGCTGTCGCTGCTGTCGGTGGACGGCGGCACGATCCTGGTGCCCGCCGACGCCGTGGACGACGCCGGGCTCGACGATCTGGTGGCGGGCCTGTCGGCCGCGGCGCACGTGCCGATCACCGCGGCCGTGGTGACCGCGGCGGTGGTGGAGATCCCCGGCGCCGCCGACCGCGCCCACGAACTGCTCGACATGGTGCACCGGCTGCACTGCATCCCGGGGGTGTACCGCTTCCCGGATCTGGCGCTCGAATACCAGCTCACCCGGCCGGGGCCGGGCCGGGAGTCGTTGGGCGCGTTGCTCGATCCGCTCGACGAGCACCCCGAACTGCTGCACACCCTGCAGTGCCACATCTCCAACAACCTCAACCGCCAGCGCACCGCCCGGCTGCTGCACGTGCACACCAACACGGTGGACTACCGGCTCAAGCGCATCGGCACCCTCACCGGTTTCGACCCCACCGAGACCTCCGGCCTGTGGTATTTGCGCTCGGCGATCATCGCCCGCACTTTCCGCCAGGCGGAGGGCCTGGCGGGAAAGTGACGGCCGCGGCGGCCTAGGCGATGCCCAGGCCGCCCGCGAGCACCGGCCAGGACCGCTTCAGCGCGTCCTCCCAGTAGCCCCACGAATGGGTGCCCGCGGGTTCGAAATCGAAGGTCGCCGGAATGCCCAACTGCCCCAGGCGATTCTGGAGGTTGTGCGTGCAGTAGTCGACGGCGGCCTCGATCACCCCGCCGATCACCAGCTGATTGGCGTACCCGCGGGGACCGGGCTGCATGTGGCTGCCGTTGTAGACGTCGTAGATGCCGGGGATGCCGGTGCCGCTGGACACGAACAGCGCCAGCCCGCGCAGCTGATCGGCGTGCAGGTACGGATCGTTGGCCGCCCACATCGGATCGTCGTCGGGGCCGTACATGTTGCGGGTGTCGCCGCCGCCCCACTGCTCCACCGACAGCTTCACGAACTGCCGCCCGAGCGGATCGCTGATCTGCGCGCAGCCGCTGTAGGCTGCCACCGCGCGGTACAGGCCGGGCGCGGCGATCGGCAGTTGCAGCACCGAGGTGCCCGAGGTGGACAGGCCCGCCAGCGCGTTGGCCCCGGTGGTGGCGAATTCGGCGTCGACGAGCGGCGGCAGTTCCTCGGTGAGGAACGTCTTCCATTTGTACACACCGAGTTTCGGGTCCGGCGCGCGCCAGTCGGTGTAGTAGCTCCACCGCCCGCCGACCGGCTGCACGACGTTGACCTGCTTGCCGGACAGGAAGCTGAGCACATCGGTGTTGCGCTGCCAGGTGGCCGAATCCTGGCCGCCGCCACCGCCGTTGAGCAGATACAGCACCGGCGCGGGCGCGTCGGGATCGGCGGGCCGCTGCACGTTCACCATGATGTCGGTGTTCATCGCGGCCGAGTGCACCCGTAGCTGCACGGTCCGCTCGTCGACCTGCCAGCGGCCGGTGATCGCCGAGCCGTCCGGCGCGTCGGCCACGCACGGGGCCGCGCCGAGCAGTGCGCCCGCCACGACCACGACGGCCGGAAACGCGATGCGGCGCAGCATGTTCCGGAACATGAGTACTCCTGAGAAAAACGGCTGTGCCCGCCGGGCGGAGAGGCTCCGATATCCGCCCGGCGAGCACATGTGGGAAAAGGGTCTTACAGCGAGCCGCCGCCGCCGAACAACCAGGGGTTGAAGGTGCAGGTCAGATTCGGCGTCTGGGCCGGATCCAGGGTGTTGAGGATGATCGACAACGCCCGCGGCGAGTACATGATCGTCAGGTGATCGGACACGTCCTGCTCGCAGCCGTCCTGCAGGGTGATGTTGCGGACCGTCGCGCCCGGGCCCGCCTTCAGGAAGGTCAGGTCGTAGGGCGTGGAGATCTCGTCGTAGCGGGTGCCGACCACGGTGTAGTCGACGCCCGGCACGGTGTCACCACCGGCGTTGAGGTTGTTGATGAAGTCCGAGCCCACGGTCTGCTGAATACCGCTGTGGCCCACGAAGATCTCCACCAGCCCCAGCACGTCGATGCCGAGGTTGTTGATGGCCCGGCCCAGCGCGCCGATGCCGTCGAGGGTGGTGCCGTGGTTGGTGGCGGAGAAGGTCATCAGGTGGTGCACCTTCGACGCGCCGCCCTCGAACTTCAGGTACTGCCGCGACACGGTGCCGCCCTGCGAGTGACCGATCAGGTTCACCTTCTGCGAGCCCGTCGCGGCGAGCACGCGGTCGACGAAAGCGCTGATCTGCTTGGCGGATTCGGCGATGTTCTCCGTCGCGTTCGCGCCGGGGAGCACCGAGCCGAGACCGCCGCCCTCGATCAGGTTGGCCTGACCGTAGTTCAGGGTGAACACGCAGTAGCCCGCGTCGTGGATGGGCTGGGAGATGTAGGCGAAATTGTCGTAGGCGCTCTCCCAGGTGCCGTGGATCAGCACGACCGGCTCGGGGTGCTGAGCGGTCGGCTTGCAGCCCCAGTCGTTGGTGCCGGGCGGGGCCGCGTTGGGATTGAGCAGGCTGTAGCCGAACGCGCCGATGAACGACGTCGATGCCGGGCCGTAGCCGACGGTGTCGGAATAGTGGCCGCCCGACGAGCCGGAACTGGAACCCGAACCGCCGTAACAATCACCGGAGCCGTTTCCCGAACCCGCCCCGCTGCCGGATGTGCACGCGGACCCGGAACTGCCCGCGCTACCGCTGTCGGCGATCGGATGGGCGTCGGGATTCTTCAGCCCTTGGTCGATGTATTGCGCCAGCTGCTGTTGCTGTGTCGCTTCATCCGGCGTCAACTCCGGGGCGGCATTCGCACCCCCGGTGGTCAATGCCATGGCGAGGGTCGCGGCGCCGGCGAGTATTCCGACGCGCAGCCCGCGCCGGGCGGCACTTCGTTTCATAATCTTTGCCTCCTGCGGAACCTCATCGTTCGGTCACGGTGCGGTCGAAGTGCACCGCGACGGGCAAAAACGTAAGGCGCGGCGCGGCTTTCGCGGCCGCGACGGCGTTCATTCTGGGTACCTCACCACCGGCGGGAACGCCCGCAGGGAAGGTTGACAGCTCGTAACTGTGAAAAATGCGCACGGATCGCCTCGCGGTTCGGTGATTTTTCCGGATTCACTCGCAACCGTCCGGGAGAGGGGAGTTCGTGGGCCACCATGAGCGTGTCAGGTCAGGCGCGAGGAGCACGATGTCGATATTCGTCCGGGACACCGACGCGCAGCCGGTTATCGGGCGGTGGCGGTTCCGAAGCCGGAATGCGGTGCTGGCGGCCGAGGCCGCCGGGACGGCCGTGACGACCGATGTGGAGGACGCGGCCCTGACCGCGGTGGTCGCCAACTGGGACGCCGACCGGATTCTGCACGTGGAATACGTGCTCGACATCATTCGCCCGCTCGTTGCCGGAGAGCCGCTGGACGCCGATGTCCTGTGCGAGGCCTTCCACCACTACCGCGACTATCGCATCGTCTCGCTCACCACCAGGCTGCGCGACCGCGACGACGAACTCGTGCACGTCCGCACCACCACCCTGCTGATCCAGGGGCGGCTGGCCACGGCCGACGACGGCGCCCGCACGAGCGAGCCGGACGGCGCGCTCGTGTCGATCCCGCTGTCCCGCCGCCGCGCCGACCCCGAAGCCGCTCGCGCCCACGCGAATTCGTCGCCGCGCCCCGTCGTGGTGCGCCCGACGGTCGGCTTCGACTCGCTACGGGTCGGCACCGCGCTGCCGCCGCACGCCGTCGTGCTCGGCGCCCACAAACCACCCCCGCCGTGGGCGATCGGCCTCGGCCTCGCCGCGGGTTATGTCGGTTCCTGGGCGGGCGATCCCGCCGCGCTGACCCGGTGCCGCCTGCACTACGCACCGCGGCTGCACCGGACGCCGGGACCGGGGCGGGTGGTCTTCCGCGGCCAGGTGGGGTGGCTCAATCCCCGCTGCCGCACCGCCACGATCGTGGTCGACGCGGACGCGGGGGAGCACAAACTGTTCGGATACGCGACGGCCGAGGTCCGCCTCGGGTGATCGTGGGCGCACGAGGAAAGCACGACGTTGTCCACCGACATCATGGAGGTGACCGCCGAGGTGGCGGTCGCCCGCAGCGCCGTCTGGCAGCTGCTCACCGAATGCGGCACCTACGCCCGCCTGTTCACCGGAATCGGGGCCTGTGACCCCGTCGCCGCGATCGGCGGACACCCGCAGTGGCAGCTGCGGATCGGCACGCCCGAGGCCGAGATCCACACGCTCACAGCCGTTCTGGTCGTCGTCGTGCCGGGGGTGACCTTCGAGCTGCGCTGCCCGGCGCTCGGCAGTTTCGCCGTGGTGCGGCTGCGCGATCGCGACGAGCTGACCCGGATCACGGTCACCTGCTTCGCGCCCGGCCGGGTCCATCCCGTCGTCGCGCCGCTGCCCAACGCGCGCATCCGGGCCTGGCTCGAGGAGGGGCTGGGCCGGGTGGCGGAGCTGGCGCAGGGCGCGTCCACCGCGGTCGCGGCCAACGGCGAACGCGCGGCGCTGCGGCAGCACGCGGCGGTGCTGCGCCAGATCGTCGCCAGCGGGGTGGCCCGCACCTATCGGCTCGATCAGGCCGTGCTGCAATTGAATTCGCTGTCGCGCTGGGGGTTCACCCTCGCCGGGGGCTACGCGGCCGCGGCGGTGGTCGATCCCGGCCGCACCGCGGTGGTCGACGATCGCGGGCAGCGCAGCTTCGCCGAGATCCACACGCGCACACAGGCTCTCGCCGCCGCCATGGCCGACCTCGGGCTGACCGCCGGAGACGCGGTCGGCCTGCTGGCGCACAATCACGCGGGCGCGGTCGAAACCCTCGTCGCCGCGGGCAAACTCGGGGTCGACGTGGTGCTGCTCAACGCCGGGCTCTCCTCCCGCCAACTCGAGGACACCGTGCAGCGGCACCGGCTCACCACCCTGTTCGTGGACCGGGGCCTGGAACATCTGGTGCGGTACCTCAGCGACGGCGTGCGCCGCTACCGCACCGATCCGACCCCCGACACGGCCGCCGAGCGAACCTCCATCGACGACCTGATCGACCTGGGGCACAAGGACTTTCGCCGATCCTCGCGGCCGGGCCGGTTGATCGTGCTGACCTCCGGGACCAGCGGCGTGCCCAAGGGCGCCCGCCGCCCGCACCCCAAGGGCTTCGCGACGGTGGCGGCGCTGCTGTCGCGGATCCCGTGGAGCGTCCACGAGACCATGGTGATCCCCGCGCCGCTGTTCCACACCTGGGGCCTGGCCGCGTTGCAGCTGAGCACCGCGCTGCGCGCCACCGTGGTGCTGCCGCGCGAGTTCGACGCCCGCGAGTGCCTGCGGCTGATCGCCGAGAACCGTGCCAGCACACTGGTCGTCGTGCCGACGATGGTGCAGCGCATCCTGGATCTGCCGCTGGCGGTGCGGGCCCGCTACGACACCTCGAGCCTGCGTGTGGTCGCAAGCTGCGGCGCGCCGCTGGCCGGGGCGACCGTGCTGCGGTTCATGGACACCTTCGGCGATGTGCTCTACAACGTGTACGGCTCCACCGAGGTGTCCTGGGCGACGGTCGCCACGCCGGAGGATCTGCGCGTCTCGCCCACCACCGCGGGCCGTCCGCCGCTGGGCACGAAAGTGGCTGTGCTGGGCCCGGATCGGCGGCCGGTGCCGGTCGGGGCGACCGGGCGGATCTTCGTGGGCAACCACATGCTGTTCGACGGGTACGTCAACTACGCGCCGCCGGACGAGGCCGACGGGCTGCTCGACACCGGCGATCTGGGCTATCTGGACGTCAACGGGCGGCTGTTCATCGCCGGGCGCGACGACGAGATGATCATCTCCGGCGGCGAGAACGTCTTCCCGCGCCCGGTCGAGGAGGCGCTGGCGCATCTGCCGCAGATCACCGATGTCGCGGTGGTCGGGGTGCCCGATCGCGAGTTCGGGCAGCGGCTGGCGGCGTTCGTGGTCAAGCGCGAGGGATCCGGACTGGACTCGGACATGATCCGCACCTACATCCGGAACCGGTTGAGCCGCTTCTCGGTTCCGCGCGACGTCCACTTCCTCGACGCGTTACCGCGCGGGGAGACCGGCAAGGTGCTCAAACGGATGTTGGGCGGGCAACCGGCCGGGTGAGCTCGGTGCTCACCGCGGCCGGGACACCGGCCAATCGTCGGGCAGGGCCAGGACCGCGCCGATGATGCGCAGCGCCGACAGCAACGCCTGCACCTCGTCCAGCCCCACGCCCACCGCGTCGGGGCGGCCGCCGATCCGGAACGGGCACACGAACAGGTCGGGGCGGTCGGCGTCGCGATGCGGGCGGCCGATGGTGACCGTCACCGGTCCGGTGTTGCCGCGCAGCGTGCGGGTCGCGATCGGCTCGCCCAGCCGATCGGTCATCGCCGCCGGTTCCGTCCGCGCGGCGCCCGGACCGGGAAACGCATATCGAACTGGCCGAACACGGTGAGGTCCGCGCCCTCGCGGCGGGCCGCGGCCAGTTCGTCGCCGACGGCGATGAGCGCGTTGTAGAGCGCGGCGAGGCCGTCCACCCCGCGCACGGTCGATTCGCCGCGGCCTTGGACCCGGAAGCCGCAGCGGAAGTCGCGACCCCACAGCGTCGGCACCGGCTTGCCGATCTCGATCAGAATTCGTCGTTCCCGGTCGGCGATCGTCCGGGTCGCCACCACCTCACCGACACCCTTGCCCACCGCTGACCTCCGGGCTCGACCGCGATCTTTCCGGTGGGAGTTTAGGCGACTTGCGTTGGTTTCCAACGGCTTTGGTGACAGGTCCCAGCTCAGCTCAGCGCGGATTCGAACATCGGCCAGCTGCTGTGCAGATCCTGCTGCCAGTAGCCCCACGAGTGGGTGCCCGCCGGGCGCAGATCGAAGGTGGCCGGGACGCCGAGGTCGCGGAAGCGGTCGCGCAGCGCGCGGGTGCAGCCGTCGGAGATCGCCTCGAGAATGCCGCCGATCGCCAGCTGGTCGGCGAGTTTGGCGGTGTTGCCGTTGATGCCGGTGCTGTCGAGACGATCCAGCGCGCCCGCCTGGCCGTTGCCCGCGGCGACGTAGATCGCGGTGTCGCGCAGGCGATCCGCGTGCACATAGGGGTCGTTGTCGGCCCAGGCCGGATCGTTGGGCGGTCCCCACATATTGGTGACCGTGCCGCCCATGGCGGTGACGATGGTGGCGACCATGGCCTGCCCGGCCGGGTCGCTGGTGCGCACGCACCCGCTGTAGGAGCCGATCGCCTTGTACAGGCCGGGCGCGGCCATCGCGAGCTGGAACACCGAGGTGCCCGTCATGGAGACCCCGGCGATCGCGTCGGCCCCCGAGCCGTGGAAGGCGGCGTCGATCACCGGGGGCAGTTCGCGGGTGAGGAAGGTGGTCCAGCGCGGGCGGCCCAGCACCGGATCGTCGGCGCGCCAATCGGTGAAGTAGCTGCCCGCCCCGCCGGTCGGGACGACCACGGTCACCTGTTTGTCGGCGAAGAAGCGGTCGACGTCGGTGCGCTCGATCCAGCCGTCGCCGTCCACGCCGCCGTCGATCCCGTTGAGCAGGTACAGCACCGGGGCCGGGCGGCTCGGATCGCGCGGCGGCAGCACCCGGACCGGCACGGTGGCGTTCATGGCCGCCGAGTGGACCGACAGCTCGACGACCCGGCTCGGGGGCGCGTCGGCGACGGCGGGGGAGCCGGAGCCCGCGACGACCAGCAGCGCCAACAGGGATGCGCGCCAGCGTGATCCGTGCGATGCTCGACGCGAGGTCATGGCCCGACGCTAGGATTCCGCTGTCGCGACGGCAATGGCCGCGTGCCCGGTTTGGTGATTTCGGCAAACGATCTCGTGCCGAATTGGTAACCGACACAATGTTGCTCGAAAAGTGCGGTGATCTTCGCACCGATGTTGTTGACTACGAATTCGAGCCGTCCCACCCGGGGCCAGGAGTCAACATGTCCATATTCACGCACCGCACGGGCGCGGCGATCGCCGTCGCCCTCACTCTGTTGTGCACGACGGTCGGCGCGCGCGCGGCACACGCCGAGCCCGCGCCGACCGGCGAATCCGCCGACGGCACCCGCATCGTCGAAACGCGGGAGCGTTCCGATCGGCTGGTCGAACTCGAGGTCTATTCCGCGGCGATGAAAAGCACCACGACGATCAGCGTGCTGCGGGCCGCCGATCCCGACGCCCCCGCGCCGACGTTCTATCTGCTGAACGGCGCCAACGGCGGAATCGACGGAAATTGGTTGGATGGAACAGATCTCGTCGATTTCTTTCACGACAAGCAGGTGAACGTCGTGGTGCCGTTCGGCGGGGCGGGCAGCTACTTCACCGATTGGCGCTCCGACGATCCGGTCCTCGGGCGGCAGCGGTGGGGGACGTTCCTGACCAAGGAGCTGCCCCCGGTGATCGACGCCGCCTTCCACGGCACCGGGACGAACGCCATCGCGGGGGTGTCCATGGCGGGCACGTCGGTGTTCCAGCTGGCCTTGTCCGCGCCCGGCCTGTACAAGGCCATCGGGTCCTACAGCGGGTGCGTGCGGACCAGCGATCCGACCGGTCAGGCGATGGTGCAGGCGGTGGTCACCCAGGAGCGCGGCAACGCGGTGAACATGTGGGGGCCGCCGACCGATCCGGCCTGGCGCGCCAACGACCCGTATCTGCACGCGGATCGCTTGCGCGGCACCGCGATCTACGTGGCCAGCGGGACCGGGCAGCCGGGCGCCTACGACAATCTGCCGGGCGCGAACAACAATCCGGCGCGGTTGTTGTTCCAGCTGATCTTCGGCGCGCCGCTGGAGGCGGTGACGAACATGTGCACCCACGAGTTGCAGGATCGGTTGCGGCAGTTGAACGTTCCGGCGACCTTCGACTTCCGCCCGACCGGCACCCACGCATGGGCGTACTGGCAGCAGGATCTGCGCAATTCGTGGCCGATGTTCGAGGCGGCGCTGGGATGACCCGGCAGGAGGCGACCGTCGCGCTGGGGGCGTTCGGGGCGTGCCTGATCTCGGTGTTCATGCAGATGATCGACGTGACGATCGTCAATACCGCGCTGCCGGTGGTGACCACCGAGCTGGGGGCCTCGCGGTCGCAGCAGTTGTGGGTGGTGGCGGGGTACTCGCTGGCGTTCGCGTGCGTGCTGCTGGTGGCCGCGCGGATCGGGGCGACAGCCGGGCGGCGGCGGATGTTCCTGTGGTCGGCGGCGGCGTTCACGGCGGCGTCGGTGTGGTGCGGGATGTCCACCGGGGCAATGGAATTGGTGATCGCGCGGATCGTACAGGGGGTGGCCGGGGCGGGGATGGCGGCGCAGACGATCGCGATCATCACCGCGACGTTCCGGCGGGAGCATCATCAGTACGCCTTCGCGGTGTACGGGGCGGTGGCGGGGTTCGCCGGGATGCTGGGGCCGATCCTGGGCGGGGCGCTGATCACGGTGGACCCGTTCGGATTGGGTTGGCACGCGATCTTTTTGATGAATCTGCCGTTGGGCGTGGTGGCGATCGCGCTGGCGTGGAAGTTCCTGCGGATGGGAGCCGCGCCGGAGCGGGAGCCGCTGGATCTGCGGGGGACGGTGGTGGCGACGGGGGCGTTGTTCCTGTTGTTGTTCGCGTTGTCGGACAGTCAGCAGGCGGGGTGGCGGCCGGTGCACGCCGGGTATCTCGTGATCGCGCTGGTGTTGGGGGCGGTGTTCATCGCGCACGAGCGGGCGGCCCGGCGGGCCGGGGGGCGTGCGCTGGTACGGCTGGATCTGTTCTCGGACAAGGCGTTCGCGGTGGGATCGACGTTGGTGGGGATCTTCTTCGGGGTGTTCACGGCGTTCGTGTTCACCGTGTCGATCCTGTTGCAGGACGTGCTGCACTTCTCCGCGCTGCGCACCGGGATCGCCATGACCCCCTTCGCCGTCGGCGCCGGGGTGGGCGCGGTGGGCTCCCCGATCCTGGTGAACCGCTGGGGCATTCGCGCGCTGTCCGCGGGGATCGCGCTGTTCGCCGTCTGCGTGGCCATCGGCATCGCCTACCTCCACATCACCGGCGGCACGGTCAACCTCCCCCTCGTCATGGGCCCCACCTTCCTCGCGGGCTTCGGCGTCGGCGTCTTCGGCATCCCCCTGCAACCCCTCATGCTCGCCAACCTCGACGAACACTCCCTCGGCGAGGCCTCCGGCCTCCTCCCCACCATCGAACAGATCGGCAACTCGGTCGGCCTCGCCACCCTCAGCGCCGTCTTCTTCCAATCCCACACCCTCACCGGCAGCACCACCATGCTCACCGCCATAACCGCCGCCGCCCTCCTCCTCTCCGCCCTCACCCTCACCCTCCCCAACCACACCCCCACCGCCACCACCCCCTGGACCTTCTCCACCCCCTAGCCCCAAAAGCCCGACAACCAAGTGGTTTAACGAACCCAGCCGCACCCTTTATTCGAATCCGCACCCGCTACAGGGCCCCAGAAGGGGTGCGGATCGGAATAAAAGGTGCGGCTGGGTTGCCGGGCCTGGGGGTCAGGGGACCGCGGTGAACAGTTCGTAGCTGTGGTCGTCGGGGCGCGGACCGCCGACAGTTCGCCCGCTATCTGCAACGCCTCGCAGACGAGGCGGTCCGCTGAATCGTTCGGCCAGCCGAGCCCCCACGAAATCCGTTGGGGGACAATGCCTAACCCCCGAACCTAGGGGTGGAGGGTGGGTTCAGGGGTAGGAGCCGGGTGACGGCGGCGGCGGAGGAAGGCAGGCGTCCACCACGCGAAGTTTCCGAGAAGCCGGAGGGTGGCGGGGACGAGGAGGAGGCGGAGGAGGGTGGCGTCGATGAGGAGGGCGGCGACCATGCCGTAGGCGATGTACTGCATCATGACCAGGTCGGAGAGGGCGAAGGCGCCGGTGACGACGATGAGGATGAGGGCGGCCGCGGTGATGATCCAGCCGGTGCGGGCGATGCCGGTGCGGACCGCCTCGGTGGTGGTGGCGCCCGCCTCGCGGGCCTCGACGATGCGGGCCAGCAGGAAGATCTCGTAATCGGTTGACAGGCCGTAGATCACGGAGACGATCAACACCAGCACCAGCGCCATGATGGGCTGCGGGGTGAAGTTCAACAGCCCCGCCCCGTGACCCTCGACGAAGATCCACGTGAGGATGCCCAGCGTCGATCCCAGCCCCAGCAGGTTCAGCACCGCCGCCTTCAACGGCAACACCACCGAGCCGAACGCCGCCACCATGAGCACCGTCGTGATCAGGAACACCAGCGCGATCATCCACGGCATCCGGTGCAGCAGCGCGTCCACGCTGTCCCGCTGGATCGCGGGCTGACCGCCCACCAACACCGTCGTCCCCTTCGGCAACGGCATGGACCGCAGATAGTCGATGGTCGCGTCCGCGTCGTGCGCGTCCCGCAACACCGTCGAGGTGGTGAACACGTTCGGATGCGACGGCCCCTGCACCGCGGGCGGGAACGGCGCGGTCAGTCCGGGCGCCTTGCCGGCCGCGTTCACCACCCCGTCCACATCGGCGGTGTTGTGCGTGATCACCACCAGATCCACCGGATTGATCTGCCGCAGCGGGAAGATGTGATCGAACCGCGCCTGCGCCGTGCGCGCCGGATGCTCCGGCGGCAGGAACAGTTCGCTGATCCCGCCGAAGGCCACGTTCCGCACCGGCGCGATCAACACCACCAGCAGCACCAGCAACGGAACCGCCACGGCCACCGGCCTTCTCATCACCCACCCCGCGAGCCGCCCCCACGCGTTGTCGCGCCCCCGGTCCGCCGCCCGCCGCGCGTGAAAACGGTTGAACCCCAGCCAATCCACCCGATGCCCGAGCACCGCCAGCATCGCGGGCAGCACCGTCACCGAGATCAGCGCCGCCAGCGCCACCGTCACCATCGCCCCGAACGCGAACGACCGCAGAAACCCCTGCGGGAACAGCAGAATCGCCCCCGCCGCGACCACCACGATCGTCGCCGAGAACGCCACCGTCCGACCCGCGGTCAGCACCGACCGCCGCACCGCCACCGGTACCTCGTGCCCGTCGGCCAGCTCCTCGCGGAACCGGCTCACGATGAACAACCCGTAGTCGATCGCCAGCCCCAGCCCGATCATCGAAACCACCGGCGACACAAACGAATTCACCTCGGTCACCGTGGTGAGCGCCCGGATGATCCCCCACGCCCCGAGCACCGTCAGCCCGCCCACGATGAGCGGCAGCGACGCCGCCACCGCCCCGCCGAACAGGAAGAACAACAACACCGCCACCGCCGGGATGGCGAACAACTCCATCCGCCGCTGATCGTGGGCCATGGTGTCGTTCAACGCGCTCGCCACCGGCTGCCCGCCCGCGACCTCCATATCGATCCCGGGTATGCGGAACTCGTCGGCCACCGCGCGGTAGTTGCGCATCACCTCGGTGTCGTCGTTGCCGCGAATGGCCACCGACGCGAAGGCGTAGTCGCGGTCCGGGGTGCCGAAGACGTCGGGCAGCGCCAGCCCCGTCTCGGTCGGCCAGTAGGTGCCGTTGATCTTGGCGATCCGGTCCGGAAACCGTTGCGGCAGCGCGTTCAACTGCCCGGTGACGGTCGCCGCGAACGCCGGATCGTCGATCGTCTTCCCCGCGGGCGCGTGATAGAGCAGGATCACGTCGGCGATGTGGTCGTGCCCGAACGCCTCGTCCTTGACCCGGGCCGCCCGCGCCGATTCCGAACCGGGGTCGTCCCATCCGCTGACGCTGAGATGGTCGCCCAGCCCGAGCCCGTACAGGCCGAGCGCGAGCAGCCCGGCGACCGCGACGCCGATGACCGTGAAACGCCGCCGCACGATCGCGTCGACCCAGCGGGTGAACTCGGCGAACAATGCCTTCCTCCTAATCGATGACATCGTATTTCGGCGAGGGCCACGAACAGCGCAAACGTAACAACTCCCAGCGAATTTTCGGCTGCGGATTCGAGAGTCTCGACATGTGACAAGCGCGTCCGGTACCGAATTGTGATGTGTCCCTGAGCCACTGACGCTCGCTGTGATCGCAGTTACGCTGACCTCGACGTCACCTATCCATCTCATAGTGATTCGCCTGGAGAATGGCGATCGACAAACTTTCGCACCCGGAGGGATGTGCATGTCGGATATAGCAATTGTCGGCATCGGCTGCAGATTTGCAGGCGGAATCGACTCGCCCGACACCTTTTGGGAATTCGTCCTGGACAAACGCGACGGCGTGGTGGATATGCCCGCCGATCGCTGGGACTATCGCCGCTACTACGATCCGGAACCGCGCACGCCCGGACGCAGCTACACCAAGCGCGGCGCCTTCATGACGATCGACCCGTGGGAGTTCGACCCCGATTTCTTCGGCATCTCCGCGCGCGAGGCGACCCAGCTCGACCCGCAGCAGCGCCTGATGCTGGAGGTGACCTGGGAGGCCCTCGACGACGCCGGTGTCGCGCGGCACGCGGCGGGCCGCTCGATCGGCGTCTACGTCGGCGGCTTCGTGGTCGATCAGTCGGTGATCGGCGTGGTCGGCCCGGCGCTGTTCCACACCGATATGCACACCCCGGCCAGCGCGTCCTACACCATGCTGTCCAATCGAATCGCCTACGCGCTCAACCTCGTCGGGCCCGCGCTGACCGTCGACACCGCGTGCTCGTCGTCGCTGGTGGCCTTCCACCTGGCCTGCCAGGCGATCGCGAACGGCGACTGTGAGATGGCCCTGGCGGGCGGCGTCAACGTGATGTTGCAGCCGGAGACGTTCGTGCTCATGTGCAAGGGCGGCTTCCTGGCCACCGACGGCCGCTGCAAATCCTTCGACGCCTCCGCCGACGGCTACGGCCGCGGCGAGGGGGCGGGCATGGTCGCGCTGAAGCGGCTCGAGGACGCCGAGCGCGACGGCGACCGCATCTACGCCGTGGTCAAGGCCACCGGCGCCAACCAGGACGGCCGCACCACCGCGATCACCGTGCCCAACGCCGATTCCCAAGAGGCGCTGGCCCGTTCGGTGTGCCAGCGCGCCGGACTCGCGCCCGAGGAGATCACCTACGTCGAGGCGCACGGCACCGGCACCCTGGTCGGCGACCCGGTGGAGCTGCGCGCGCTGGGCCGCGTGTTCGGCGCCCCCGCGGGCCGCACCCGGTCGCTGGGCGTGGGCTCGGTGAAGTCGACCATCGGCCACACCGAGGCCGCGGCCGGTGTCGCGAGCGTGATCAAGGCGGCGCTGGCGATCCGGCATCGCACCATTCCGCCGCAGGGCTGGCTGGAGAAGCCCAACCCCGACATCCCCTTCGACGAACTGGGCCTTCACGTGCAGCTCGAGGCCGAGCCGCTGCCCGCGGACGCCGCGCCGATGTCGGTCGCGGTCAACGGTTTCGGTTACGGCGGCACCAACGCGCACGCCATCCTCCAGGAGTACCGGCCCACGCGCCAGCACGAGACCGTCGAACCGGCCGGTCCCGCACGGCATTTCGGCATCCTGCCGATCTCCGCGCGCAGCACCGGCGCGGCCCGCGCGCTGGCGGGCCGCTACGCCGACCTGATCAGCGCGGGCACCGACGCCGAACGCCTGGCCGAGGCGGTGTGGACGCGCACCGCGCATCACCACTACCGCACCGGCGTGCTGCTCGGCGACACCGACGACGTGGTGCACGAGCTGCGGCAGTTCGCCGGGGGCGAGGGCCGCGACGCGGCGCGCACGATCATCGCCCGCACCGCCGAACCGGTGTTCGTGTTCTCCGGCATGGGCCCGCAGTGGTGGGGCATGGCGCGCGAATTGGTCACCGGCGACGGCGTTTTCGCCGAGGAGGCGCGGCGCATCGACGCCGAGTTCCAGGCGGTCGCGGGCTGGTCGATCATCGAGGAGCTGCTGAAGCCCGAGGAGGAGTCGCGGGTTCCGCGCACCGAGGTCGCCCAGCCCGCCAACTTCCTCGTGCAGGTCGCGCTCGTGCGGGAACTGGCGCAGTACGGCATCCATCCCGCGGCCGTCGTCGGTCACAGCGTGGGCGAGGTGTCCGCGGCCTACGTCACCGGGATGCTGTCGCTGCGCGACGCGGTGCTGGTGGCGTATCACCGCGCCCGCCTGCAGGCCACCACCGCCGGAACCGGCGGGATGCTCGCGGTCGGCATGTCGCTCGAACAGGCCCGCGCGCTCATCGCCGACGATCCGCGCGTGGACATCGCCGCGGTCAACAGCGCCAGCTCGCTGACCCTGTCCGGCGACGCCGACCGGCTCGACGAGATCGCCGAGAAGCTCACCGAGGACGGCGTTTTCGCGCGCCGCCTGCGCGTCGAGGTGCCCTACCACAGCCGCCTGATGGATCCCATCCTCGACGAGCTGCGCACGGTGCTCGCGGAGCTGAAGCCGATGGCCCCGACCGTGCCGCTGTACTCCTCGGTCACCGGCGAGGCGGTGCTCGGACCCGACTGGGACGCCGAGTACTGGTGCGCCAACGTCCGCGAACCGGTGCGCTTCGCCGACGCCATCGGCACACTCATCGCCGCCGACAGCCGGGTGTTCCTCGAGGTCGGCCCGCATCCGGTGCTGTCGGGCAATATTCGCGAGATCCTGCTCGGCGCGGACGTCAACGGCACGACCGTGTCGACCCTGGACCGCAAGCAGCCCGATTCGGAGAGCGTGCGCCGCACCCTGATCGGCCTCTACGCCGCGGGCGTGCTCGATCTGGACGCGCTGTTCCCCGCCGACGGCCCGGCCGTCCCGCACGTTCCGCTGCCGCGCTACCCCTGGCAGCGCACCCGGCTGCATTCGGCGCTGCCGCTGTTCGAACAGGCCCGCCTCGGCACCCCGGGCAGCTACGCGATGCTCGGTGACCCGGACGTGGAGGGCCGTCCCGACTGGCTGTTGCAGGTCGGCACCGAACTGCTGCCGTGGCTGGCCGATCACGTCGTCAACGGCGTCAAGATCATGCCCGGCGCGGCCTACCTCGACGCGGCGCTGAGCGCGACCGCGACCCGGATGGGCACCAAACGCGTTGCGCTGGAACAGGTCCGGTTCGTGGCCCCGCTGATCATGGGCGGCCCGGACGTGCCGCTGGTCGCGCTGACCGTGGAGGAGGCGAGCAACCGCTTCCTGATCCGGTCTCGCTCGGCGACCGGCACCGCCTGGACCGTGCACGCCACCGGCCGCACCCTGACCGGCAGCCACCGCCAGACCAAGGTGAACGTGCCGACCCTCGAGGTCGGCGTCGACGTCGACCCGCAGCTGTTCTACACCGGGCTGTCCGCGGCCGGATTGCAGTACGGTCCGTCGTTCCAGCGGGTGACCTCGGCCCGCGTGGGCCGCGACGCGGTGGTCGCGACCGTGGACGGCAGCATCGCCGCCGACTCCGGGCATCTCGCCCACCCCGCGGTCGTGGACGCCGCCATGCAGAGCGCGGCCCTGCTGTTCGCCGACGCCCGCGTGGACGAGGGCACCCTCGTTCCCGTCGGGGTGGCGGCCGTGCGCCTGGTCGCGCCGTTGCCCGAACGCATCACCGTCGTCGCGCGCCGCGACCCCAAGGCCCGGCTGCGCGCCGACGTGGATCTGCTCGACGACGACCACAACCTCGTGATGCGGTTGAGCGGCTTGCAGATCGGCGCCATCTCCCCGGGCCAGGATCCGTTGCACCGCATGGTCGACTTCTTCTACACCGAGACCATGGAGGAGCGCGACGCGCTGGATCCCGCGGCGCTGCCGCAGGATTCGGTGAGCACCGTCGTCATCGCCCTGGGCAGCACCAGCCGCCGCGCGGGTCAGCTGGCCGCGGCCCTGCCCGGTTCGCGGCTCTACGTGGCCGGGGTCGCGGGACGCGAACTGGCCGCGGACCTCTCGGCGACCCTGCGGGCCGCCACCGACGAGGGTCGCGACCGGCTGCACGTCTGCGTGGTCGCGGGCGAGGTCGAGGACGATGTGGCCGACCTGTGGACCCTCGAGCGCATCGCGGTCGCCATCGACGAGTTCGTGCACCCCGAGACGACCAACGACCAAGGGCCGCAGAGTGTTTTCGGCGACGGCCGGTGCCACGTCACCCTCGTCACCGAACGCGCGTTCGCGCTGCCCGACGACGGGATCCCGCCGAACTCCAACCACTCCGCCCTCGCCGGTGCGCGCCGCGTGCTGCTCAACGAGCAGTCCGCGCTGCGGTGGCGGCTGATCGATGTCGAACCCGACACCGACATCGACCGGCTGGTCACCGAACTGGCGGTGCCGGGCGCGTTCTGGACCGACAACATGGACGAGGTCGTGCTGCGCGGCGACAAGCGCTGGGCCCCGATGATCGCCAAACCGCTCGGTGAGCGCCTCGACGCCCTCGACACCCCGGAGCCGCTGACCGATCCGGAGGCCAACTTCGAGCTGGAGCTGCCGCGCACGCGGCTGCTGTCGGCGTTGGCGTGGCGGGAATGCCCGCGGCGCGAGCCGGGCCCGGGGCAGCTCGAGGTGCGGATGAAGGTCATCGGCCTGAACTACAAGGATCCGCTCAAGGTCATCGGCCTGCTCGGCGAACGCGAGCTCGCCCCCACCTATTTCGGCACGGTGCCCGGCATGGAGGGCGTCGGCGAGGTGGTCCGGGTCGGCGAGGGCGTCACCGGGATCGCGGTCGGCGATCAGGTCGCGGTGGCGGCCAAGGGCATGATGAAGCGCTACGTGGTGGTCGAGCGCGAGCTCACCATTCCGCTGCCGCCCGACACCGATCCCGGATACTGCACCAGCACAATCGCTTTCGGCACCGCCGAATACGCCCTGCACGATCTGGCCAACCTCCAGCCCGGCGAGACCGTGCTCATCCACGGCGCGGCGGGCGGCGTCGGCACGGCCGCCATCCAGGTGGCCAAGGACCGCGGCGCGCGCATCATCGGCACGGCCAGCACCGAGGAGCGCCGCGCGCACGTGCTGGAACTCGGCGCCGACTACGCCATCGACTCGCGCTCGCTCAACTTCGTCGACGACGTGCTCGAGTTCACCGGCGGCAAGGGCGTGGAGGTCGTGGTCTCCAGCGCGCCCGGCGAGATCCTGCGGCAGAACTTCAACGCCGTCGCCGAATTCGGGCGCATCGTGGAGGTCGGCAAGGCCGACATCTACACCGGCGGCCTGCTCGAGATGGCCAACTTCGACAAGAACGTGGCCTACTTCTCGATGGATCTGGACCGCCTCGTCGCGGTCGACGCCCAGCGGCTGACCAAACTGCTGCAACGGGTCTACGAGAAAGTGATCGCGGGCGTCTACAAGCCGCTGGACTACCGGGCGTTCGAAACCGACGACGTGGCCCACGCGTTCGAGGAGACCATCCGCTCGACCGGCCTGTCCCGCATCGCGCTGCGGATGGACTCGGCGAACCCGTCGGTGCGTCCGTACCTGCCCGGCGTCGAGATCCACAGCGACGCAACGTATCTGGTGACCGGCGGCTTCGGCGGCTTCGGGATGGCGATGGGCCGCTGGCTGGTGCTGCGCGGCGCGCGGCGGCTGGTGCTGCTGGGCCGCGGCGGCGCGAGCACCGAGGAGGCGCGCCGTCAGCTCGAGGCGTGGCGCACGATCGGGGTGGAGGTGATCGAGGAACGGGCCGACGTGACCGATCCGGAGGCGATCGCCGCCATCGTCGCCCGCGCCCACACCGCCGAGCGGCCGCTGCGCGGGGTGTTCCACTCCGCCGGCGCGGTGGCCGACAACCGTTTGGCGGCAATGGAATTCGAGGAACTCGCCAAGGTCTACCGGCCGAAGGTGCACGGCGCGCGCGTGGTGCACCAGGCCGTCGCCGACGCCGGGATCGAGCTGGACATGTTCGTGCTGTGCTCCTCCGGCGGCTCGATGTACGGCATCTACGGCCAGTACAACTACACTGCGGCCAATCTCGCGGTGGAGGCGCTGGCCGAGGAGTGGTCGCGGGCCGGCGAGCGGGCGCTGTGCGTCGGCTGGGGTCACCTGTCCGGCGCGACGGGCGGCATGGCCGCCGACGAGACCGCGCTCAAGTACCTGGATCTGGTCGGCTTCGATCCGATCGACATGGCCGACGCCACCGCCTATCTGGAGCAGACGCTGCGGCTGGGCATGGCGCGGGCGGCGATCATCCCGACCGACTGGGGCAAGCTGACCGGCACCTTCCCGCAGCTGACCCGGACCGGCCGCACCATCGCGCTGGCCCAGGCGAGCGCCAAGGACACCTCGGAGCTGGCCCGGCTGCGCGCGGAGGTGGCCGCGATCGAGGAGAGCAAGCGGGGCGCGTTCGTGGCCCGCAAGATGGCCGAGGAACTCGCCGTCGTCATGGGCGTGCCGGTGGAATCGATCGACATGACGGTGCCGGTGCCCGAACTGGGCCTGGACTCGCTCATGGCGGTGGAACTCGGCGCGCGGGTCACCAAGACCCTCGGCATCGACCTGATGTCGTTGCAGATGGGCCGCTCGTTCAGCCTCGAGCAGGCGGGCCCGAAGGTGGCGGAACTGATCCTCGCCGGGGAAACCGGTGCGGGACAACCTGTTCCGGACCCGGCACCGGCGCCGGTACCGGTCGCGAGCAACGGTTCGGCCGCCGAGCCGGTGCTCGCGGACGCCCGGCCGTGATCGACCGATGTCGAAAGAGGTAGCACCGTGGTCAGTTTCGGACTGATCGACGAATGGGAGCCGGGACCGGGGCGACTGGTCAGCTGGGTCGCGTCACCGGATTCGGTGGCGCGGGCCCGGCGGGCGCCGGTTCACCCGGCCCCGCCCTCCCATCAGCAGGAACAGTATCTGCGGCTCGCCGACCGGCACGCCGAGGCCGACTTCCGGTACTCGGGCCTGTGCCTGGTGACCGCGGAGATCCCGACCGGTGATCTGGATCTGGACGCGATGACCCGCGCGGTCAACGCGTTCCTGCGGCGCCACGACACCTTCCGCACCTGGTTCCGGATCGACGCCGCGGGCGCGATCGAACGGCATCTGGTGCCCGAGGAGGACGTGGAGTTCGTGCCGATCGAGTACGGCCGCATCGACGACGCCGACACCCTGCGCGATCACGTCCAGAAGACCACGCCGGGGCCGTTCGACTGGGACTGCTTCACCTTCGGCACGATTCAGCGGGAGGAGTCGACCACGGTGTACGCCGCGGTCGACCACCTGCACACCGACGGATTCGGGCAGTACCTGACCGGCTTCGACCTCGCGCTGCTGTATCTGCACGAGGTGTGGGAGGACACCGGGATGCTGACCCCCGCGGCCAGCTACCTGGACTACTGCGCCACCGAGCGCGGCTACACCGGCCGGATGACCCTGTCCTCGCCGGGAGTGCGCAAGTGGCTGGAGCTGATTCGCGGCAACGACGGCGAATTGCCCTCGTTCCCTTTGGATCTGGGGCGGCGCACCGATGTGTACAACCGCAGCGCGCACCGCACGGTCACGCTGTTCGACGAGGCCACCGCGCAGCGGTTCGAGCGGGTGTGCCGCGACAACGGCGCGGAGTTCGTCGGCGGCGTCTTCGCCGCCGCGGCGCTGGCCGAGCGCGATCTCGTGGGCGGCGACTACTACTTCGGCATGACCCCGGTCAGCACCCGCAGCTCCCCGGAGGAACGGGCGTCGGTCGGCTGGTACGCGACGCTGCTGCCGGTGGCGTTCCCGTTGGGGCCGACCGCAACGTTCGCGCGGGTGGTGAAACTCGCCCACCGGGCCTACGAGAACGGAATGCGCTTGGCGGCCACGTCGTTCCAGCGCGTGGTGGAACTGCTGCCCGCCGATTCGGATCTGAATCTGCGGCCCGGCTGGGCGACGCCGATGATCTCCTTCGTCGACGCCCGCGAACTGCTCGGCAACGATCTGTTCGACGTCGCCTCGTGCGGGCTGTACGCCAATCGCGCCGCCTCCGAACAGGTTCTGATCTGGATCAACCGGTTGGCCGATCGGACCATGCTGAGCGTCATCTATCCCGACACCCCCGTGGCGCACGGGTCGGTCGAACGGTACGTGGACACGCTGAAGGCGGTGTTCGTGGCCGCGGTCGAGGAAACGCAGTGAGGAGGACGCGTGCACACCGCGTTTCGTGATCCGGGCATCCCCGACGGCGAGAAGTCGGTCTACACCGTGACCGTCGCCGAGCGGCCGCCCAAACTCGATCTGATCAGCGTGGTCGGCCACGACGGCGACGGCTACCGCTCGATCGTGGAGGTGAGTCTGGGGCACGGCAATTTCGCGATGACCGTCGAACAGCGCTTCCAGCGGGCGGGCGGGCTGCTGCGGGCCGAGAACTACCGGGCCGAAACCCGTTCCGGCACAACGGTTGTCTCGCGGGAGGAGGCGAATTTCCTCGGCACCGCGCATCTCCAGTTCGGCGGCGGCCTGGCGCCGTTCCCCGACAATGTGATGCCGCTGCTCGGCGGGCTCACGCTGCTGCGCGGCCTGGATTTCACCGAGGGCGCCGAGGAGCTGGTCGATCTGTGGCTGGCCTTCTCGGTGAGCATCCCGTTCGCGGTCAAGGTGGAGCACACCGCCGAGATCGACGTGCCCGCCGGCTGCCGCACCGGCTGGCAGGTCCGGCTGCGCCCCCGCTTCACCGGATTGAACATGCTCATGGAGAAGGTGATCGGCGGCTTCCTGCCCCCCTCGGTCGCCCACTTCGAGGCCGACCCACCCCATCGCCTGGTCCGCCTGAGCTTCCCGACCGGCCCCATGCCGTGGGACCCGCGGGGGCTGCTCGAGCTGGTCGCCTAGGCTCACTCGCGCCGACCCGGTACTGTCCCTGCCGGAGACGGAAGGAGTGTGCGTGGGTGAGTCGATGACCTGGGTGCAGGCGCTCGTGCTTGGCCTGGTTCAGGGGTTGACCGAGTTCTTGCCGATTTCGTCGTCGGCGCATCTGCGCATCGTGTCGTCGCTGTTCTTCGGCGACGACGCGGGCGCCTCGTTCACCGCGGTGACCCAGCTGGGCACCGAGGCGGCGGTGCTGGTGTACTTCGCCAAGGACATCTGGCGGATCCTGGTGGCCTGGTGCACCACGCTGGTCGAGCGGGTGCGCGGTGAGGCGCGGGTGCCGGTGCCGGTGAGCGAACAGCCGACCACCGTATTGCCCGTCTACACCGACGATTTCGACCCGCACGCGCTCGACCCGGACGCGCAGCGCGAACTCGACTACCGCATCGGCTGGTACGTGATCATCGCGACCATCCCGATCGGCGTGCTCGGCCTGGTGTTCAAGGATCAGATCCGCACCGGCGCGCGCAACCTGTGGCTGGTGGCGGCGATGCTGATCGTCTTCGCGCTCGTCATCGCCGCGGCCGAGTACTACGGCGCGCGGCGGCGACCCCTCGAGGAACTCACCACCCGCGACGGCTTGATCATGGGTTTCGCCCAGTGCCTGGCCCTGATCCCGGGCGTCTCGCGGTCCGGGGCGACCTCCTCGGCGGGCCTGTTCGTGGGCCTGACCCGAGAGGCGGCCGTGCGGTTCTCGTTCCTGCTGGCGATCCCGGCGGTCCTGGCGTCGGGCCTGTTCAGCCTCCCCGACGCGTTCCAACCCTCGGGCGAGGGCCTGCAAGCCTCGGGCGCGCAACTGCTGGTGGCCACGGTGCTGTCGTTCGTGGTCGGCTACGCGTCGGTGGCGTGGCTGCTGAAATTCGTGGCCCGGCACTCGCTGAACTGGTTCGTCGGCTACCGCATCGTCCTCGGCGTGGTGGTCATGGGCCTGCTCGCCACGAACGTGCTCAGCGCGACGTAGGGCTCACCGCTCGATCGGTTCCCACCCCGGCCGCGCCGCGCGCTCACCGAGCCGCCGCGGATCGCGGGACCGGTACACCAGATAAGGCCGGAACAGGTACCGCACCGGCGCGCTGAACATGTGCACCAGCCGCGTGAACGGCACCAGCGCGATGAGCGCCATCCCGATCACCGCGTGGATCTGATAGGTCACCGGCACCCCGATCATGAGATCCGGGTCCGGGCGCAACGTGAGAACGCCGCGCGCCCAGGGCGCGATGGTCCGCCGGTAGTCGTAGCCCGAGGAGATCCGCGATTCGCCGAGCTTGGCCCACATGCCCATGACGATCGCCGCCACCAGCACCACGTACATGAGTTTGTCGTTGCGCGTGGTCGCGCGCAGCACCGGATCGCGGGTGCGGCGGCGGTAGATCAGCACCGCGATGCCCGCCACCGTCAGCACCCCGGCCGCCGTGCCGCCGAACAGCGACAGCAGATGGTAGGGGTGTTCGGTGAATCCGAGTGCGTCGGTCCAGCTTTCGGGCACGAACAGGCCCATGAGATGGCCGACGAACACGAACAGGATGCCGTAGTGGAACACCGGTGAGGCGACATTGAGCAGCCTGGACTCGTACGCCTGCGACGAGCGGGTCGTCCAGCCGAACCGGTCGTAACGGTGCCGCCAGATCAGTCCCGCGATCAGCGACACGAGCGCGATGTAGGGCAGACCCGCCCACAGGAACGTCCGCATCAGTGGCCTCCCGGGGTGTGCAACGGCAGCAGCTCGAGGTGTCCGTACGGGGCCAGGCCCACGTTCTCCGCGCGCGGACCGGACCGGGCCAGCGCCCGGGCCGCGGCCCGGTCGCGGGGCGAGGGGCCGGGCAGGGTGGCGCACAGCGCGCTCACCACGCTCGCGTAGGGCGTATCGGCGTCGTCGAGCGCCAGGCGCAGCAGTTCCAGCCCCGGGCGGTGGGTGCGCAGGATGGTCGAATCCCCGGTCGCCGCAACGTATTCCAGCACCATCGGCAGATAGTCGGGCAGTTCGTCGCCGACCGGGTCCAGGCCCGCCTCGCGGTAGGCGCGTTTGAGCGCGACCAGCGATTCGCCGCGGCGGCGGGTGTCCCCGTCCAGCCACCAGGTCAGGTGCAGGCAGTGCCGATTCTGGAAGTCGAACACCCGCACGTACTGTTCGGCGAGTTCGGCCAGCGGGGTCGCGGCCACGTGCGCGAGGAACGGCCGCAGCCGGGGCGCGCACGCCTCCAGCAGCGAAAGTCGTTGATACAGCGCCTGATCCGGATAATCCAGACAGTGCGCGACGGCCTGATGGAAGGCGGGCCGGGTCCTCATCGCGGCTCCTCGTCGGCGGTCTGGCGGCGGCGCAGCGCGTGGAAGCTCTCCACCGAGGCCAGCGGCAGGAACGTGCGGCTGGACTCGTCGCCGAACGGACCCGGTTCGCCCATGCCCGGCCCGCCCTCGACGTCCAGGCTGCATTCGCCGGGCACCACGGACTCCTCCAACGCGCGGGCGTCCCCGGCCGCCGCGGTCGGAATCACGTAGCGGTCCTCGTATTTCGCGACCGCGAGCAGCCGGTGCAGCTCGTACAGCCCCTCCCCGGTCATGCCGACCGCGGTCGCGACGGCCTCGTCGGGCGGGTCGGCGAGATTGATGTCCCGCATATAGGACCGCATGGCCGCGAGCCGGGCCAGCGCGTCGCGCACCGGTTTCGGATCGCCCGCGGTGAACAGCTCGGCCAGATATTCGACGGGTATGCGCAGACTGTCGATGGCGCCGAACAGGTTTCGTGCGTCCTCGCCGTCGAAGCCGGTGGCGGTCAGCGCCTCCACCACCGGCGACAGCGGCGGGATGTACCAGACCATCGGCAGCGTGCGGTACTCCGGATGCAGCGGCAGCGCCACCCGGTCCTCGCAGATCAGCCGCCGCACGGGGGAGCGGCGGGCGGCGTCGATCCAATCCGCCGGGACGCCCGAGGCCGCCGCGGCCGCGCGCACCGTCGGCTCCTCCGGATCCAGGAACAGCCCCAGTTGCGCCTCGTAGAGCGCCGTCTCGTCGGGCACCGCCGCGGCCTCGGCCACCCGGTCGGCGTCGTAGAGCACGACCCCGATGTAGCGCAGCCGTCCCACGCAGGTCTCCGAGCACACCGTGGGCAGGCCGACCTCGGTCCGCGGATAGCAGAAGGTGCACTTCTCGGCCTTACCGGTGCGGTGGTTGAAATAGACCTTCTTGTACGGGCAGCCGGTGACGCACATCCGCCAGCCGCGGCAGCGGTCCTGATCGACCAGCACGATGCCGTCCTCGGCGCGCTTGTACATCGCCCCCGACGGACACGACGCGACGCACGCCGGATTCAGGCAGTGCTCGCAGATGCGCGGCAGATAGAACATGAAGCTCTGCTCGAACTCGAAACGCACCCGCTCCGAGGTCTTCTCGCGCACCGCGCGCACCATCGGATCGGCGTCGCCGTGCTCGGGCAGCCCGCCCAGATTGTCGTCCCAGTTGGCGCTCCACTCGATGGCCATCGGCTTGCCGGACAGCAGCGACCGCGGCCGCGCCACCGGATAGTCGTCGCCGAGCGGTGCGGCGTGCAGGTCGCGGTACTCGTAGGTCCACGGCTCGTAGTAGTCCTCGACCATCGGCAGCACCGGATTGGCGAAGATCGTCGCCAGCTTGCGCAGCCGCCCGCCCGCGCGCGGGACCAGCCGCCCGCGCCGGTCCAGCCGCCACCCGCCGCGCCACCGCGCCTGATCCTCGTAGCCGCGCGGATAGCCTTGTCCCGGACGGGTTTCCACATTGTTGAACCAGACGTACTCCATGCCCGCGCGGTTGGTCCAGGTCTGCTTGCAGGTCACCGAGCAGGTGTGACAGCCGATGCACTTGTCGAGGTTCATCACCATCGCCAGCTGCGCCATGACGCGCATCAGTACCGCACCTCCTGTCGGCGGCGGCGGATGACCGTCACCTCGTCGCGCTGGTTGCCGGTGGGGCCGAGATAGTTGAAGCCCCAACACAATTGGGCGTAGCCGCCGATCAGATGGGTCGGCTTGAGCAGCACCCGGGTGAGCGAGTTGTGGATGCCGCCGCGGGTTCCGGTGGTCTCGGTGCGCGGGGTGTTCACGGTGCGTTCCTGGGCGTGGTGCATGTACACGGTGCCGGTCGGCATGCGGTGCGACACGATCGCGCGGGCCGCGACGACGCCGTTGCGGTTGACCGCCTCGATCCAGTCGTTGTCCCGCACGCCGATCGCGGCGGCGTCGGCGGGGGACATCCACACGCACTGGCCGCCGCGCGAGAGCGACAGCATGAGCAGGTTGTCCTGGTATTCGGAGTGGATCGACCACTTGTTGTGCGGCGTGAGGTAGCGCACCGTCACCTGCCGGTCGCCGTCGGGCCCGAATTCCGGTTCGCCGAACAGCTTCTGGATGTTCAACGGCGGCCGGTAGATCGGCAGCGCCTCACCGAATTCGTGGATCCAGTCGTGGTCGAGGAAGAACTGCTGCCGCCCGGTGAGGGTGTGCCACGGCCGCAGCTGTTCGACGTTCTGGGTGAAGGCGGTGTAGCGGCGGCCGCCGGTCTCGCTGCCCGACCATTCCGGCGAGGTGATGACCGGGACGGGCGCGGCCTGGGTGTCGGCGTAGGTGACCTGGGTGCCTTCGTGCTCGGCGGCCAAGCGCGCCAACGGTTTTCCGACGCGCGCCTCCAGGGTGCGGAAGCCCTGCACGGCCAGGCGGCCGTTGGTGGTGCCGGACAGGGCGAGGATGGTGTCGGCCATGTGCACGGCGGTGTCCAGCAGCGGGCGGCCCGCGCCGGGGCCGTGACGGGCGACGCCGTTGCGGGACTTCAACAATTCGATCTCGACGTCCGGGCGCAACGCGAGGCCCTTCACCGGGAGGCCGAGTTGCTCGGCGAGCGGTCCCAGGGCGGCGAACTTCGCGCCGATCGCGGTGTAGTCGCGTTCCACCACGGTCAGTGTCGGCAGGGTGCGGCCGGGCACCGGATCGCACTCGCCGCGCCGCCAATCCAGGGCCACGCCGCCGGGTTGCGCCGTCTCGCCGGGTGTGTCGTGTTGCAGCGCGGTGGCGACCAGATCGCGGCGCACGCCCAGATGGGTGACCGCGAGCTCGCTGAGTTTGTCGGCGAGCGCGCGGAAGGTGTCGAAATCGGTGCGCGCCTGCCACGGCGGATCGATGGCCGGGGTGAACGAGTGCACGAACGGATGCATGTCCGTGGAGGACAGATCGTGTTTCTCGTACCAGGTGGCTGCGGGCAGCGTGATATCGGAGAGCAGGGTGGAGGAGGTCATCCGGAAGTCCAGCGACACCAGCAGATCCAGCTTGCCCTCGGGGGCCTCCTCGCGCCACACCACATCGCGCGGTCGGGCGTCCGGCGGCGCTTCGGCGGCGGAGGCGGTCGACTGCGTGCCGAGCAGGTGACGGGTGAAGTACTCCGCGCCCTTGGCCGAGGAGCCCAGCAGATTCGACCGCCACAGGGTCAGCACGCGCGGCCAGTTGCGGGGTTCGTCGGGGTTCTCGCACGCGAATCTCAGCTCGCCCGAACGCAATTGCTCGACCGCGCGCGCCACGGCGTCCGCACCGTCGCCGAGCACGAGCGGGTTGCGGTCGAAGGTCGGGTAGCTCGGCATCCAGCCCGCGGCCGCGGCCTGGGCGAGGCAGTCCACGGCGGTCATGTCGGCGAACCGTCCGCTGCCCAGCGGCGAGGCGAGCGCGTCGGCGCGGAAGCCGTCGTAGCGCCACTGGTCGGTGTGCAGGAAGAACCAGCCGGTGCCGATCATCTGCCGCGCCGGCCGCGCCCAGTCGGTCGCCCCGGCCAGGGTGGACCAGCCGGTGAACGGGCGGACCTTCTCCTGCCCGACGTAGTGCGCCCAGCCGCCGCCGTTGCGGCCCTGGCAGCCGGTGAGTTGCAGCAGGGCCAGGAAGGTGCGGTAGATGGTCTCGGAGTGGAACCAGTGATTGGTGCCCGCGCCCATCAGGATCATGCACCGGCCGCCGGATCTGATCGCGGTGTCGGCGAATTCGCGGGCGATGCGCGCGCAGGCGGCGGCCGGGACGGAGGTGTGGGTCTCCTGCCAGGCGGGGGTGCCGGGGTGTGCGGGGTCGTCGTAGGAGGCGGGCCAGTCGCCGGGCAGATCGGGGCGCGCGACGCCGTATTGGGCGAGCAGCAGGTCGAACACCGTGGTGACCAGGGGGCCGTCGGGGGTGAGGCGTCGGGCGGGGACGCCGCGGGTCAGGACGCCGGTGCCGGTCTCGGTGTCGAACCGGGGGAGGGACACCGGAACGTGGTGCGCGCCAGGGCCGTACAGGCTCAGCATCGGTTCGATGCCGTCGAGATCGAGGTTCCAGTGGCCCTGACCGGAGTCGGTCCAGCGGTGGCCGAGGGAGCCGCCGGGAACCGCGGGCGCGCCGGTGCGTTCGTCGAGGACGACGGTCTTCCACCGCGCGCCCTCGCTCTCGTCGCCGAGATCGGCGGCGCGGACGAATTTCGCTGGGACGTAACCGTTCTCGTGTTCGGTGAGTGTCACCAGGAACGGCAGATCGGTGTAGCGGCGCACGTAGTCGGTGAAGAACGGTTCGGCGCGATCGACGAAGTATTCGCGCAGGATCACATGGCCCATCGCCAGCGCGAGCGCGGCATCGGTGCCCGGATGCGGATGCAACCACTCGTCGGCGAATTTGGCGTTGTCGGCGTAGTCGGGGGCGACCACGATCACCTTCTGCCCGCGGTAGCGCGCCTCGGCCATCCAGTGCGCGTCCGGGGTACGGGTGACCGGGACATTGGACCCCCACATGATCAGATACGCGGCGTCCCACCAGTCCCCGGACTCGGGCACATCGGTCTGATCGCCGAAAACCTGCGGGGACGCTACGGGAAGGTCGGCGTACCAGTCGTAGAACGACAGCATCGGCGCGCCGATCAATGCCATGAACCGCGCGCCCGCCGCGTGCGAGACCATCGACATGGCCGGAATCGGGGAGAATCCGGCGATGCGATCGGGTCCGTGGGTCTTGATGGTGTGCACGTGCGCGGCGGCGATGATCTCCACGGCCTCGTCCCAATTAGCCCGCACCAGACCGCCTTTGCCGCGTGCCCGCTGATACGCGCGGCGGCGCTCGGGATCGTTCTGGATGTCGGCCCAGGCCAGCACCGGATCCCCGGTGCGGCGCTTGGCCTCTCGATACAGCTCCAGCAGCACGCCGCGGATGTACGGGTAGCGCACGCGGGTGGGGGAGTAGGTGTACCAGGAGAACGCGGCCCCGCGCGGGCAGCCGCGCGGCTCGTACTCGGGCCGGTCCGGGCCCACCGACGGATAGTCGGTGGCCTGCGTCTCCCAGGTGATGATGCCGTCCTTGACGTACACCTTCCACCGGCACGAACCCGTGCAGTTCACCCCGTGCGTGGAATAGACGATCTTGTCGTGACTCCAGCGATCCCGGTAGAAGGCATCGCCCTCGCGGCCGCCGACGTAGTGCACCGCGTGCAGATCCGGCGAGGTCCGCGCCCGGCGGAGGTACTTGCCGGTCCGCAGCAGCAGTGCATCCGCCTCGCTCATCGGTTCCCCTCACCTGGGTGCGGTCCGCCGTTCGCGCGCCCATCAAAACACGCCGTGCGCGCGGGGCGCGGGAGAACACGCGTGGGAATCGCTGCGCGGTTGCTCCTAGACTGGCCGGGTGGCACAGCGATGGTGGCGGGACCTGCCCCCGGCGGCCGGGTCGTTCGTGATGGCCACCGAAATCGTCTCGGTGGGTTGGCATCTCGTGGGACTCGAGGTGCTGTCGCTGGTGTGGCTGGTGATCGGGGCGGCGGTGTGGGTGCTCCTCGCGATCGACTTCACCAGTCGTTTGCTGTACGAACGGGACCGGTGGCGTGGGGAGGCCGACACGCCGCCCGCGCTCACCGCTGTGGCCGCCACGACCGTGCTGGGGACGCGCTTCTCGCTGCTGGGCTGGCAGCTCGTGGCGGCGGTGGGGCTCGTCCTCGCCGTCGCGGTGTGGCCGCTGCTGCTCACCGCCGTCATCCGGCATTGGGGTGCGCGGATGCCCGGGGCGGCGTTCCTGGTGTGCGTGTCGACCCAGGGCATCGCGGTGCTGTCGGCGACTCTCGCTGCGGCGGAAGGGCTTTCGTGGCTGGGCTGGGTGGGGCTGGCGTTCTTCGTGGGCGGTCTGGCGCTGTACCCGCTGGCGTTCACCCATTTCGACGTCCGGCAGATCTGGACCGGACACGGGGATCACTGGGTGGCCACGGGCGCCCTCGCCATCTCCGCGCTCGCCGGGGCGAAACTCCTCGCCACCGGGCAGTGGACCGGCTGGCCGCTGCACACCCTGCGCGCGGCGACCGCGGTCGTCCTCGCCGCGAACCTCGCCGGATACGTGGTGCTCCTGATCGCCGAGGCCGTCCGCCCGCGACCCGACTACGACATCCGAAGGTGGGCAACGGTTTTCCCGCTCGGCATGACCGCGGTGGCCGCCTACACCACCGGCGCCGCCCTCCCGGTCTCCCGGCTGCTCCCGGTGGCCCGCGTCCTGCTGGCGATAGCCGTCGCCGCCTGGCTCTACACCCTCGCCGCCCTGCTCCTCGCCCGGCTCCGAGCCATGCGCCCCGTCCGACGGCAGCATCGAGGTATGGGAGCGAAAGCCGTCGTCAACGACATCACCATCGCCGAAACCGACACCTACGAAACGGTCGAGGGCAACATCTACTTCCCGCCCGGCTCGATCAAACGAGAGTTCTTCAGCCCCACCGAAACTCACACCGTCTGCCCATGGAAGGGCACGGCCAGCTACTACACCATCGACGTGGGCGACGGCCAGCCCCTGCGAGACGCGGCCTGGTACTACCCGGAGCCGAAGAAGGCCGCGGCGGCGATCAAGGATTATGTGGCGTTCTACAAGAACAGGGTGGACATCGTCGCGGAGTGACCCGGGTCAGCCGTCGTGCCGCGGCGGCACCCAGCCCAGCGGCGGGGATTCGGAGGGATCACCGTAGGCGGTGACGAACTCCTCGTCGCGGGGGATGGGCTGGGCCCAGAATTTGAGGCCGAAGTGGACGGGGAGGGGGCGGGCGTCGACGGTGATGACGCGACGGGTAGTTTCGAGGTGCAGGGCGGGGAGGGCGGGGTCGAAGCGGGTGATCACGAATTCGGTGCCGTCCTGGGCTCGGCCGTACATGAACTCGACTCGCTTACCGTCCTCCAGCGGCGGTCCGCCGAACCCCCACCCCTCGTTCACGCCCGGCCCCGAGATCTGGAGATCGGTCATCAGCACCTCGCGGCCCGGATGCAACGCCGCCATGATCTCCTCGGCGGGCCCGGCCTCGACCCACCAGGTCAGCCGCCCGTCCGTGCGCCGCTCGGTCACCGGGGTCAACACCATCACGTCCCGCCTCTCCAGGTCAGCGCTTGATGTCCGCGCAGGCAACGCCCCTGCCGCCGATCCAGCTCCCGCACATCAACGTCCCATCCGCGATGGCGCCGGTTGGGCCCTGGTCGTCATAGTAGAATCCGTCCGTCGATCCCGCGGCATCCGGTTTCGGGCACGCGGTGTGATGCATTCCTTCCACGCGATTCGCACCGGCCGGGAAGTACTGCCAGGAGTTGTCCATGCAGCCTTGCGGTGGCGAGTAGTAGTACAGCGCAGACCTGTCCACGAAGATGCTGTCTCCCCAGACATGGATGCAGGTCAGCTCCCGGCATTTCAACGCCTCCTTCGCCTGCTCCATCTCTGGACTGCCGACCAGCGCGAGGCGGCCGTCGACGACCGCGACTCGATCGGGCAGCACCCCTGGATGCGCCTCGAGGTATGCCACCGACACCCACGTGAGATGCCCCTCGTGCCAATACCGGCCCCGGTCCGGCGGCTGCGCCGACACCGGACCGGCCGCGAAGGCGACGGCGGCGGCAGCGCAGAAGTACGCGAACACCACTCGAATCATGATCAAACCCCCTGTGTATCAAGCTATTTCATGAGTACCCCGCGGATTGAGTCTAGGCCCCCGGTGTCGGCCGCGGCATCTTTCCATGACGGACCGTTCCGCTCCGGTATCGGCAACCGGGCGGGGAGACGATTCGATCTTCGCCGGACGGGTACCGCCTGCCCAAAGGATCGCCGATCGGATGCTGGAGGGTGGTATGGCGCGGATTCGTGGGGTGCGGGCGTTGCGGGTGCTTGTGGATCTGGGGTTCGCGCCGGTGGCGGCGGGGGTCATTGCTCGGCGGCGGCGGGTGATGGGGTTGCTCGAGCGGGGGCAGGCCGATACGCGGGCCTTGACCCGGATGCGGCGGCTGCGGGACGAATTCGATAGGGGGCCGGTCGAATTGGACCTCGGTGTGCGGCGGGTTGTGGTTGTCACCGATCCCGACGACGTGGGCCGTGTGCTGGCGGAGTCGCCCGGTCCGTTCCATCCCGCCAACAAGGAGAAGCTCGCGGCATTGCGGCAGTTCCAGCCGCACGGCGTGCTGATCTCGCGCGGCCCGGTGCGGGAGCGGCGGCGCGCGGTGAACGAGGCGGCCCTCGACACGGGCTCGGAACTGCACCGCCTCGCCGAACCCTTCGCCCGCGTCATCGCCGAGGAGGCCGACGACCTGATCGAATCCGCCCTCCGCGACCGCTACATCGACGCCGCCCGCTTCACCACCGCCTGGTTCCGCATCGCCCGCCGCGTCACCCTCGGCGACGCCGCCCGCGACGACCACCACATCACCGACGACCTGTGGCGCCTGCGCTCGGCCGCCAACTGGTCCTTCGCCGCACCCCCACACCGCCGCCGCCGCGACCGCTTCATCGAACAGCTCTACCGCTACTGCGACAACCCCCAGCCCGACAGCCTCGCGGGCGCGGTGGTCGCCGCCTCCACCGACGCCGCGGTCGACCCCATCGGCCAGATCCCCCAATGGCTGTTCGCCTTCGACGCCGCGGGCATAGCCCTCACCCGAGCCCTGGCCCTGCTCGCCACCCACCCCACCGAACTCGACCGCGCCCGCTCCGAATCCGTTGCCCCCCAAAGCATCCAGCCCCGCCCCTACCTCCGCGCCTGCATGCTGGAATCGATCCGCCTCTGGCCCACGACCCCCACCATCCTCCGCGACACGACCGAACCGGTCACCTGGCGCGACGACGCCCCGATCACCCAGCCCGGCACGGCGGTGCTCATCGCCGCCCCGGTGTTCCACCGCGACGCGGAACTCCTCCCGTTCGCCGACGCCTTCACCCCGGACATCTGGGTCGATGGGAGGGCGCAGAGCTATCCGCAGCTGGTGCCGTTCAGTGCGGGACCGGCGGAATGCCCGGGGCGGAATTTGGTGCTGTTCACCACTAGTACTCTGTTGGCGCATCTGATCGAGGGGGTGGAGTTCCAGCTCACCGGGGGTTCGCGGCTCACGCCGGACAAGCCGCTGCCGATGACGTTGAACAATTATGGGCTGGAATTCGTGTGTCGCACCGAGACATTCGTTGTCCCTGAGTTCGACCGCGCCGTCGGACTGACCCCACGCGCGGACGACCTGCTGGGAACTGTTGAGTAGCACAGATTTTCGCAGACGCGAGACTTCGCGTTAGGCTTGGGGTTCACCGGGGGAAGGGGGGGCGGTCGCCCATGCGCCAGCAGTCCAATGTCACCGCGATGTTCGCCGCCATATTGGCTTTGCTCGGCGGCACACGCGGCGTATACGCGCTCACCGCGATCCGATTCCTCCCCGGCAGCGACCTCGACCCGACGGGCTTCTGGCGCAGCGTGAAACCGCTGATCCTCCTCGGCGCGGTTCTCGCCGCCATCATGCTCGTCGGCGCAGTGCTCCTGCTGCTCCGCAAACAAGCCGGACAAATCCTGATCGCTGCCGCCGGAACCGCCTATCTCGCCCTGTCGACCATCTTCACCATCATCGACCATCGCCACGGCGGCACCGTGCACACCGGCGTCACCTTGAACACCCAACTCACCCTGATCGGTGTCGTCGGCACGGTCTTCAACGTCGCGATGCTGGTGCTGGTGCTGCTGCCCGGCACGTCACGTTGGCTGGCAGACCGGCCGGGCTTCCCTCGACCCCCCTACTGAACAAAGGGCACCAGGCCATCTGCTAGTCGCCCGAAATGACTGAGAGAGAACAAGATTCGCAACTGAGCCGAGGAGCGGGCCGCGAACGGCAAGAATCGCATCCTCCATCGCCGAGCAACCACCGCCTACTGTGAGAACATGCCACGCTGCCCCGATTGGCTCAACCAGCTTCCGGCTCGATGACCGGTCCCTACAGGCACTACGCGGGCGGCGAGGGATGGACAGAAACGTCCTCCCGTCCCGCCGATATCGGTGAGCCTCCGGACAACCCCCGCTATGCCGACCTGTTCACCGAGCCCCGGCGCAGGTGGGCGACCGCGGTCGGCGAGAACGTGGTGTGGTTGTCCCGCCAGCGGCACGCATTGCACGTGGTCGACGACTGCTGGGTCGACACCGATCTCGCACTGTGCTTGTGCTACAGCAATACTGGCGGCCGGTTCGCCGTTCGGTTCGCCCGGCCCGAGGTGTCCCCACTGTTCGGTCCGGCCTATCCGCCACGCACGGCTTCCGAGCAGGCGTCGAACCTCTACACGGTCCAACTCGGCGGCGGCGCCCCGGGCCGCCGTGAATGGACCTCTCCGGACGGCCGCGAGTGGTGGGGCGACGCTCCGGCGGCGGGCTGGCCCCACGTACTGGATCCCGACACGCGGCTGGTCACCATTCCCGTACCCGAACGTTGATCTCGTCGACGCGGCGCCCCGGCTGGCTAGCCGAGCGCGGGTTACCATTCGTCGACGGAGCGCGAGCGCCGCTGTTCCAGAACTCGACTGATCAGCCCACGGGCGGCGTCGCCGACGACCGCAAGCTCCGCCAACGCACCGAAAACGCGACCGTACTGGGCGATCTCCCGTGGCCGGGTGATCGTCAGCTCGGCAGTGATGGTTTCCACGAGCACCATTCGGTTGTCGTACATGACGAAATTGGTTGTCTGCATGGGAATTTCAGCCTCGGCGGGAACAATGCCGAGCCGGACCCGGGGCAGCCTGATCACGGACAGCAGCCGGTCCAGCTGTCCTATCATCACATCATCCCCGCCGACCGTCGTTCGCAACGCCTGTTCGGCGATGAGAATGGCGAAGCGGTGGTCGCCTCGGTACAGAAACTGTTGGCGCTCCACACGTTTGGCGATACCGGCATCGATGTCATTCGGGATGGCGTGGCGGGCGATGGAACGTTCGAGGATCGCGCGAATGTATTCGGCGGTTTGCAGGATGCCGGGGATCAGGACGTTCTGGAAGATCCGGGTATGGGTGGTTCGGGCGGCGAGCTTGACCAACTCGTCCTGCGCCCGGCCGGTACCGGCGCCGAGTAGTCGCCGCATTTCCAGATAGGCGGCGTCGATGTGGTACAGGCTGGCGAGGAGGTCCGGCAGCTGATCATCCGCGCCCGCGAACGTGCAATAGGCGCGGACGTCGGCATCCGAAGGCCGGAGTCTGCCGTATTCGAGCTTGGACACCTTGGACTCGTGCCAACCGGCCAAGGCCGCGAGCTGGCGTCCCGTCAGACCCGCACGACGACGAATCTCCCGGAGCTGTTGTCCGAGTGCTTCTCTCGCGTCGTGAACCTCGTTGGTCACTGCTGCGGCGACGCACCTACATAGTCGGCGAACGGAATCGCCGACGGCCACAGCCGCCGCTGCACGGACAGACACTCGCCGACGATGCCCGGATCGGTGGTCACGGCCATCCCCGCGGGCCGCCCCGCGTGGTCGACCAGGTTGAACGCCACCTCTCGCTCGTCGAACAGCCACCAATCGTCAAGGGGAACGTCTCCGGCCCGGTGCCGCGGAACATAGCGGATGTCCTCACCGGCCGCGATATTGCTGGCCGTGATGGACAGCAGCCACCGGTGGTAATCCGAATGCGGCTCGGTGACCACGCGAATACGGCTGACGACAACCCCGCGGGCGATCGTCTCGCGCATGAACTGGATCCACGGACGTTCCGCGTAGTCCGCTGGTGTCGGTTCGCCGTTCAGGAATCGTCGCAGCGGCTCGGACTCGGTGGCCGTGGTGTAGGCGTCCCGGACCTCGAGGTGGAACGCGCTACGCCGGCACTCGCGAAACGGGTCGTCGGCCGCGTCGCCTCGGAGTAGTTGCACCGTAGTACGTCCTCTCTCGCTTCGGCACTACTTCCGCACCGCCCAATTGGCCGCGTTGATCGCGGCGCTCGAGGGGGCGACGCGGCCAAGGCCGCGCACGACTCCCAGGAGACCCGAACGCGCGATCTGAAACAAGACCAGCAGACCGTTCCTGCCGTCGGTCGATCACAACGCTGTCACCGCGGCCCAGGGAGCCAAGATGCCGGACGTAGTGTGAATGTTGTTGCAGGACACCGTCGCCGAATTCGAAGCTCAGGGCACCTTGGAATCCGTGTGCGCTCGCGACGCCGACCGATTGGAGTGTCTGTTCCAGGCGCAGCCGAGGTGGAGGCCGCGCTCATGGCTCTCCTCGACGACTCGGGAACTCACACCCCGCCGCGGCTGGATTCGCTCACGGTTGCGTGAATTCACGGATCAGGACGTCGAAGCGAGGGGGCGTTCGGGAGGTTGGGGGCGGAGCCAGCCGACCTTGTGCCAGCCCCAGTGGCGGTAGCGGTCGTAGGCGCGGGAGCTGGTGGGGTCTACGAGTAGGGTGGCGCGTTTTCGGGGCGAGTGGCGCAGGTCGCCGAACGGGGCTGCCTCCACCTTGCAGCGGCGGTGGCCGTCCTTACCATGTCTCGTCCAGCGTGGGCCTGGATCGCCGCCGGTGTTCGAGAACCTCCCGTCGGACTGTCACCTACCGGCCGCCTTCCGCGCCAAACTGTCGTACAGCTCCCGGAATTCGGCCCCCGACGCCACGTTGTCCACGGCAGTGCGAACCGGCTCCAGAACACGCAGCGTCCGAGTCGAACTGATGGAAGACAGCTTCAGCAAAGCCTGAGAGCCATGCTCCAACGCACCGGTCGTGTCGCCGAGCTGCGCTCTGCTCGCGGCCGACCACGCGCGGATGATGGTGGCGTTTCGGGTCTGGGTCGGGCTCTCGGCGGCGGTCGCGAACAATTCCGCAGCCTTGGAGAGGTCGCCGAGATCGGCGTGGGCGCGTGCCTCATGATCAACGACTTCCGCGTGTCTGACGAAGTGCAGCCACTTCGGAGCCTCCGCCAACGGCTCGAGCTGGAAGGCTTGGTCGAGTTCTCGCCATGCGGTCGCGACGGCTCGGTTGAACGCTGTCCGATCGCGGAGCAGGCCGTATGCCTGCGCTTCGCGGATGGCGATCAACGCGTGTATCCGGCCCGGCGGCCGTCCGCGCACCAGCGTGCGAGCCCGGTCGGCGAATTGCAGTGCGCGGTAAGGACTTCCGCCCCGGCCGGTACGCGCGAGAACGTATGCGAGGTTGGCCGCACCCATGCAGACATGTGCGATCAGGTCGTTGTCGTCGGCCTCTGTGCCCAAAGTCATTGCCTCGGCGTAACATCGACGCGCCAGTTCGTGACGATCGGCGTCGTAAGCGAGCCAGCCGGTTATCGATGCCAACTCGCCCACCGCGCTGGCATACGCCTTGCCGGTTGCGTTGTCGTACGCGCCGCGGTCGAGGAATTCCTTGGCCGCCTGCAAATGCCGAAGCGCGGGTTCGAGCAACGCCGCGCCGCCCGCCTCCCGATCTTGTCGTCTGAATGCCTCGACCTCTGCCATAATTCGGCGAGCGTCGGCCATCCCGAGCCGAATCTGCCCGTCCCGCACCAAGATCGCGGTGCCCGTGGCCGCTGCCGCCAACTTGCCCAGTTCGCGCCGTCTCATCTCGTCATCGACTTCCCCTGTGTCGGTATCGAAGTCAAGGGAACCGGTACCACCTGGTACCGCCACAGCGAACGTCGTTCCGCCACTACCAGCATGCCCCCCGCCCCGCACCCGCGACAGCTCCGCCAGAAACCTCTCCCGCTGCCCCTCCTCCAACCGCGCATACGCCGTATCCAACGCCTCGGCCGACCCGCCCTTGACCGGCCGCTCGGCCGTACACTTCTGCTCCCACTTCTGAATCGTCTCGACCTTGAACCCGAGCGCCTCCGCGAATTGCTCCTGCGTCATCCGCAGGGCGGCCTTGCGCAGTGCCCGAACCTCGATCTTCGTCCATGTGCTGACGACCATGCCCACCCCTCACCCCTGCGATTGATGATCAATGGGAGAAGAGTACGGCCTTCGTGCCAGGTTTGTGGCTGGGATGGCCGAAGAATTTCCCGGAAGCTTGTGGCAGACAGGTTCATTCGATAGCAAAGGAAACAAATATGCCCGCAGCGGGTTCGACGGTGGCGCGACGAGCGCTCGGCCGGCAATTGATGAAGTTCCGGAATATGGCGGCCATGAGTCAATTCCAGGCCGCCCGAATTCTCGGGATCTCGCCGCAGACGATGGGTCGCCTCGAGGACGGCCTTTCCGTGCGTTCGGCGAGCGACTTGTACATGAATACGCTGTGCGACAACTACGGCATCTCCGACGAGCATCGGCGCATGATTCTCGCGTTGGCCCGGGAGGTGCGTACCACGGCGAAGAACGGTGGCGGCTGGTGGCGTCCGCACCTGGACCGTACCGAAGGCGACCCCGACCCGTACTCGGCGGTGGACGACGCGGCCACCCGGATGACGGCGTGGTCGGTCATCCTGTTGCCGAAGATCGTGCGCACGCCGGACTACTGCCGTGCCGTCGCCTGGACCGAATTCCCCAATGCCCCCGCGGATCTGATCGAGGGCCGCATCGACCGATCCCTCAAACACGCTCGGCGACTGGAGGATCTGTCCTTCCACGCCGAGATCATCCTGTCCGAGGCGGCGATTCGCGAGGAATGGGGCGGCCCCGGGGTGATGGCCGAACAACGTCGCCACCTCGCCGAACTCGCCGAGCGTCCCAATGTCTCCGTCCGTATCGTCCCCTTCGACACCCGCAATCACATCGGCGCGCTGACCGGCCCCTTCGCCCTCCTCGAATTCCCCCTCCTGCCCCACACCCGTTTCCTCGAACCGCCACTGATCTACATCGAGGAATACGTCGGCAACCTCTACCTCGAACGCTCGGCCGAGGTGGCCAGCTACAAATCCGTGATTCCCGAACTCCGCCGCGTGGCGCTGAGCGAAAGCGATTCCAGCGCAATGCTTCTCAGAATATCGGATGAACTGGGGGCATGACCCGCGAGGGTCGGCCGGATAGGCTGCCGACCGTGATGAGAATTCGGCATCTGGTTCTCGCCGCCATCGTGGCGACGGGCGTGACCGCGTGCGGCGAGTCGGAGCCCACATCGGCTCCGATCACGCGCACGACCTGCGACGCCAGCGCGGCGAACGGAGCCGTCTTCACCACCCGAGCGCGCCCCGATCTGCCCTTCACGCTCCACCTTCCGCAACTGCGGGGCTGGCAGGTCACGCCGGACGACGAGTCCGATCTGGTGTTGCGCCGCACCGATCGGCTCGCCGGGCGGACGGGCAGCGCGACCATCACCCTCCGCGTGACCGAACCGCGTCGCGCCGACAACCGCACCAGCGTGTTCGTCGCATACGCGGGCCCTTGGCGGCAGTGGCGCTCCGAGCCGGTTCAGGTATGCGGCCGCGGCGGCACCCGTTCCGGCGGAATCCACCCCGCGTCCGACGCCGAGGGCGGCGACCGCTACCACGAATTCCTCGACTTCGATTGTCCCGCAGGCGAATTGCTGTATCCGATCCGAATGCTGGTCGAGGCCACGGCCGCCGACCGAGACCTCTACCGACCCGATATCGACAGTTTCATCGATGGGTTGCAGGTCGTGCCGACCCCTGCGGCGGGCTGAGCGGCGTCGTCCCTGCCCCGCCAGCACGGATTGGACCGGAGCGAACCGCTCATCGGTTCGCGACCGCCTAACGCCCCGCCAACTCCGCCACCACCGGGCCGAACCGCTCCGCGGCCCCCGCACCGATCACGAAATACGAGAACCCCATCTCCTCCCGCCGCCGCTGGATCTCCGCCACCGCCGCGGCCGGATCGTCGGGCAGGACGGTGAGCGCGTCGGCCTCCCGCCACTGGGCGGGGTCGATGCCGGGCGGGGCCATGTGCGGTGCGACCCAGTCGCCGACGGCCGGTACCGCGAGCGCGAGCTCGACCTTCTCGTTGTCCCGGAACTCGCTGGCCATCGGCGCGACCTGGGCGCGCGGTTGATCGCCCAGGACGAAGGTCACCGTGTCGGCGACCTCGGCGGCCAAGGCGCGCGCCTTCGGCCCGAGGACGGCCATCGCGACGGGGGTGTGCCGGTCGGGTCCGTCCAATTCGCGCAACCGCTCGACGGTCTCCCGGATCTGGGGCAGCCGCTCGCCTCGCGACGGGACGTCGGCCACGCCCTTCTCGTGCAACTCGTCCTCGATGCCGGGCCGGCCGGTGCCGATGCCCATCTCGAAGCGTCCATCGGTCAGCAGCGACAGCGAATGCGATTCCCACGCCGTCAGCCACGGCGCGCGCAGCGGGGACGCGTACACCCAGGTGCCCACGCGCAGGTCGGTGATCTCCGCGGCGATCGTCAGCAGGGGCGCGGGCGCGGGTTGGGTGAGCGGGAAGTCGGGCACGAGCAGCGTCGAGTAACCCAGGTCGCCGATGCGGCGGGCTTGCTCACGCCAGGTCGGCAGGTCGGTCAAGAGCGGGGCAACGACCCCGAAGCGGAACGGTTTCGTCATGGCTGAACTCCTCATCGTCGATATTCACCCGTTGGGACGGCGAGTCGGCGCGGAATTCATCGGCCGCGCCAGGGTTCAGCGGAGCCCGTCGAACAGGTCGGTCTCCTGATCCGGCACACCCGCCACCCGATTGCTGTGGCGCACAAAGGTTTCCGTGCCGAAGATGCCCTGCTGCACTTCCGCGGGCAGGCTCAGCAGCATGATGCTGTCGCTCTGGCTGCCGTGGGCTTGGAGCGCCTTGAGTTTGCGCGGGGCGTACGGGGTGACGTCGACGACGGTGGTGATCCGGTCCATCGGCGTGCCGAAATCGGCCGGGGGCTCGAAATCGACGGCGCCGCTCGCGCGCAGGGCCGCGAACATCTCGAGGGAGGGCTCGCGGGGGATCGCGGTGTAGTAGAGCTTGGCGGGGATATCGGTCGCCTCGGTCGCGGCGACGGCAATGCGATTGGCCTGAATGTGGTCGGGGTGGCCGTAATTGCCGTTCTCGTCGTAGGTGACGACGACCTGCGGACGGTAGTGCCGGATGAGGTCGGCGAGGCGGGCGGACGCCTGTTCGACGGGGATGTTGCTGAACGCGCGGGGATCGTGGTTGGCGTCCCAGCCGTCCATTCCGGAATCGCGGTAGCCGAGCAGTTCGACGTGCTCGATGCCCAGCAGCGCCGCCGACTCCTCGAGTTCGCGCAGCCGCAGGGCGCGCACCTCGGCCTCGTCGTGGCCGGGCTCGCCGGGCTTGATGCCGCCCGGCGCGTCGCCCTGTTCGCCGTTGGTGCAGGTCACCAGGACCGTGCGGATTCCCTCGGCGGCGTAGCGGGCGAAGATTCCGCCGGTGCTCATGACCTCGTCGTCGGGATGGGCGTGTACGGCCATGATCGTCAGTGGCGTCGTTGCGTTCACCCTGGCATTGAACACCAGGGACCGGGGCGGTCATTCCGTGCCGGTGACGCCCGATTTCGCTCAGCGCCGGGCGTGTCGTCCGACCGCGTGCAGGTGGCGCAGCGCCTGGGCGTAGGACTCCCACAGCGTCGTTTCGCGGTAGGGGATGCCGACCTCCGCGCAGAACCGCGTGACCAGGGGTTGGGCGCGCGGCAGATTGGGCCGCGGCATGGACGGGAACAGGTGGTGCTCGATCTGGTAGTTCAACCCGCCCAACGCCAGATCGGTGAGGCGGCCGCCGCGGACGTTGCGCGAGGTGAGCACCTGACGACGCAGGAAGTCGGTGGCGTCGGCGGCCGAAAGTACTTCCATCCCTTTGTGATTCGGCGCGAACGTGCAGCCCATGTAGAACCCGAACAGACCCTGCTGCACGACGACGAACGCGAGCGCCTTACCGGGCGGCAACACCGAGAACACCACGCCGAGATACCCGATCGCGTGCACGGCCAGCAGCGCCGCCTCGACGCCCCGATGCCGGAGCGGCCACCGCAGCAACCCGCGAACGCTCTGGACGTGCAGACTCCAGCCCTCCAGCAACAGCATCGGGAAGAACAGCCACGCCTGGTACCGGAAGACGAACCGGCGCAAACTCCGCTCGGTGCGCGCCCGCTCACTCGAATGGGCCAGCACCCCCATGATGTCCGGATCCGCGTCCTCGGTGTTCGGATGCGCGTGGTGCCGATTGTGATTGCTGGTCCACCACCCGATGCTCACCCCCGTCGCGAGATTCCCGAACAGCAGACCCGTCAGATAGTTCCCCCGCCGCCCCGCGAAGATCTGCCGATGCCCCGCGTCGTGCCCGAGAAACGCGCACTGCGCGAACACCATCGCCAACCACGCCGCGACCCCCACCTGCCACCACGAGTCCCCGACCGCGACGAACGCCGCCCACCCGCCCCCCAACGCCAGCAGCACCCCCGCACCCTTCCCGTAGTAATACTGCCGCCGCCGATGCAACAACCCCGCCTCCCGCAGCCGCCGCATCAGCACCGCGTACTCACTACCCCGCGACCCCACGACGCCGTCCACCACCAGGGCGTGCATCCGTTCCTCTCCTGCCATCGCCGGTCTGCTCGGGTAACAGAATGCCGAGATCAGACCACGACCAGGCAAACGGAATGTGTGGGGGGATCATACATCTGGGTGGTCGAACCAGCCGTTGCGATTGCGGTTCTCGAAGAAACGGTCCTCGGCCTCCTCACGTTTGCGTCGGCGGCGGGCGTTCTCGGCCCGCTGCCGGGCCGCGTTGGCCTCGGTGAAGGTGGAGACGGCGTCGAAGCGGGCGTCGGCGCGGAGCTCACGCAGGGCCTCGTCGACCTTGGGTTGTTTGTCGGCGAGGGCGGCGCGGTAGGCGGCGAGGATGGCGGGTTCGTCGTCGACGGTGACCGAGAGGAGGCGGTTCTCGGCGTCGATGATCACTCGGATGCCTTGTGCGACGCCGGTTCCGCGGATTTGTTGGAGGGCTTGGTGGGCGCGTTGGACTTTTCGGCCGAGTTCCTCGAAGTCGCTGGGGCGCGGTTGCATTCGCTGTACCTCCGTTCGGCACGGGAGATGTCGGTCACCGTCACGGCTTGGGATCGATCCGGGTCGGATGAGGGGTCGTCGGGCCCAGACCCTCGTACGGGAAGCAGGGGGAGCCCGCGGTGACGCTCAGCCAGCCGTCGCCCTTTCCGGTGTCCCGCAGGGCGAAGGTGTAGTGGTCCGGGGTTTCCAGTCCCGCGAGAGTGCTTGTCGCCGTGGCATTGAGCCGCCAGCCCCAGGTCTTCCAGGTGTCGCGCAGTCGCGCGAAATAGCTTTGGGTCTGTCCGGCGGGGACGCCGACCACCCAGTAGCTCGCCTGAACCTGATGCGGTCCGCGCTCCTGATATCCGTCGAAGCAGGGCATGCGCCCCGGCGGGCCGAGGGGCTTGCCGTAGTTCGTGCCGTCGGGTGTCAGTGAGAAACCGATCCCGGTTTCGTCCGCAGTCTTCTGAAGGTAGGAGAAAATGCCTTGGCGGGCAGCCTCTTCGGTGAGGGATCGATCCACTGCAACGTTCTCCTTGTGGCGAGGATTCGCGCACCCGCCCGCCGACAGCGTCAGTGCCGTCAGTGCCGAGACGGCCAGTGTCGCGAACCGTAATCGGGTGATCATCGGGCGGAGGGAGGGTTTCCGGCGATGATGTCGCCGATATTGACCAGGGACTTGCACGGATTGCCATCGACCAGGTCCCAGTACTGGCTGTGCGCGTCGGTGGTGACGCCCCACGGACTGTCCTTACCGGCGTCGGAGGCGAATACCTGTGCGCCGAAGTCGGGATTGTTCGGGTTGGGGCCGAACGGGTCTGGGAGCAGGGCGAGCTGGATGATGTCGTGCTCGGCCTTCGTCGCGAAGATATGCTTCGGTACCTCGTCCTGCGAGACGCCGGTGAGGTGGAGATCGGACGCGTGGTCCACCGTGGTGCCGGGGCTCGCCACGAGCACCACGGCGTCGGCGTCGAGCCTTCTGTCCCGCGCGGCGGCGTCGCCCACCAGTGTGGTGCCGTAACTGTGCCCCACCACGGAATTGTGCGAGACCTGTCCCTCGTGCGACGCGCGTAGTCCCTCTTGGAATTTGTCCAGCGCCGATGCGCCCGCGTCGGCGTATTTGATGTTCGAGGCGTCGTCCACGTCGGCGGCGAACGGGTCCAGGTGTTGATCGATGTTCACCGGTATCGGGGGCGTGTCGTATCCGAACCACGCGATCACCGCCGGATTCGCGGCACCGCTGATCTGGGCGTTCGTCGCCATGCGGTAACACCTCTCCATATCGACGGACATTTTCGAGGGACGTGCACCGGTACCGGGAACATAGGTGGCCACGCAATCGGCGGAATCGGGATTGCCAATCGATATCGCCGTATGTGTGTTGCGGCCGCTCTGGCTGTCGAGCAGCATAAGGTACCGGTCGGAATCGGCGAGCGATGCCGCTGTCGTGCGCAGGTCGTCGAGTTTGTCCTTTACCGCCGGATCCCCGGCATCGGCCCGAGCGATCTCGTCGTCGAGTTTCATCCTGTTGTAGTAGTCGCGATCGATCACCGGGATACCGTCGCGGTTGCCCAGATAATTGTCGTGCTGCCAGAGGGCGTCCTTCTCCGATCGGGTCAAGGTCTCCCAAAAGTCATGGAGCGCAACCGGATCGGTCGGCAGCGGCTTCCGCCCTTCGATGATGCTCAACACCGGGGGTCGCAGTGGCTCACCTTCAGGGTTCTTCCGGTAACCGGCGAGCTGTTGGAGTTCGACGGTAATGGCCTGTGCCGCTCGATGTTCGGCCTCGTCGAACCGGGCCAGCAGGTTCATGATTCGAGACTGGAGGTGACCGGCCTCGTCGTCCAGCAGTTTCTGGATGAAATGCACCGCTATGGAATTCGCGGCGTTGGGGAGCGTGGGCGCGGTGACTCGGCCGCTGTCGTCGACCTTCATGCCACCGCGCGGGACGTCGGCGTCGACGATGCCCAGCAACGCTCTGCGGTAGCCGTCGAGTTCATCGCCGCAGCTGTGCACGAGGGCCGCGATGATCCGCACGTCCTCACCGATGTGATTCGCCGCCAGCCCGTGCGCCAGCGCGCGGGCCGAGGTGGCCGCGGCACCCTCGCCCTTCCACTCCGCCATCGCGTCGTCCACGTCGCGTTTCATCCGCCCGATGCGCCCGGTGAAGGTCTCGTTCTGTGCGGTCACGTCGGCCGCGAAGGCCACCAGCGATTGCGGATCACAGTGCCGCACATGACTTATCGTCGCCATCGCGCTCACCCACCCGTGGTATACCGAACCAACTGGTCGGCGTATACGCGATCGTTCTCCTCATAAGTCTTTGCCGCCGCCTTCGACGCATCCGCCATCTCGCGAATATTCCGACCGATGAGACCGAACGCCCCGATCACCGCGTCACCGATCCGCGCCCCCACATTCTGCAACGGCGACTCCGGCATGACGATCGACACCGAAATCTTGATCTTCCCAATGGCATCCGCGTGGTCGGCGAGCGTATCCCCGAGTCGATGCAGCGTATCCAGGTCCGCTTGAAGCATGTCGGCCAATGTTTCCCCCTGAAAGCCGAGCGCCAACAGCAAAGCTTTCGAGGAAGATTAACATGACGGACCCCCCTCTGTCGCTGTGTCCGGAATATGAAAATGATTCAGAAATGTAATTTCATTGCGCCGGGCCGAAACTCGCACGCCGGGGAATGCGGAAGGATATCCCCAGCGGTTGCCATTCGTTTCCCGAACCCCGCCGATCCGCTAGAATTCGATCATGAGAACCGCCGTGCTGCGCGTAAACGTCGATCCCGCAGGCGAACTCACCGCTGCCGAGTTGGAATCCGGCATCGCGACGCTGACCGAAAGCGCCCGAGCCCTCGGCGCGGAGGTGCTCGACACCGATCCCGCCGCACTGCCCCGCCACCGCCGCGAGATTCGACTACTCATCACCACCGAGCACCCGGAAACCGACCCTGAGCCCGCAATCACCCTGTGCGCCAACGCGTTCGGAACCCACCCCCAAGCAGGCCCCCTCACCTACATCAGCCGAGGCACCGACGACGACGCCCACGGCGTCCTCGCCGGTTTCGGCCTCACCGCCGACATCACCCGCGAACCCGACGCCGACGGCTACGACATTGTCCGCGTATCCCTTCCGAAGCAGGCCCTCGACCGCATCCCGGAGAGCCGCATCCACACCGCTCTGGAAGCGGCGTTGAACTGCGAGGTGCGCATCAGTACCCACTGATCTCGAACCGATCGGACTTCGGTGATCCTGAAGGCAGCGCCACAGCTCCGTCTGTACAGCCTGTATCGCAAGCTATGGAAATACCAAGGCAGCGTAACGCAATGACCAATCTGTCCAACCTCGACCAGCTAAGGGCTTCCGCATGTGCGGACTTGAAGCTCTCGCTCGAACTGGAGGGGGCCAGATCGGATGACCATCGCCGCCGTGTCCGATGTTTCACCTATGCGATGGAAACGCTCGTTAAACTACAGGCGGTACTCGAATCCTCGGACCGGCCCTCCGACGCCGATCTGGCGGAGTTCCGCCGCACGATCGGTTCGCTGGTGGCGGCAAACCAACGCACCTTGTACAGCTATATCAACAGAACCTTCACGGTTTCGGCAAGCGCGATTGTCGACGGCTGGGTTGCGCCCAGTATCCGACGCTCCGCGATTCAGTTGCTGCTCGACAGCTTTCCTGAGGCCGCCTCGGCCTTCGGTGAAGAAGAACTCGACCTCCTCGAGGAGATCGACGAGATCCTGCACGATCGAGCACAATACATCGAGCCGCTGCCGGATCATCGTATCCCCGCTGCTCTTCCGGACACTCACTGGTGGTGGCGCCTCCCCTCGGCATCACCGGAATTCGCCGCGAGAATGCGTATGGGACTCGAGTAACGTAGGGGAGAGGTCAGGTTGTGCGTTGGTCCGCCAAGAACTCCAGGATCGCGGGCGCGGCCAACACCCACGTATCGAACATATTGTAATGATCCACCCGCCCCCGAGCCTGATCCTCCATAGCCCGCTCCCACGCGTCCTCAGGCCACGGGGGATCGATCAGCACCGACCCCTTGATCAGACAACTCACCTCCAGAGACGTCCGCTTGGGGTGGTCCAGATCGCTCTCCCCACCCCGAATGATCAACGTAGGCACCCGGATTCGATCGAACAGCTCGTCATCGACCCCCGGAATCGTCTGCCCAGGCTTGGGGACGTAAGCGTTCAACCACCGCAACGACAGCTTGACGAACTCGTCGGCGTCCATCGCCAACAGCCGCTGCTTGTTGCGCGGATTGGCCGCGATGCGCTCACGCCACTCGCGCATCCGCACCAAACCCTCAACTCCGCGCCCCCGCACCGTCTGCAAGCTCGGAAGCACGTAATACGCACCGAGATTGAACGTCCCGTAGATCCCACCAACGATATTCCACAACACCAGCGACGTGACCAACTCCGGGTATAGGATCGCGGTCACCATGGAATCCCGAGCCCCACCGGACCCACCCGCGAGCACACACGGCCCGAGGTCCAGCGCCCCCAGCAACCCCGCCAAAGTCTCTGCCCGCATATGGGATTCGGACCGCCCGTAGAACTGCACATCCGACGACCCGCAATTCGGCCGGTCCCACAACAGCACCCGATATCCGCCAGCCACCAGCGCCTCGGCGAGGGGACGCAATCCGGGAATGTCCATGGCGAACCGACCGCCGGGCGTCAGGACGATGAGATCGCCTGTCTCCCCGAGGATCTCGTAGGCGACCAGGCCGCCGCGCACCATCTCCGCGGGCACGACTACCCCTTCTTCTTCCGGCCCGATTTGCTCAATCGGAACTCCGGCGGGAACTGATCGTCGTTCGATTTCACCGAATTGCTCAGCCCCGATTCCCGGGCCTGCGCCAGCATCAGTTCATCCCCATCCGGCCGCGCATGGCCCCCAATGGATTCGAACATCCCCGCCAACAGACTCCCCATGTACTCCCCCTGCTGCTGCTTCATCACCTCGAAGAACACCTTCTGCATGAACACCGTGTCCACCGGCCGATTCCGCGCACAGGCCAGCGCGTACTTCGCCGTCTCCGCCTCGAGCTCCTCCCGCGCGACAACCTTGTTCAGGAAATTGCAGTCCAGCATCTCCCGAGCGGTGAACGGCCGCCCGGTGAACACCATCTCCTGGAACTTCCGCAACCCCATCGTCTGCGCCCACGTCCACATGCGCGGCCCCCACCCGTAGTACCGGAAGGACGGATGCCCGAACAGCGCGTCGTCGGAGGAGATGACGAGGTCCGCGTCGGTGGCCTGGTAGAAGTGCCACCCGTAGCAGTAGCCCTTCACCTCCACGATGCTGATCTTCTTGAACTCCTGCAAACTCCGGCACCCCGCGGCCGAATTCCCGTACCAGGCACCGATATTCGCGCCGTGCCGGAACGAGCCGCGTGGGGGATACCGTACCTCGTCCGGACCTATCCGGTACTCGCTCAGGAGGTGGCCCGGATCGGGGTCGTTCTGGGCTTCCAGGAATTCGGGGAGGTCCGCGCCCGAGCCGAAGTCCTCACCCTCGCCGCGGATGACCAGCACCTTGACGTCGTCATCGATGCTCGCCCGGTGCAGGAGGTCGGCGTAGCGCAGACGCGCGGCGATGGTGGGGGCGTTGAGGTGGTCGGGACGGTCGAAAGTGATTGTCGCGATGCGGGTTTCGACGTCCTTGTCGTAGCGGATCATCTTCTCCGCGGCGGCGCGTTCCCGAGCCCGCACCCGGGAGCCGTTGTTCACCGAGCGCGCCATACCGACACCGCCAAGGTCGTGAGGTCCAGCGCGGGACTCAACGGGATCTCCCCGGCCCCGGCGCGCTTCATGAACTCCGCCACGACCGTCGCCGGATCGCCCTCGATGTCGTAGACGGCGAGATAGCGGTGGGCGGGGGACTCGCCGCCGGGCAGGCCGCTGGGCACCACGTCGAACCGCTGACCCGAGACCACCCCGGGCACGGCCCGCACGTCGTCCAGGTGCTCGGTGTCGTACCATTCGTTGAACGTGTCGTCCTGTCCCGCAACGGCATTCGAGAAGACGAGCATCTTCGACTCAGACATCGGTGTCCTTCCGGATCTCTTCGGCTCGTGTCGCGTCCGACAGCGCGATGATGGCGTGGGCGGGACAGTCGAGCAGCGCGCGCAGGACGCTGTCGCGGTCCTCGGGCGGCACCGTGCCGTCACCCTCGAGCGCGGCGTAACCCCAGTCGTCGAGGGAGAAATACGCGGGCGCGTGCCGCGCGCAGATCCCGAACCCGTCGCAGAGGGTCTTGTCGAGGCGGATCCTCACGGCAGCGCCTCCACCGCGAAGGGGCGTTCGGCGCGATAGGGTCCGCCCGCGCAGTCGCGGCACGAGCCCTCGAGGTGCGCGTTCACCTCGCCCGGGAACCGATTCAGCAGCGTTGCCGCCATATTCACCGCCGCGTCGAGCGTGCCGCACGCCCCGCGCCCGCGCAGCGAGACCGACCAGCGCCGCAGCCGTTCGAGGTCGCCGGGGTCGGCGAGCCCGTCCCGCAGCGCCGCGGCGACGGCCGCCATGGCCGCGGTCCCGTTGAAACAGGAACCGCACTGCCCGGCGTTCTCCCGGGCGAAGTACGCGAGCACGGAGGCGCCGACGGCGACCGGGCATTCCGTGGTGAGGAACGAGATCGCCCCGCAGCCGAGCCCGCCGCCCAGAGCGCGGAAGGATTCGTGGTCGAGTGTGGCCCCCAGCACCTCCCGGCCCAGCACGCCCGTGAAGTAGCCGCCGGTCAGCGCGCCGCGCACGGAGTCAGGTGAAATACCGTGCAGCGCAAGCAGTTCCGTGACGGGCGTGCCGTGCGGCAGCTCGTACAAGCCCGGGGGCAGACCACCGCCCGTGACCGTCGCCAGAAACGTCCCCGGCGAGGCGGGCGTGCCCACGGATCCGAACTCCGCCGCCCCATGCCGGTGGAGGTAGGCCAGCTGGGCCAGCGTCTCGACATTGCTCACCACCGTGGGCACGCCATCGACACCGCGCTCGAAGGGGCGCGGCGGCTTATCGGTCGGCAGCGCCGGGCCGCCGTTGATCGCGCGGACCGCGGCGGTCTCCTCCCCGGCCACATAACCCGCGCCGACGGTCACCAATTCTGTTGCGGGGAAATCCAGCTCGGCCCAGGACTCCAATTCGCTCAGCGCCGCGTCGACCCGGGCGGCCGCCTCGGCATCGGAGAGATAGACATACGCGCGCCGCGCCCCGACCACCCCCGCCGCCAGCCGCAACCCGTCCAACACCAGATGCGGCCGATTCCGCAACAACCACTTGTCCTTCACCGAAGCCGGTTCGCCCTCTTCACCATTGGCGACCACGACCGTCTCCGCACCGTCCAACCCGGCCGCACGCACCGTCGCCAGCTTCACCGCGAGCGGGAACGCCGCGCCGCCCCGCCCCCGTAATCCGCTCTCGCGCACGGCATTCAGCACGTCCTGCGCGGAGCCCGACGCGCGATACCCGCCCTCGGCGCGATAGGCGGCCAGGCCCTCGGCTCGCAGCGCCGCGCTCTCGCCGCGAGTGATGACCAGGTCCTCTGGTCGGAGCGCGGCGCTCTCGCCAAGGGCGGCAACCGAATCCACGGAACGCGCCCCGTCGTCGTCAGGGTTCATGCCCGCGGCGGTCGTGCGCAGCAGCCGAGGCGGGCATCCCGGTAGCGCGCCGAGCGTGAGCCCCCGCGGCTCGACAGTATCCAGCACCGCCCCTCCCCTCAGGCCGTGACCACGACGTCGTCACCGACGACACGTACGGGATAGGTACGGATACTCCACTCCGGTTTCACCGGGGTGGTCCCCGTGGCCAGCTCGAACCCCCACTGATGCCACGGGCAGTAGATGAACTCTCCGTCGCGCACCATCACCGCGTCGCCGGGCACCGACTCGTCGACGACCGTGCGCCCGCGCGGCCGCCCCGCGCACAGCGGACCGCCCTCGTGCGGGCAGTAGTTGGCGATGGCGTAGAAGGTGCCGCCGACATTGAACACCCCCACCCCGTGCCGCCCGATGGGCACGACTTTCGAAGTGCCGGGCGGGATTTCGGCGACGGTGGCCACGACGTGCTCCCGGCCCTGCGCGAGGCGGGGCCGTTCCGGTTGGGCCGTCATCTAGAACACCCGCCGCTGGCCGTCGACGGCCGGGATCGACTCGGGCAGGTGATAGGTCTCGATGCCGTTGCGGAACATGACCCGTTCGCGGGCGGGCTCGGGCAGATGCTTGACCAGCCAGCGCGGATCGTCGAAGGTCCAGTGCGGATAGTCCGAGGAGTACAGCAGGATCTTCTCCGCCTCCATCCACTCGAACGCCCGCGTCAGCTCGGTCTTGTCCTCCGGATAGTCCAGCGGCTGGGTGGTGAAGCGGATGTGCTCCTTGACGTACTCCGACGGCTTGCGCTTGATCGTCGTCCACGCCTTGCGCTGTTCGTAGACGGCGTCCATCCGCCACATCAGCGGCAGGATCCAGGTGAACGCGTGCTCCACGAACACGATCCGCAGCGCCGGGAACGCGTCGAAGACGCCGTCGAAGATCAGGCTCATGATCTGATTGGCCGCCAGCAGCGAGTAGCTGACCATGAAATCGTGGTTGTAGCTGGGGAATCCGACCGGCGGCATGGGCATGGTCTCGTACGAGCCGCGGCTCAGATGACAGCTCACCACCAGATCGTGTTTCACCGCCGCCGCCCAGATCGGGTGGTACCGCGGATCGCCCCAGCTGGGCCGCGGCTCGGCCTTGATCAGGATCTGCGCCATGTACGGATGCCCGGCCCACTGCTCGATCTCGCGCACCGCGGCCACCGGATCGTCGATGGCCACGCAGATCGAGCCGCGCCAGCGCTGATGCCAGTTGTGCTTCGGATCGAGCCAGTGGTTGGCCAGCCAGTGATTGATGCCCGTCGCCAGCGCGCTGGTCGCCTCCGGCAGCCGGCACGCCTTGACCGTCGGCTCGAGGATGGCGATATCCGACCCCGCCTCCACGATCAGCTGCCGGAACGCCAATTCCGGGTCGCTGCCCGGGAATTCGCCGTCCGCGGGGAAGGTATCCACCCGCATGGCATAGGAGTGCGCGTAATCCGGGGCGTCGTAGACGATGGTGTCGCCGACCCGATGGCTGAGGAAGTACGCGCCACGCTGCGGCTCGGGAATGTACTCCACGAGCTCGCCGCGCCGCGGCACCGGATGCACGTCGGAGTCCACCACCCGCACGGGTACCAGCTCGGCACCCGAAACGCCCTGCCGGGCCGAGCCCCCGGGTGCCAGCTCGGGACCCGAAGCACCCTGGCGGGCCGAACCCCCGGATACCAGCTCCGGACCCGAAACACCCTGCCGGGCCGAGCCCCTGGGTGCCAGCTCGGGACCCGAAACACCTTGGCGGGCTGAGCCCCTGGGTGCCCGCTCGGGACCCGAAGCGCCCTGCCGGGCCGAGCCCCCGGGTACCAGCTCGGGACCCGAAGCACCCTGCCGGGCCGACCCCCCGGGTGCCGGATCGTGGGTGCGCCGATGGGCCAAGGTCATGGTCGTCCTCCCTCGGATGTCGTCAACGGGCCGCGGCCGTGGCGGGGATGTCGATGCCGTACAGGCGGGAAGCGTTGCGCCAGCACAGGTTCGCGCGCTGTTCGGCGGACAGGGCCGGGGGCAGCGCGGTGATGTCGGCGCAGTGCCAGTGTGGGTAACTGGATCCGAACATCACCGTGTCCTGCTTGCCGGTGAACGCGAACCACTCCGCGGCGAACTCGGCGTCCCCGGGACCGTCCAGGCCGCCGTGCACGAAATACACGTGGCCGGGCAGGTAGTCGCTGGGCATGCGCGGCGCCCACGGGGTCTGCTCGAGATGCGGCCGCCCGAAGGTGTCCATCCGCCACATGAACGGCGTCAGCAGATCCGCGCCGCCGTCGGCGAAGACGAACCGCAGGCCCGGCAGTCGCTCGAACACGCCCTCGGCGATCATGTTCATCAGGTGATAGACGTAGTTGAGGCCCATGAACCCGACGTACTGCTCATAGGTGCGGGTGTGCCCGGAAGGCGTGGGCGGCAAGGCGATCGACTCTCCGGTCTCGATGTGCGCGGCCACCGGCAGGCCCGCGGCCGCGGCCGCCTCCCACAACGGCCAGAACTGCGGTTTGCCGTACAGCTCGCGCGATTGCAGCGGCACCCCGAGCTGCACCACCCGCTCGTGCCCGCCCCAGCGCTCGACCTCGCGCAGCGCGCCGGGAATGTCCTCCGGATTGACCCGGATCGTGCCGCGGAAGCGGTCGCCGAACTCGGCGTGCTCGAGCCAGCGCGTCACCATCATCTCGTTGTGCGCGGCCAGCACCGCCGAGGTCAGATGCCGGTCGGGCAGGATGCCGCGCGTCATCGGATGCAGCACCGCCACATCCACACCGCGCTCGGCGAACAGCTGCCGGGCGACGAACGCCGGATCCGAACCCGGATAGCCCTTGTCCGGGCCGCGGGTGCCCTTCGCGTACTCCCCGCCTGGCGCCCCGTACCAATCCATCTCCGGATCGGGTATCCCGCGACTGGTGAACGGTTCGCGCAGGAAGCTCCGCAGGTCGCGGTTCGACGCGAAGAAGATGTGCACGCTCGCGTCGATCACCGGCAGGTCGGTGCCGTCGGACAGTCGGATCATCTGAAGTCTCTCGGTTGATCGAAATCTAATTCTCTCTGTATGAGAACATTACTCTCGGTGGTTCGGCCGGGCAAGCGCCGCCGCTGCGGCCGATCTCCGAGATTGCAGTATCGACCGTATGAGAATACGATTCTGTTCAACAGAGAATCGAGGTCTACACCGTGTCTTCGCAGCGGGAATCGCAGGTCACCTCCTGGGACACCGAGGTCGATGTCGCCGTGATCGGCAGCGGCGCAGCGGGTTTGACGGCGGCGCTGACGGCCGCGGTGGCCGGTGCGTCGGTGCTGGTGTGCGAGAAGGTGGCCACGGTCGGTGGCACCAGCGCTGTCTCCGGCGGCATCGCGTGGATCCCGGCGCACGACCGCTCACCCGATGGCCCGTTGACGGTGGCCGACGCGCTGAGTTATCTGCACGCCCAGTCGCTGGGCGCGATGGACGACGAACTGGTCGAGACATTCGTGCGCACGGGCGCGACGATGGTCGACTTCGTCGAGCGGCACAGCCCGCTGCGGTTCGAGATCGCCGCGGGCTTCCCCGACTACAAACCGGAGTTGCCGGGCGGGAAGCCGGGCGGCGGGCGGTCGCTGAGCCCGGTGGCCTTCGACCTGGTGCGGCTGGGGGAGTGGCGCGACCGCATCACCGCGTTCCCGCCGGACTGGAGCAATGTCGGGTTCGACGCCGAGACCCGGGCCCGGCTGCACACCGGGGTGACCTCGGAATCGGCCGATCTGTGCGTGGCCGGGACCGCGCTGGTGGCGAGCCTGCTGTCGGGGGTGCTCGCCGCCGGGGCCGAGATCCGCACGGGCGCGCGGGCGGTCGAGCTGATCGCCGCCGACGGTGTGATCGCGGGCGTCCGAATCGCCACGGCCACAGGCGAATCCACGATCCGCGCGCGCGGCGGTGTGGTGCTGGCGGCGGGCGGGTTCGAATGGGACGCGCGGTTGACCCAAACGTATCTGCGCGGCCCGATGCACGGCGCGGTGTCCCCGCCCAACAACACCGGCGACGCGTTGCGGATGGCGATGGCGCACGGCGCGGACCTGTCGACGATGGGCGAGGCGTGGTGGGTGCCGATCGTGCGGATTCCCGGCGACACCATCGACGGGCACCCGCGCAGCCGCAGCGTGCGGCTCGAGCGGACCCGGCCGCGCAGCATCATGGTCAATCGGGCGGGCAGGCGGTTCACCAACGAGGCCGGGGAGTACAACTCCATGGCCGGGGCCTTCCACTATCTCGACCCGAGGCACGGCTACGTCAACGATCCGGCGTGGATCGTGTTCGACGCCGAACATTTGCGCCGCTACGGTTTCCTCGGCATCGCACCCGGCGACGAGGTGCCCGAATGGTTCTGTGCCTCAAACGATCTCGCGGAGCTCGGGGCCAGAACGGGCATCGATCCCGACGGGCTACGGGCGACCGTGGAACGGTGGAACCGCGCGGTGGCGGCGGGGTCCGATCCCGACTTCGGCCGCGGCTCGAGCGCCTACGACGGGTATTGGGGCGACGAGCACGCCACCACCCTCGCGGGCCGCACCCTCGGCCCCCTCGACACCGCCCCCTACTACGCGGTCCCGGTGAGCGTGGGCGCGATGGGAACCAAGGGCGGGCCGCGCACCGATCGCGACGGCCGCGTGCTGCATGTGAACGGTTCGGTGATCGGCGGCCTGTTCGCGGCGGGCAACGCGATGGGCGGGCCGACCGGGCGGGCCTACGGCGGGGCGGGCGGAACCATCGGGCCCGCAATGGTTTTCGGGTACCGGGCCGGGCACGCGGCGGCGACCGGCAAATCGGTGGAGCCGTGAGCGCGGCGCGACGGGCGGACGGAGGAGGACAGTTGTCGGAGTACGAGAGCATCTGGAGCGATCTCCAGGGCGTGGCGTTCAGCCAGGGGTACCTGGACGTGGGCGGGGTGCGCACCCGCTACCTGCACGCCGGTGATCCCGCGCAGCCGTCGCTGGTGCTGCTGCACGGGTCGGGCGGGCACGCCGAGGCGTACGTGCGCAATCTGGCCGCGCACGCCGAGCACTTCGATACCTGGGCAATCGACATGCTGGGCCACGGGTACACCGGCAAGCCCGGTCATCCGCTCGAAATCGCTCACTACGTCGAGCATCTCATCGGTTTCCTCGATGTGATCGGCGCGGATCGCGCGCACATCAGCGGTGAGTCGCTGGGCGGGTGGGTGGCCGCCCGCGCGGCCGTGGACCATCCGAGCCGGGTGGATCGGCTGGTGCTCAACACCGCGGGCGGGTCGCAGGCGGACCCGGAGGTCATGGCGCGCATCGTGAATCTCTCGATGGCCGCGGTCTCGGATCCGACGTGGGAGACGGTGCAGGCGCGGATCAAGTGGCTGATGGCCGACAAGACCAAGGACTACGACGATCTGGTGGCCAGCAGGCAGCGCGTATACCGCCAGCCCGGCTTCGTGGCCGCCATGCGCGACATCATGGCATTGCAGGGCCCCGACATCCGGCAACGGAACCTGTTGGGCCCCAAGGAGTACGGCGCCATCACCGCGCCGACGCTGGTGCTGTGGACCAGTCACGATCCGACCGCCGACGTCGCCGAGGGCCGCCGGATCGCCTCGATGATCCCGGGCGCGCGCTTCGAGGTGATGTCCGACTGCGGGCACTGGCCGCAGTACGAGGACGCCGAGACCTTCGACGCCCTGCATCTGGGCTTCCTGCTGGGCGGCTGACATGACCGACACCGATGTCCTCATCGTCGGCGCGGGGCCGGTCGGCCTCACGCTGGCGAATATGCTCGGGATGTACGGCGTGCGCACCCGGGTGGTGGAGGAGCGCGCGACCCTCATCGACTATCCGCGCGGCGTCGGCCTGGACGACGAATCGCTGCGCACCTTCCAGGCCATCGGGCTCGCCGACGCGATCCTGCCGCACACCACGCCCGACCAGATCATGCGGTTCGTGGACGCGCGCCGCCGGTTGCTGGCCGAGATCGCGCCCAGCGACACCTCGTTCGGCTGGCCCAAGCGCAACGGGTTCGTACAGCCGCTGGTCGACGCGGAGCTACTGGCGGGGCTGAACCGGTTCGACAGCGTCGAGGTGGCCTGGTCGACGGCCATGACCGCCTGCGTGGACACCGGGGAGCACGTCCGGGTCGAATTGTCCACGGAGACAGGCATTTCCGTGACGACGGCGCGCTACGTCGTCGGCTGCGACGGCGGCCGCAGCGCCACCCGCAAACAGATGGGCGTCAGCTTCGACGGCACCACCTCCCCGACCCGCTGGCTGGTCATCGATCTCGCCACCGACCCACTGGGCCACCCCAATATCGAGGTCGCCGCCGATCCGGCGCGCCCCAATGTGTCGGTGTCGATCGCGCACGGCATCCGCCGGTTCGAATTCATGATCCACGACGACGAGACCGACGCGCAGGCCGAGGATCCGGAATTCGTGGCCGGGATGCTGGCCCCGCTGGTGCCGCATCCGGAACGGCTCGACATCATCCGCCGCCGCCTCTACACCCACCACTCCCGCATCGCGGGCGAATTCCGCAGGGGCCGTGTCCTTCTGGCGGGCGACGCCGCGCATCTGATGCCGGTGTGGCAGGGGCAGGGCTACAACAGCGGCATCCGCGACGCGGCGAATCTGGGCTGGAAGCTGGCAGCGGTGGTGACCGGCAAGGCCACCGACGCGCTGCTGGACAGCTACGACCTCGAGCGACGCAACCACGCGCGCGCCATGATCGACCTGTCCACGCTGGTGGGCCGGGTCATCTCGCCCACCGACCGCAGGGTGGCCGCCGCGCGCGACGCGCTGGTGCGGCTCGCGGCGGCGATTCCGCCGGTGAAGCGGTACGTGCTCGGGATGCGGTTCAAGCCGATGCCGCGCTACGACCGCGGCGCGGTCGTGCACACCTGGTCGCGGTCGCCGAAATCGGCGGTGGGCACGCTGTTCGTGCAGCCGCGGGTGGACACCCGCGAACACGCCGGGGTCCTGCTCGACGATGTGCTCGGCCCGTGGTTCACGGTGCTGTGCTGGAACAATCAGCCGCGCAGGCTGCTCGGCGAGGACGCCTTCGCGCGATGGAAGGCGTTGGGCGCCAAGTTCATTGCCGCCCGGCCGCAAGCACAGCTGCACTGGACCGAACAGGACGATCCCGATGTCGTCATCGTCGGCGACCGCACGGGCGCGCTCAAACGCTGGTTCGACGGACACGCCGACTCGGTGCTGTTCCTGCGCCCGGACCGCTGTATCGCGGGGGCGACCATCGCGCAACTCGCGCCGGACCTCGCCGCCGAACTCGCCGACACCCTCACGCTCACTCCGGGAGGTGACGATGCCGCTGGCCCTGTGCTGCGCCTCGCACAGCCCGCTTCTTGACCTCCCCGGGCCCGACCGCGACCTGCTCGACGATATCGAGCGGGCGCTGGCGGGGGCGGCGGAGTTCGTGCGCGACTTCGAACCCGAACTCGTGGTGACCTTTTCGCCCGATCACTACAACGGGTTCTTCTACCGGCTCATGCCGCCGTTCTGCGTCGGCCTCGCGGCCCGGGGCGTCGGCGACTACGGCACCCACTCCGGCCCGCTGCCCGTGCCCGCCGACGTGGCCGCCGATCTCGCCGAGTCGGTGCTCGCGGCCGGGGTCGATCTCGCGGTATCGATGGACATGGACGTCGACCACGGCACGGTGCAGCCGTTGCAACGGCTGCTCGGCGACGCGACCGCCGTGCCGGTGGTGCCGATCTTCGTCAATGCCGTTGCCGCGCCGCTGGGTCCGCTCGCCCGAGTGCGGGCGCTGGGCGCGGCGGTGGGGGAGTACCTGGCCGGGCTCGACCGGCGGGTGCTGGTGATCGGATCGGGCGGCCTGTCCCACGATCCGCCGGTGCCCACGCTGGCTACCGCCACCGGGCCGGTGCGCGACCGCATCCTGCACGGCGGGCCCATGACCGCCGAACGCCGTGCCGCCCGCCAGGAACAGGTCATCGCCGCCGCCCGCGAATTCGCCTCCGGCGCGGGACCTTCCCGGCCGCTCAACCCGGACTGGGACCGGCGGTTCCTCGACGTGATCGACGGCAACCGGCTGCCCGACCTCGACGCCTGGACCACCGCGGAGATCACCCGCGAGGCGGGCAACTCCGCCCACGAGATCCGCACCTGGATCGCGGCCTTCGCGGCCCTGGCGAGCCAGGGCCCCTACCGCACCATCCACCACTACTACCGACCCGCGCCCGCGCTCATCGCCGGATTCGCCCTGCGCACAGCGCTTCCCGAGCGGGACCGCACCGACCGGAGGCGAGTGTGACCCCCGAACCGAGCTTCGACCGGACCGTCGACGTCCTCGTCATCGGATCCGGCGGGGGCGGCCTGACCGCCGCCCTCACCGCCCGCGCCGCCGGGCTCGACACCCTCGTCGTCGAGAAGTCCCCGCGCTACGGCGGCTCCACCGCGCTGTCCGGCGGCGGTATCTGGGTGCCGGGCGCGCCCGCGCAGCGCCGCGACGGCTACACCCCGGACCCGGAGGCCGTGGTCGAGTACCTGAAGGCCATCACCCAGGGCCTGGTCACCGAGGAACGCCTGCGCGCCTACGTGGCCAAGGCCCCGGAGATGATGGAATTCCTCGAAAGCCAGAGCCGCTGGCTGGAATTCGTGTGGAAACCCGGCTACGCCGACTACTACCCCGAACTTCCCGGCGGCGACCCGCAGGGCAGCACCATCAATGTGCCGCCCATCGATCTGCGCGTCCTCGGCGAAGACGAGGAACTGCTGCTCGCCCCGCTCGCGCTCGCGCCGAAGGGAATCTGGCTGGGCCCCAAGGACCTTCGGTTGTTCTACCGGGTGCGGCAGTCCTGGCGCGGTAAGGCCGTGCTGGTGAAGCTGGTGTGGCGGATGTTCCGCGCCCGCGTGTTCGGCGACCGGATCGCCGCCATCGGGCAGTCGCTGGTGGCCCGGCTGCGACTCGCGTTGCGCGAGCACGACATTCCGCTGTGGCTCGACGCCCCGATGCTCGAGCTGATCACCGCCGAGGACGGGTCGGTCGTCGGCGCGGTCGTCGACAAGGAGGGCACCCGCCTGCGGGTGCGCGCCACCCGCGGGGTGATCCTCGCGACCGGCGGCTTCGACCACGATATGGCCTGGCGCAAGGAACTCGAACCGGTCATCGAACAGGACTGGAGTTTCGGCAATCCCGCGTCGATGGGCGACGGCATCCGCGCGGGCCAGCGGATCGGCGCGGACACCGACCTGATGGACGAGGCGTGGTGGTTCCCCGCCATCCAATGGCCCGACGGGCGCATGCAATTCATGCTCAACGAGCGCATGATGCCCGCCCAGTTCATCGTCAACGGCGCGGGCGAGCGGTACATCAACGAGGCCGCGCCCTACATGGACTTCGGGCACGCCATGCTCGCGGGCGAACGCACCGGGGTCCGGCACATCCCCAGCTGGCTCATCACCGACGCCCGCTCCTGGCACCGGTACGTCATCGCCGGACATCTGCCGCTGCCCAAGATCCCGTTCGCGCCGGTGCCCACGGGCCGGAAGATCCCCGCCCAGTGGCTCGAGTCCGGCGTGGTGAAGGCCGCGAACTCCTGGGAGGACCTCGCCGCGCAGATCGACGTGCCGCCGGATCGGTTGCGCGCCACCGCCGAACGCTTCGACCAACTCGCCCGCACGGGTCACGACGACGACTTCAACCGCGGCGACAGCGTCTACGACAACTACTACGGCGACCCCACCCTGCCCAACCCCAACCTGCGGCCGCTGGGCAAGCCGCCCTACTACGCATTCCGGATGGTGCTCGGCGACCTCGGCACCTCGGGCGGACTGCGCACCGACGAGCACGCCCGGGTCCTGCGCGCCGACGGTTCGGTGATCGAGGGACTGTACGCCACCGGCAACACCTCGGCCGCGGTCATGGGCCGCAGCTACGCCGGCGCGGGCGCCACCATCGGCCCCGCCATGACCTTCGGATACATAGCGGCCCAGCACATTTCGGACTCCCACGGAGGAAACCAATGAAGATATCCCTGTTCTACGAATTCGCGCTGCCGCGGCCGTGGGTGCCCGAGGACGAACACGAGATGTTCCGCGACGGCCTCGACGAGGTGGAGGCCGCCGACAAGGCGGGCTTCGCCACCGTCTGGCTGACCGAACACCACTTCCTGGAGGAGTACTGCCACTCCACCGCCCCGGAGATGTTCCTGGCCGCGGCGAGCCAGCGCACCGAGGACATTCGGCTCGGATTCGGCGTCATGCACCTGCCGCCCGCGATCAACCATCCCGCCCGTGTCGCCGAGCGCGTCGCCACCCTGGACCTGATCTCGAACGGGCGGGTGGAGTTCGGCACCGGCGAATCGTCGTCGGTCGGTGAACTCGGCGGATTCAATATCGACCCGGCCGACAAGCGCGGGCAGTGGGAGGAGGCGCTCGACGTCGCCATCCGCTGCATGATCGAGGAGCCGTTCACCGGGTTCAAGGGCGAACACATCGAAATGCCCGCCCGCAACGTGATTCCCAAGCCGTACCAGCGCCCGCATCCGCCGGTGTGGGTGGCGTGCACCCGGCCGTCGTCGGTGCAGATGGCCGCGCAGAAGGGTATCGGCGCGCTCAGCTTCGCGTATACCGGGCCCGGCCCGCTCGGCGACCGCGTGCGTGGGTACTACCAGGAGTTCGAGGACAAGGCCGCGCCGACCATCCCGCAGATCAATCCGAACATCCTCGCCATCGGCGGCGATCTGTCGATGATGGTGGCGCCCACCGACGAACAGGCCGTCCAGCGGCTCGGCGTCGGCGGCGGGTTCTTCTCCTTCGGGATCATGCACTACTACATGACCGGTCAGCACACCCCCGGTCGCACCGGTGTCTGGGAGCGCTACCTCGACGCGGTGAAAGAGGACGAGACGCTGGCCTACGGTCCCGGCCGCGGCGCGATCGGCTCGCCCGACACCGTGCGCGAATTCCTGCGCAGCTACGAGGAGAGCGGGGTCGACGAGATCATCCTGCTGCTCAACCCGCGCAGCCACGAGGCCACGATGGAATCCATCGAGCTCATGGGCAAGCACGTGCTGCCGGAGTTCATCGAACGCGACGCGAAGGCCGTGGCGGACAAGGCGAAACGGCTCGAACCGGTCATCGAGAAGGTCGAGAAGCGCCGCAGGCCGCTGCCCTCCCCCGAGTTCGACGAGACCTACGCCTTCGGCGGGCTGCCCACCGGACGCGGCGGCAAGTTCACCGCCAGCGAGATCCCCGAGGCCATGGCCGAGATCAACGAGGGACGCGTACAGGCCGCCCAGCGGCTCAAGGACGAACAGCAGCAGTAGGCGAGAACGAGGATGCCCGCGGTGGAACGCATCGATGAACTCTGGCGGTACGACGGCCGACGCGTCGTGGTGACCGGCTGTTCCTCGGGGATCGGCGCGCAGGTGGCGCGTCAGGTCCGGGAACTGGGCGGCGAGGTGATCGGCCTGGATCGCGCCGACCCCGACCTCGCGCTCGACGCGTTCCACCGCGTGGATCTGACCGACACCGACTCCATCGATCGCGCGGTGGCCGCGATCGGCGGGGTGGTGGACGCGCTGTTCAATGTGGCCGGGGTGTCCTCGGGCATCGGCGATCCGCTGCGGGTGGTGGCGATCAACTTCCTCGGTATGCGGTACTGCGCCGAATCACTCTGGGCGGCAATGGGTTCCGGAGGCACCATCGCGAGCGTCTCCTCGCTCGCGGCCGCGGGTTACCTCGAGCACCGCGACCAGTCCGAGGGCCTGCTCGCCACCACCGGCCTCGCGGACGGAATCGACTGGTGCCGTGCGCATCCCGAGGCGATCGCCGACGGCGGCTACCGGCTGTCGAAGGAGGCGATCATCCACTACACCATGCGCCACGCCGTCCCGCTCGGGGCGCGTGGCATCCGGATCAACTGCACCGCACCGGGAGTCACCGAGACGCCCATCCTGGACCAGCTGCGCTCGGCCTACGGCCAGGACTATCTCGACACCATCCCCAAACCGCTGGGCCGCGTCTCCACCCCGGCCGAGCAGGCGGCGGTGCTGGTGTTCCTCAACAGCCGGGCCGCGAGCTACATCACCGGCCAGGTGGTGTGGGTCGACGGGGGGAACACGGCCGCCCGCATCGCGGGGGCGGCCGCCGCAAGCTCCGAAGGGAAACGATAGTGGCCGATCTGACAGATTTCCGGCGCGTCGCCGAGCGGGTGCGCAACTGGGGCCGCTGGGGCGCGGCCGACGAACTCGGCACGCTCAATTTCATCACCGCCGAGAAGGTCGCCGCGGCGGCGGGTCTGGTCCGGCACGGGAAGGTGTTCCCGCTGGGCGTGGACTTCGGCTCGAACGGCCCGCAGGGCGCGTTCCAGTTCCGGCACAACCCCGTGCACGTGATGACCGTGGACGGCGGGGACGCGCGGACGCTGGCCGAGTACGGGCCGAAGTGGTTGCGCAACAGCGTCGCTCGCGAACTGAGCGGATTCTTCGCCGACAACCCGTTCCGGTTCAACGACGATCTGATCATCATGCCGTTGCAGGCGGCCACCCAGTGGGACGCGCTGTCGCACGTGTACTACGAGGAGCAGCTGTACAACGGGTTCCCGGCGAGTTCGGTCACCAGCCTGGGCGCGGTGCACTGCGGCATCGACAAGGTCGACGGCAAGGGCATCACCACCCGCGGCGTGCTGCTCGATCTGGTCCGCCACCGCGGAGCCGAAACGTTCCTCGCCGCAGGCGAACCCATCACCCCCGACGAACTCGACGAGGTGGCCCGCGCCCAGGGCGTCGAGGTCGGCACCGGCGACATCGTGCTCATCCGCACCGGCTGGTGGGCGCGGTTCCAGGAGGCCGGGGACGGTTCCGAACCGTACTCGGGGCTGGACTGGCGGTGCGCGACGTGGCTGCACGAACGCGAGGTCGCCGCAGTGGCCGCCGACAATCTGATGGTCGAGGACCCGGTGTCCGGCGTGGACGGCACCTTCCTGCCGATGCACATGCTCTGCCTGCGCGATATGGGCCTGATGCTCGGCGAGTACTGGGACCTGACCGCGCTGGCCGCCGACTGCGCCGCGGACGGCGTCTACGAATTCCAGTTGATCGCACCGCCGTTGCGCGTGGTGGGCGCGGTCGGCTCACCGATCAACCCCCTCGCCATCAAGTAGATGCGCGACCCGGAGGAAGCACGAGGTACCGGCATGACCGTGAGCACCACACCGGCGGCCGTCGGCGACGCCACCGACCGCGACGAGCGCCCGTTCGTCGTCGGCGTCGGCGGCACGCTGCGATCGGGCTCGTCCACCGAACGCGCGCTGCGCCACTGCCTTTCGGTGGCCGAGCGCCTGGGCGCGCGCACGGCGGTGTTCAGCGGTCCCGACATCAACCTGCCGATGTACAACCCGCACGACACCGCGCGCACCCCCGCCGCGACCGCCCTGGTCGAGGCCCTGCGCGCGGCCGACGCCGTGGTGATCGGCTCACCCGGATACCACGGCGGCATCTCCGGTCTGGTGAAGAACGCGCTGGACTACATCGAGGATCTGCGCGGCGACCCGGTGGTGTATCTGGACAACAAGCCGTGGGGCTGCATCACCTGCGCCTACGGCTGGCAGGCGGCGGTGGGCACGCTGGGGCAGCTGCGGGTCATCGGGCACGCGCTGCGCGCCTGGCCGACGCCGCTGGGGGTGGCGATCAACTCCGCCGATCCCGTGTGGGACGCCGAGGGCACGCTGGTCGACTCCACGGTCAACGCCCAACTCGAACTGCTCGCGGCGCAGGTGCTGTCCTTCGCCCGCGCGGGCGGGGCCCGGTCGTGACCGCCGTCGCCGCCGCCCTCGCCGAAGTGCGTTCGCGCGGCATGGTTCTCGTGCTCGCCGCGGACGGGCGGCACGGGCAGCTGGTGACGGCGGCCGAACACGCTCCCGCGGACGCGATCGAGGCCGCGGATCTGCTCGGCGAGGGCTCCCGCGCGCTGCTGGTGCGGGTGCCGGTGGCGGCGGAATCGCTGCACGCCATTCGCGCGCAGGGCTTCCCGACGATCACGACCGCGGACCTCGCCGATCACCGGGACCGCGAGCTGGCCCGGGTGCGCCGCCACGGCGCGGCGCGAGTACCGTTGCCGCCCGGAAGTTTCCGGGCCATCGGATTCGTCGACGGCCTCGGCCGCGAACACGTCGCCTTCGTCCACGGCGACCCGGAGTCGGCCCCCGCCCCGCTGGTACGGCTGCACGGGGAATGCCTGCTCGGCGACGTGCTCGGCTCGGCGCTGTGCGACTGCCGCGCGAACCTGCGCGGCGCCCTGGATCGGATCGCCCGCGCGGGCTGCGGTGTCCTGGTCTACGTGCGTGCCCAGCGCGAGGCGATCCGCACAGCCCTGAACGCTGGGGCGCAGCGACATTCGCTCACCGCCCTCGATCGCTATGTGGCCGCGGCCATCCTGACCGACCTCGGCCTGCGCACAATCCGGCTGGCGGTGACCGGGACCGAACCCGACCCCGAGGGCGTGCGGATCGTGGACCGCGTGCCGCTGCCCGGCGGCGCGTGGACGTGGCCGGACGACGCCATGGGGAGCGCGTCGTGAGCGCGCGGCGGACACTCGTGGTGGACGGGCTGGTCACCGGATATCTGGAGGCCGGTGCGGGGGAGCCAGTGGTGTTGCTGCACGGCGGGGAGTTCGGCTGCGACGCCGAGATCGCATGGGAGCACACCATCGACGCGCTGGCCGGGCGATACCGCGTGCTCGCGCCGGACATGCTCGGGTTCGGGGCCTCGGCCAAGGTGGTGGACTTCACCGACGGGCGGGGGCTGCGGATCCGGCATCTCGCGCGGTGGCTGGCCGTGCTCGGGGTGAATTCGGCGCATTTCGTGGGCAATTCGATGGGGGCGATCAATCTGCTGGTCGACGCGACCGCCGCACGACCGCGACTGCCGATGCGGAGCCTGGTCGCGCTGTGCGGCGGGGGGACCATCCAGCAGAACGAGCACATGCGGGCGCTCTACGACTACGACGCCACCCTGCCCGCCATGCGGCGCATCGTGACGGCCTTGTTCCATTCGCCGTCGTTCCCCGGCGACGAGCGGTACGTGGAACGCCGCTACCGGTCCAGTATCGCGCCGGGCGCGTGGGAGGCCTTGGCGGCGGCCCGATTTCGCCGTCCCGAGGCCGACGCGCCGCCCGCGCCGTCGAGCGAGCGCGCCTACCACCGCATCACGGTGCCGGTGCTGCTGGTCGAGGGCGAACGGGACAAATTGCTGCCGCCGGGCTGGGCGGCCGAGATCGCCAAGCAGATCCCCGACGGGCGCGCCGAGGTAATCCCGGACGCGGGGCATTGCCCGCAGATCGAACAGCCGGGGGTCGTGAACCGGCTGCTGCTGGGCTTCCTCGACGAACACTCAGGAAAGGAATCGACCTCATGAGCGAGGAACTGGCGGGCAAGGTCGCCATCGTCACCGGGGGCGCCGCCGGGATCGGCCGCGCCACGGTCGCCCGGTTCGTCGCCGCCGGGGCGCGCGTCGTCGTGGGCGATATCGACGCCGAGGCGGGCGCGGAATCGATTGCCGCTTACGGTGATTCGGCGGTGTTCCGGCGCGTCGACGTGGCCGATCCGGAGCAGCTGGAGGCGCTCGTCGACGTGGCGGTGCGGACCTTCGGCGGGCTGGACGTGCTGTGCAACAACGCCGGGATGTCGGGCACCATGCACAAGACCTTCCTCGACGACGACCTCGGCGACTTCCACCGGGTGCTGAGCGTCAACCTGCTCAGCGTCATGGCCGGAACCCGCCTCGCCGCCCGGCACATGGCCGACCACGGCGGCGGCTCGATCGTCAACGTGTCCTCCATCGGCGGCATCCAGGCCGGGGGCGGGGTGCAGTGCTACCGCGTGTCCAAGGCCGCGGTCATCCACTTCACCAAATCCGCCGCGATCGAGCTGGCGCGCCACGACATTCGCGTCAACTGCATCGCGCCCGGCAACATCCCCACCGGCTTCCTCGCCGCGTCGGCCACCCGGATGCGCTCGGAGGTCAGCGAGCGATTCGAGGCGGCCGTGCGCGAATCCATGCGCGCCGACCGGCCGCTGGCCCGCGAGGGCACCCCCGAGGACGTGGCCGAGGTCGCGGAGTACTTCGCCAGCGACCGGTCCCGCTACGTCACCGGCACCGTGCTGCCGATCGACGGCGGGATCACCGCCGGAAAACCATTGCGCCCCTTGCCCAAACCGGACGGCCGGGTCGCCGCGACGACGGAGCGGTCGTGAGCCGCGTCCGCCGCACCGGCGTCCTCGTCGTCGGCGCCTCCGCCGCCGGGCTGGCGACGGTCGAGGCGCTGCGCCGCGACGGCTACCGCGACCCGATCACCCTGCTCGGCGCGGAACCGCACCTGCCCTACGACCGGCCGCCGCTGTCCAAGCAGATCCTGTCGCGGACCTGGCGACCCGAACGGACCCTGCTGCGCGCGCCCCGGCTGCTCGCCGACCTCGAGATCGACCTCGTGCTCGGAAACCCCGCGCTCGCACTGGATTCCGCGACCCGCACCGTCGCGACCGCGACCGGGCCGATCACCGCCGAGCACATCGTGATCGCCACCGGCGCCCGCCCGCGCACCCTGCCCGGCGCGATCGAGCCGGCCGGGGTGCACGTGCTGCGCACCCTGGACGACGCGCTCGCCCTGCGCGACGGCCTGACCCGCGCCCGGCGCGTGGTGGTGGTCGGCGAAGGCGTGCTGGGCGCCGAGATCGCCGCCACCGCACGGCGACTCGGGCACGAGGTCACCATGACCGGGTTGCAGCACGCCCCGATGGCGAACCAGCTCGGGGACCTCGCCGCCGGGAAACTGGCCGAGCTGCACACGGACAACGGCGTCCGGTTGCGGCTCGGTGCGGGCGTCCGGAACCTCACCGCCCGCAACGGCGCGGTCACCGGGGTGGTTCTGGACTCCGCGGGCGGTGCGGAGACGGTGCCCGCCGATCTCGTGGTCATCGCGATCGGCGCGGCACCCGTCACCGACTGGCTCGTCGGCAGCGGGCTGCGGCTGGATCGCGGCGTCGTCTGCGACGCGCGGTGCCGCGCCGCCGAGAACATCTGGGCGGCAGGCGATGTCACGCGCTGGCACCATCCGGCCGTGGGCGGGGGCTGCCATCTGGAGAACCGCACCAACGCCACCACCCAGGCGCAACTGGTGGCCGCCAACATCCTGGGCGCGGACCGGGCCTACCAGCCCGTCCCGTACTTCTGGACCGATCAGTACGACACCAAGGTCCAGGTGCACGGGATCATCCCGCCGGACGCCCGCGCCGTCGTGGTCGAGGGCGATCCGGCGGCCGGGCGGTTCGTCGCCCGCTTCGACCGTGCCGACGGCGCACCCGTCGCGGTGCTCGGCTGGAACATGCCCAAACAGGTAGCCGCGCACCGGCGTTCGCTGATCGGCACATTCGAGGTCCACGCGCCCGCGTACGCCCCGTAGAAGGAGGGTTCGGATGAAAGTCACTGTCGACCAAGGCAAATGCGTCGCGGCCGGGCACTGCGTCATGCACGCCGAGCGGGTGTTCGACCAGCGCGACGACGACGGCATCGTCGTCCTGCTCGACGAGCACCCGCCCAGCGAGCTCGCCGACGACGTCCGCCAGGCCGCGGCGGTGTGCCCGGCCTCGGCGATCCACATCGAGGAATGAAACGGCAGGAGTCCCAACGTGTCCGAAGTGATGACCGACGTCGCGCAGACCGACGGTATCTCGGAGTACCCGATGCTCCGTTCGTCCGCCTGCCCCTTCGCGCCGCCCCCGGAGGCGTTGCGGCTGGGGCGGGCCGCGCCGCTGAGCCGGGTGCGGATCTGGGACGGCAGCACCCCGTGGCTGATCACCGGCCACGCCGAGTACAAGACGCTGATGGCCGATCCGCGGGTGAGCGTGAACGACCACCTCGACGGCTTCCCGCACTGGAACGAGGGCATGAAGTCCATCGTCACCAGCCGCCCGCCGTCGGTGTTCACCAGTGACGGCGAGAAGCACAGCCACTACCGCCGGATGCTCACCAAACCGTTCACCGTCAAGCGGGTCAACGGGCTGCGCGAGGTGATCCAGCGGGTCACCGACGAGCACATCGACCGAATCCTGGCCGGGCCACGGCCCGCGGATCTGGTGGCCGGACTGGCGTTGCCGGTGCCGACGCTGATGATCAGCGAGATGCTCGGCGTGCCCTACGACGACCACGAGTTCTTCCAGGAGTCGGCCACCGCCAGCGTCGACCGCTTCGCCACCAAGGAGCAGGCCGACGAGCGCCGCAGCACCCTGGCCCGGTACCTGGTCGACCTCATCAAACAGAAGCTGGACGAACCGGCCGAGGACGCGCTGTCCGATATCGCCGAGCGGGTGCGCTCGGGCGAGATCACCATGGGCGAGGCCGCGCAGCTCGGCACCGGCCTGCTCATCGCGGGCCACGAGACCAGCGCCAATATGATCTCCCTCGGAGTGCTCGCGCTGCTGGACAATCCGGAGCAGTGGGCGCTGCTGCGCGACACCGACGATCCGAAGGTGGTCGCGGGCGCGGTCGAGGAGCTGATGCGGTATCTCAGCATCATCCAGAACGGGCAGCGGCGGGTGGCGGTCGGCGATATCGAGGTCGCGGGGCAGACCATCCGCGCGGGCGAGGGCATCATCTTCGATCTGGCCCCGGCCAATTGGGACGAGAAGGCGTGGGACGAGCCGGACAAGCTGGATCTGCGCCGCCCGGCGAGCAAGCACGTCGGCTTCGGTTTCGGCCCGCATCAGTGCGTGGGCCAGCAGTTGGCGCGCGCGGAGTTGCAGATCGTGTTCGGGACCCTCGCGCGGCGGATCCCGACCCTGAAGCTGGCGATCCCGTTCGAGGAGGTCGAGTTCAAGCACGACCGCCTCGCCTACGGCGTCTACGTGCTGCCCGTGACCTGGTAGGTGCGCGACGCCCCGGCCCGCGCCGAGGGGATCACTCGGTCCGGGCGGGGGCGCGCACGACTTCCGGTGTGCCGCCGATGATTCCGTCGGCCGCCAGGGTCGCGATCCGTTCCTCGGTCAGGCCGAGTTCGGTGAGGACCTCGGTGGTGTGCTCGCCCAGCAGGGGAGCGGGGGCGCGATGGAACCGTTCGGGTCCGGCGGAGAAGCGGATCGGGACGGTGCTGTGGCGCGCGGTGGGCAGCACGGGGTGGGGGACGGGTTCGAAGAAGCCGCGGTGGAGCAGGGGCGGTAGCTCGGCCTGGCGGTGCGGTTGCATCACCTTCGCCACGGGAACCCCTGCCTTCCAGAGGGTTTCGACAATCGAGTCGCTGTCGCGTTCGGCGCACCACGCGGCGAGGCGGGCGTCGATGAGGTCGTGCTGGCGGCGGCGTCCCGGCGCCGTGCACAGGTCACCATCCCTCGCCCACACGGGATCGCCGAGGGCCGCGCGCAGGCGTTGCCACTGATCGTCGGTTTCCACCGCGATCGCCACCCAACGGTCTTCGCGCCCGAACTCGTCGATGCCCTTGGCGCGGTAGAGGTTCTGCGGCGCGGCCACCGGGCCGCGGTTGCCGTCGCGCTCGAGCAGCGTGCCGTAGGCGGAGTACTCGATGACCTGTTCGGCGGCCACATTCAGCGCGGCCTCCACCATCGCCGCCTCCACCAGCGCCCCCTCGCCGGTGCGGCGGCGGTGTTCGAGGGCGAGCAGCAGGGCGTTGAGGGCGTGCACGCCCGCGTTGGGGTCGCCGATCGAATAGGGCTCGACGGGATTCTGATCGGAATAGCCGGTGAGCCAGGTCAATCCGGACGTGTCCTCGATGACGTAGGCGAACGCCGGATGGTCGCGCCACGGACCGTCCAGGCCGAAACCGGGCATCCGCACCATGATCGCGTCGGGCCGCAGCTCGCGCACGGTGTCCCGATCGAGGCCGAACTGTTCCATGACGCGCGGCGTGTAGTTCTCCACGACCACATCGGCGCGAGAGATCAACGCGTGCAGGATCTTCCGGCCGTCGTCGGTGCGCGAGTCGAGGGTGATGCTCCTCTTCCCGGTATTGAGACCGGTGAAGATCGGCGACTTCTCCCACCACCGCTCCTCGGTGGCGGGCACGCCCGCGATGAGCCGCGTTCCGTCCGGGCGGGTCCCCGATTCCACATGCACCACGTCCGCGCCGAGCATGGCCAGATAGTGGGTGCACGACGGCCCCGCCCAGAACGTGGTCAGATCCACCACCCGCAGACCACGGAACGGCAGCGCGTCCGGTTCGGAACCATTGCGCGACACCGGCTTCGGCGTCGTCAGCGTGTCGGCCTCGGAAACGTTGCGCGACAACGGATTCAGCGGCGTCAGCGTGTCGGGCGCGGGACCCCTGCGCGACACCGGCTTCGGCGGTGGCAGCGCGCGGTAGTGGTCGGTGTGCTCGCCCAGGCGCGGGGCGGGTTCGGGGGCGCGCAGGAGCGGGGGAGCGGTGCGGTAGGGCGGACCGGGCTGGGTGAAGCCGTCGCGGGGGTTGGTGGTGAAGAAGCGCCGCGCCTGGTAATGGTCCATGCTGGGCGCGTTCGCGCCGTGCACGACGGGGCCGTTGGGGATGCGGAAAGCCGTTGCCAGATCCCGGATCACGTCCACGGGCTGTTCGGCCATCCACGCCATGATCTCGGGGGCCTTCTCGGTGGCACGTTCCGTGATGCCCGGCCCGATGCCCTCGTCGATCCACTCCGGATGACCGACCATGGCGCACAGGTCGAACCACTGCTGGGCGGTGCCGCACCCCACGGCGACCATGCCGTCGGCGGCCGCCGCGACACCGGGCACGCTCAGCCGCCGCCGGTCGCGGAACGGGCGGCCCAACCCCTCGAAGAACGACACCGGATAGTAGGTCAGGCCCAGGATCTGGGTCTCGAGCATCGACAGATCGCACAGCTCGCCCACTCCGGTGTCGTGCGCGCGCCACCGCGCGGTGAGCGTGGCCACGGAAGCGTATGCGCCCGCGAACCATTCGCCGATCCGCCCGCCCACGTGCACGGGCGCACGGTCCGGCGCGCCGCGCCCGAGCCCGACGATGCCCCCGGACCAGGCTTGCAGCGTGAACTCGGTGGCGGGCCGGTCCGACCACGGACCGTCCAGCCCGAACGGCGTGATCGCGGTGACGATCAGATGCGGGTGGCGGGCGCGCAGAGCCGCGGGCGCGCAGTGCGGATGCTCGGCCAGAGGGGAACCGGGCGACCACACCGCCACCCGCGCGGCCGCCAGAATCCGGTCCACCAGCTCCAGATCGACCGCGACCGCAGGATCGGCCACGACGCCGCGCTTGGATCCGGCGAGGAAGGCGAACAGCGCCCCGTCCGCCCCGGATGCGAGTTGCGCGCCTGAGGCGGTCCACCGCCGCAGCGAATCCCCCTCGGGCGCTTCGATCTTCACCACCTCGGCCCCGGCGTCGGCCAGCAGTTTGGTGCAGTATCCGCCCGCGATGCCCGAGGACAGGTCGGCCACCAGACAGCCGTCGAGAACCGCCATCTCAGTGGTCCCAGTGCGGCGCGCCGGTCAGCACCTCGGCCCCGGTGTCGGTGATCAGCACCGCGTCCCGGCCGAAGACCGCGCCGACGCCGGACTGCCACACATAGCCGGTGACCGCCAGGACCATGCCGGGTTCGAGGCGTTCCGCGGTCGCGGTGCCGCGCAATATCGGCGACACCACGGGTGAATCGAAACCCATACCCAGGCCCCGGGCCACCGGCACCGGCGGCAGCGCCTCCCCGGCGGCGGTGTAGGCGTCGAGCAGACCGGCGGCCGACCGGCCCGGGCGGCAGGCTCCGATCAGTCTGTCCCACAAGCTGTTCCAGCGTCCGTAGAGGCCACGGGCGTGGGCGGAGTCGCCGACCGGGTGGGTGCGGCCCACCTCGCCGATGTAGCCGTCGCCGAGCACGCTCGCCGAGATCGCCACCAGATCGCCGTCCCGGACGCGCCGATCCACTCCGGCTCGGCGCCACGGGTGTTCGCGCGAGGTGACCCACGCGCAGTCCTGCGCGGCGGGGGTGCTCACCCCGCCCGCGGCCTCCGCCTCCAGCACGACTCCGGTCAGCTCCTGTTCGGTCACGCCCGGCGCGAGATGGGCCCCGGCCGCGGCGAGCGCGTCCTCGGCCACCCGCAGCGAGTCGCGCAGCACCGCGATCTCCTCGGGCGTCTTGATCCGCCGCGCCGCCCGCAGGGCGAGTTCGCCGTCCACCAGCTCGGCGTTCGGGAACGCCGAGGGCAGCATCGCCGCGAAAGACGGTGACAGCGCGTCGGTTCCGACCCGCTTCGCCGTCGCCGCGCCCGGGATCTCGCGCAGCACCGCGACGAGGTTCATCGGGTTCCAGGCGAGCCCGTACAGGTGCTCGTGCGGGATGTCGTCGGGGATGCCCTCGTCCCAGGTGCTCAGCAGGTGCACGTCGCCGGTCTCGCGGACGAGCGTGGCGACCGGGCCGAAGGGCCGGGTCCCGGCCACCCACAGCTGCGGCGCGCCGGAGACGTAGCGGGCGTTGCCCTGTCGGCCGAGGACGAGGACGTCGAGATCGTGGGCGCGCATCTGGGCCAGCGCGCGCTCGCGCCGCCCCAGGCGCAGGGCGCGGTCGTCCGGCGCTACCTCAGTCTTCATAGGGCGCGTAGGGGTAGTCGGTGAGTGCGGTCCAGCCGTCCTCGGTGATCACGATGATTTCCTCACTGCGGTAGCCGCCGGTGCCGTCGGTCCAGACGACCGGCTCCAGCACCAGGACCATGCCGGGTTCGAAGACGAAGTTCTCGTCGTACTCGGGCCCGAGATCCGTTCCGATCATGGGCATTTCGGCCGCGCTGACCCCGATGCCGTGGCCGAGGTAGAAGTGCGGCAGCCAGGGTTTCACGCCGTCGTTGGCGGCGGTCGCCGCCCGCGCGAGATCCGCCGCGGTCGCCCCCGCCTTCGTCACGTCGAGCACGGCGTTCAGGATCGTGCGCCACCGCCGGAACTGGTCGCGCTGAGCGGCATTCGGCTCGCCACCCACCAGCCAGGTGCGGCCGAAGTCGGAGCAGTAGCCGCCGTAGGTGATGCTGACATCGGTCCACAGCACATCGCCCGCCGCGAGTTCGCGCGCGGTGGTGAGCAGCGGCAGCGCCAGATCGCCGTGCGTGGTCCACACACCGTCGGCCCTGCTGTCGGGCATGACCTGCCAGATGGCGTCCAGCATGGTCGCGGTCGCGCCGAGTTCGAAGGCGCGCCGGATGAATCGGGCCGACAGATCGATCTGGCGGCGGCCGGGAGCGAGCGCGGCCTGCACGTCGACCATGGCCCGTTCGGTGATCCGGCACGCGGTGCGGATACAGGCGATCTCGTCCGGGGTCTTGATCAGCTTGGCGGCCCCGACCACGAGGGCCGCGTCCGAGGGCGGGCCGCCGGGGAAGACCGCGTCGCCCGCGCGCCGCATCGCCCCGGTGCATTCGTCCACCGCGACGGTCGAGCCCGCGGGCACGAGTTCGGCCAGCCGCCGCGCGAATTCGGCGACGCCCTCGTCGAATTCGAGGTACACCGGGCCGTGCAGATGGTCGTCGGGCAGCTCGGATTCCGCCGCCGCGCCCTCCCGGAACGGCAGGAACAGATGCGGCCACGGATCCCCGGCCACCACCACCGCCACCGGGCGCTCGACGTGCGCGAGTCCGGCGTCGCCGAGCGGCCAGTTGGCCCCGGTGGCGTACACGACATTGCTGTTGTGCAGCAGGACCAGCGCGTCCACGCCCCGCGCCGCCATCGCCGAACGCAGCCGCGCCCCGGTGTCGCGGCGCATGCGGGCGCGATCGGGCCGCTCGGGTATCTCGAACCGCGCGGCGCCCGCGGTCACGGAGGAAGTCATAGGCCCAGGAAGTCCTTGATATTGCCGCTCACCACGCGCGCGGCGTCCTCGGGTCCGACCGCCTCGACCACCGCGGCCAGCGACTTCTCCGAATAGCCGAACGTGCTCTCGTTGTGCGGGTAGTCCGACGACCACATCACCCGGTCGCGGCCGATCTGGTCGACCATGGACAGCCCGAGCGGATCGACGATGAACGAGGCCCGCATGTGATTTCGCCAGTAGTGGCGCACCTCGTGCTCGACCGGGCGGTCGAGCATGTGCTGGAAGGAGGCGAGCATGTGCTCGGCGTCCTGCAACGCCGCGGGCACCCAGTTGATGCCGCCCTCGAACCAGCCGACCGACAGACCGGGATGGCGGTCGAGGATGCCGCTGAAGATGTACTTGGCGAACAACTCCCGGAACGGGGCGACATTGTGCATCATGCCCACGGCCACGCTGTTGACCTCGCACGGCGCCGACAGCGGCGATTCGCCGATGTGGTGGGCGACCGGCACCCCGGACTCCTCGATGGCCTCCCACACCGGACGCATCGCCGTGCCCGCGTAGTCGATGACCTTGCCGTCGTCGTCCTTACCGGCCGACAGCGGCAGCAGAAACGTCCTGAGCCCCAACGACTTCAGCTCCGCGAGGGTGCGCCGCGCGCCCTGCCCGTCCCACCAGTTGATCAGGCCCACACCGTAGAACGCGCCGCCCGAACGCTCCTGCAACTCGGCGATGTACTCGTTGTACACCCGGAACGCCAGCTCCCGAATCTCCTTGTCCGGGTAGAACAACAGCGCCAGCAGCGCGTTGGGGAAGGCCAGCTCCTTGGCGATGCCGTCGGCGCGCAGGTCCGCGATGCGGGCCTCGAGGTTCGCGCTGCCCGATCCCTCGAGCGGGTCGTACTGCATGAGTACATGGCTGAAATCGCCGGGCAGGAACGACTTTCCCTTGCGGCCCAGCTGATACGCGCCGTCCTCGTACCAGACCCGCGGCGCCCGGTCCTTGAGCGACTCGGGGAACCGCTCGTAGAAGATGTCGTCGGCCAGCGAGATGTGATTGTCGGCCGAGAACACCTCCGTCCCGACGGGAAGCCCCAGACCGCCCTCGGCATGGCCGCGCCGGTCCTTGGGCGGTCCGAAGCCGCCGGGCGGATACAGGGAAGCACTGCTGGTCGGAGCCGACATCGGGTCCCTCCATGACTGAGGTTCGCTTGCGAGAATGACGTTATCATTTTTCGAGAGGCGTGTACATCCAGGCATCGAAGAGCTGGCCCTTTTCGGGCATTTTGACTGGGAGAATGGTGTTATCCTCGAGGCCATGGACGCTCGGTCTCACGATCCCGGCCGCCGCGGCGATCCGCGGGTGCACAAGCTCGCCGGAACCCGCCTGCGCTTCGACTGGGGAGTCGTGCGATACCGCCTCGACGTGGTCGCGACCAGCGTCGCCGACGCCGTCGAACACGCCGGGGGCTGGCTGTTCGACCGGGCCGCCGCGGGCTGGGAGGTGAGCGTGCTCGTCCCCGAGCCCGACGACGATCGGCCGCTGCGCATCCTCGGCGCGGAGGTGCTGGACCTGCGGGCGGTGCTCGATACGGGCGGGGTGGATCGGCGGCCGCACGCGATCGCGGTGGCCGCCGAACTGATCGACTGGGACGCGCGCATGGCCGACGGGCTGCGCCGCGCCCTCGACGACGGTGGCATCCAGGTCGTCGGCTGGGGCGCCAACTGGCCCGCGGTGCCGGAGTACCGGGTCGATCCGGTGCTGCATCACCTGAGCGCGGCGGCCCAGGTGTTCAAGGCGCAGGCGCTGGCCGCCGCGGGCGTGCGCGTCGCGGCGACCGGGCCCACCGAGACGCTGTGCAGCGGAATGGCTTGGTGGCCACCGGTTGTCGCGGATCTCAGTCCCGTGGGCGGGTGATCCCGCGCGAGCAGAACGCCCACACGTCCGCGGCGGTGATGGGATCGGCGTCGTCGTCGGCCGCGGTGGGCCGGGCGATGTACATGACGGCCTGCATGGTGATCGCCGCCAGGCGGCGCGGATTCGCCCCGGGCGGCAGCGCGCCCGCCCGCTCGGCCTCGGTGAGCAGTTCGGTGAACAGCTCGAAATGCGACGCGTGCGCCTTGCGGACCTCGGCGGCCCGCGAGCGCAGCAGCTGCGGCGCGAACTCGGTGAACAGCGGCCGTTGCGTGCGCGGATCGGGCCGGCACAGCTGATAGAGCAGTTCGACCGCGATGCGCAGCTTGTCCAGCGGATCGGTGCGATTGCCGGTGGCCGCGCGGATCTGCGCGACGGTCCGGTCCAGGGTGTCCTCGTAGAGCGCGAGCAGCAGTTCGTGTTTGCCGTCGAAGCGCATGTAGAAACTGGTCAGCGACTGCCCGGCGCGGTCGACGACCTCCTGCACGGTGATGTCGGTGCTGCCCTTCTCGGTGATGGCCGCCTGCGCCGCGTCCAGAAAACGGTTGGCGCGGTTGCCCGCTCGCACCCGGGCCCCGCGCAGCGAGCGGTCGACCGAGCGCCGCACCCACGCCGGTTGCCGCTCCTCCTCGAGGTGGCTCATGCGCGTCCTGCCCCTCGGCCCGGCGGGCCTACACCGGATCGAACGCCGAAATGCGCCATATCCCTTGGGTTTTGGTGAGGGTGACGCGCACGCTGCTGGCCGTCATCGCCGGATCGGGTTTGGCGGCGGAGGTGGTGCTCTGATCGATGAACACCAGGGCCGTGGCGGTGTCGTCGCGCAGGTCCGAGACCGCGGCGCGCACGACCGTGGCGGTGGTCTTGACGGATTTGTCCTTGGCCGCCGGGGCCACGATCTGCTGGGTGAACTGCGTGTAGTAGGTCAGGAAGTCGCCGGTGAGATGGGATTTGGCGGTGTCGAAGTCGTGATCGAGGGTGTCGGGGGCGTAGGACAGCAGCGCAACCGTGCCGTCCCGGGCGGCGGCGAGCGCGGCGGCCCGGTCCGAGTCGTCGGCGCGGCGATCGGGCAGGTACTGGAACCAGATCAGCGACGCCGCGGTGACGGTGCTCGCGAGCACGAGCACGGTGAGCGCGACGGCCCCGGGCGCGCGGCGCAGCGCGGCGAATCCGCGACGGATCAGGTGCGCGGCCACGGTGGCCCCGGTGCGGACGGCGTTCACGGCACGAACTCCACTTTCGACATCTTGATCCGGTCGTCGGCCCGCGTCACGGTCACGCTGAGCCGCCACACCCGCGGTTCCTGTTTCGCCCCGGCCGAATTGGTGATCTGCGAGGTGGCCGCCACCAGGATCACGGCCGAGTCGTCGGTCATGGACTCCACGGCGGTCGCGGTGACCTTGCCCTCGGTGGTGACCTGCGACTGCTGGACCACCTTGGTGAAATCGTCCGCGCGGCCCTGGAAGTCGTCCCGGAACGCCCCGGTGGAATTGTCCAGCACGCGCTGCACATCGTCCTTGGCGTGGTTGAAGTCCAGCGACGTCAGCGCCACCACCCCCTGCCGCGCCGCCGCGGTGAACTCCGCGGCCCGCCGCTGCTCCGCCTCCGCCTGACGATGCCGCCACACCGAGAACCCGCTCACCCCGAGCGACACCACGATGAGCACCACCGCCACGGCCACCACCGCGCCCCGCCGCCACCCGACCGCCGCCACCCGCGCCCGCACCCGCCGCAGCCGGGTCCGCTCCTCGGAATCCGCCTCGCCCCCAGCCGTTTCCCCCGCCGCGTCGGTACCCGCTCGGGCCTCCGGATCCGCCACGGACCGCACCGCCTGCGGCGTCGCGTCCTCCTCGGCCCCGGCGCGCGCTCGGGTATCCGTATCTGTCGCGGAATCGTCCTCTGCCACAGCGGGGTTCGTCGTGTGCAGCGCCGTTTGCGGTGTCGAGTGTTCCTCGGACCCGGGGGGTTCAGGCGGGGTGGGGGAGACGGGCACGCTGGGTTCGGTTGCGGGCGTGCTGGTTTCAGACGTGCGGGCCGAAGCGTCGGCGCGCTGGCGGAGCCGGGCCGCGCGGGCGCGGGCCCGGGCGGCGGCGGCCTCGGCCTCGGCGGCCTCGGCGGCGGCCTCCGCCTCCTCGGCGGCCAGGAGCAGGGTGCGGGGATCCACGTCGGGATCGGCGAGATCTTTCACTCGGTGATCACCGCGGCCTCCGGCCGGACCGTCACCGGCGCGGCCAATCGCTGTTCGTCGCAGATGCGTTGCAGCTTCTTCAGGGTGTCGTCCAGTCCGGGGCCCAGCCGCTCCCCGGGGGTGAAGGTCGCGGGCAGATGCCGCATCCCCTGGATGACGCCGATGGTGTCGTAGTGCACGGTGCCCTCGGGATCGCAACGGTAGTCGGGCATCCGGTCGAGCACGGCGGTGAGCATGGACTTGAACACCGTGCGCGCGACGTTCGAGCCGATGCAGCGATGGATGCCGATCCCGAAACTGAAGTGCCGGTTGCCCTTCCGATCCAGCAGCACATCGTCGGGATCCGGGAACACCGCCGGATCGCGATTGGCCATCGCCCACGACAGCCACAGCCGCTCGCCCTCCTGGAAGCGGGTGCCCGCCACCTCGAAGTCCTGCGCGATGGTCCGCCCGTCGCCGGGCGCGGGGGTGAAGTAGCGCAGGAACTCCTCGGTCGCCGGATTGAGCAGATGCTCGCGCTCCCGGCCGAGCAGCTCGCGCTGGTCCGGATGCTCCGACAGCCACTCCAGCGCGTGCGCGGTGAGCGCGGTGGTGGTGTCGAACCCACCGCCGATGATCAGCCCGAGCATGCCGAGGATCTCCAGATCCGGCGCGGGCTCGCCGTCGATGCGCAGCTGGATCAGCGCGTCGACCAGACCGGGCCGCGGATTCTGTTTGATCTCGTGCAGATTGGTGACCAGATCCAGGCCCATCTGCCGGTGCATCTCCGCCACCCGCACCGCGTCGGGGGAATCCTCGGGGGTGTAGACCGCCGCGTGCACCGGCTCGCTGTAGACCGACCACTTCTCCAGCGGGATACCGAGCATCGCCAGGGTCAGCACGGCGGGAACGATATTGGCCAGATCGTCGACGAAGTCGATGCGCCCGTCCTCGATCCGCTCGTCCAGGCTCGCGCGGACCACCTCGTCGATGAACGGCTCCCACCGCTTGACCGCCGCGGGCGACAGATACGGGTTGAGCACCTGCCGATAGATCCGATGCTCCGGATCGTCCATCTCCAGGATGCCGCCGCGCACCACCGAGGCGCGCCGGGCGGTGGGGATCGATATTCCCTTGTAGCCCTTGCGTTCCCCGTTCAGGTCGTGATCATTCGACACGTGCGGGCAGCGGGCCAGCTCGAAGACCTCGTTGGCGCCGCTGGCGACCCAGTGCCCGTCGTAGGTGTCGGTCCACGCGATCGGGCAGCGCTCGTGCATCTCCCGGGTGATCTGCTCGAAGCGGCCGCGGTATTCGGGGGTGTGCCGGTCGAAGTGGTAGCGGTTGCGTTTGCGGTCCTCGCCCGCGGCGACCTCGTCGATGCTCACAGTGTGTTTCCCTCCGGTGTGCTCACGCCTCGGCGATGGCGCGCTCGGGGCACGAACGCACCGCCTCGCGCACCTGCTCCTCCTGATCGGCGGGCACCTCGTCGAACACCGCCGTCGAATGGCCATCGATCTCGCTCAACTCGAACGCCTTCGGCGCAGCCAGGGCGCACAGGGTGTGGCCTTGGCAGCGTTCCGGATCGACCCGAACCTTCATCGCACTGTCCTCGCTGTCGTCTCGTCCGCCGGTCTCACAGGTGGTGGTCGTACCACTTCAGATAGCCGCCGCCGTCCACCCGCAGCTGCATGCCGGTCACGTACCGGGCCTCCTCGGAGGCGAGGTAGACGATGGCGTTGCTGATGTCCTCGGGCTCGATGTAGGAGATCGGCATGGCCTGCTGCACCCCGAACACCGGTTCGGCGTCGGCGCGGGTGGGATGTTCCAGATCGGGGCGGAAGGAGCGGTACATCGGCTCGCTCTGCAACATCGGGGTGTTGCAGTTGGTCGGATGCACGACGTTGAGCCGAATGCCGTGGGGCGCGAGGTGAGTCGCGAGGTCGTGCACGTAGGCCGACAGCGCCCGCTTGGAGTGCACGTAGGCGATGCCGCCCAGATCGCGGCCGGGCTGATCGGTCTTGGAGGTGTCCATCATGGCCGCGGTCGATCCGGTGGCGATGACCGATGCGCCGGACCTCAAGTGCGGCAACGCGACCTGGATGGCGTTGATGGTGCCGATCAGATTGGTGTCGATGACATCGCACCACGCCTGGTACTGCGGCTCCCCCTTCATCCCCGCGATCCCGGCCTGGGCCACCACGATATCGAGCCTGCCGAATTCGGCCAGCCCCGCGTCCAGCGCGGCGCGCAGCGAATCCACCTTGCGCACATCGGCTTTCGCGGTGACGATGCGGCGGCCGGTCTTGCCGACCAGATTCGCGGTCTCCTCGAGATCCTCCGGACGGGCCAGCGCGTAGCCGAGGGTGGGGATGTCCTCGCACAGATCGACCGCGATGATGTCGGCGCCCTCCTCGGCGAGGCGGACCGCGTGGCTGCGACCCTGGCCGCGCGCGGCGCCCGTGATGAATGCGACCTTGCCCTCGACACGTCCCACGGTCGTTCCCCTTCACTGCTGGGTGCTCGATGCGAGAAGAATCATACTTCCGCGAAAGAGAACGGTACTCTACCTAGAAGTTGGCAGCAAGGTTCGACTCCGTTCACGACCAGGAGTGGAACGCGAGAATCACATTTTCAGTGAGGCGGCGATGGGTAACACCGGCGAGACGCGGCAAGCCGCCTGGAAACAGCGCGCGGTCGAGCGTGCCCTGCGCGGCGCGGCCCAGCGCGCGGGGCGGCGGGTCGAGCAGTTCTTGGACGCGGCGCAGGCCATCATCACCGAGAAGGGCAGCACCGACTTCACCGTTCAGGAGATCGTGGACCGGTCGGGGCAGTCGCTGCGCAGCTTCTATCTCCAGTTCGACGGCAAACATCAACTGCTGCTGGCCCTTTACGAGGAGGCGGTCGGCAAGACCGCGGCCCAGATCCGCGCGGCCGCGACCGTGCGCGAGGATCCGGTGGACGCGCTGCGCACGGCGGTCGAGCTGCTGTTCCATCTGTGCCGCCCGGACCCCGACGCGCACCGGCCGCTGTTCACCGAGTTCTCGCCGCGGCTGCGCACCTGCGATCCGGCCGAGGTGCGGGCCGCGCACGCCGCGCTGTTCGCGCTGTTCGCCGAGCTGATGGAACGGGTCGGCGCGGCCGGGCGGCTGCGGCCTGGCGCGAATCCGCGACGGCTGGCCGCGACGACCATGCAGGCGGTCATGTTCATCGCCCATCCCGGTACGGTCGAGGCCGATCCGCATCCCATCTCGGCCGCCGAGGCGTGGGCGTTCTGCGCGCACGGCATCGTCGGCGCTGGCGAGTATTGAATTCTCATATTCGGTATGCGAGCCTTGTCGATGACGAGAATCTCATTATCCGTTTGTGAGAGGGAGGTGGATCGATGGGTGTCGGAGTGCCCCGCTGGTCCCCGGCCCTGGCCCGGCGGAGCGTGAGCGTTCTCCAAGTGGTCGGCGGGCTGTTCGCCATGTCGGCCGACGCGGTTCGGTTCGTCTTCCGGCGGCCGTTCCAGACCCGGGAGTTCCTCGAGCAGTCCTGGTTCATCGTGCGGGTGTCGCTGGTGCCGACGCTGCTGGTGGCGATCCCGTTCACCGTGCTGGTCAGCTTCACCCTCAACATCCTGTTGCGCGAGCTCGGCGCGGCCGATCTGTCCGGCGCGGGCGCGGCCTTCGGGGCGGTGACCCAGGTCGGGCCGATGGTGACGGTGCTGATCGTCGCGGGTTCGGGGGCGACGGCCATGTGCGCGGACCTCGGCTCGCGCACGATCCGCGAGGAGATCGACGCCATGCAGGTGCTCGGCATCAATCCGGTGCAGCGCCTGGTGACTCCGCGCATGTTGGCCTCGGGTCTGGTGGCGTTCCTGCTCAACAATCTGGTCTGCATCATCGGCATCCTCGGCGGCTACGTCTTCTCCGTCTACGTCCAGGACGTCAATCCGGGCGCGTTCGCCGCGGGCATCACGCTGCTCACCGGCGTGAACGAGGTGATCATCTCCTCGATCAAGGCGCTGCTGTTCGGCTTGGTCGCGGGGCTGGTGGCCTGCTATCGGGGGCTCATCGTCACCGGTGGGGCCAAGGCCGTCGGCAACGCGGTCAACGAGACCGTGGTGTACGCGTTCATGTCCCTGTTCGTCATCAATGTCGTCGTCACCGCGATCGGCATCCAGATGACGGCGAAATGAGGTGCCGCCCATGACCATTGCCGCGCGCTATCCCAAACAGGTGCGCCGCGCGCAGCGGCCGATCAAGGGGCTGGGCCGCATCGGCGACCACACCCTGTTCTATCTGAAGGCGTTGGTGCGCGCGCCCGCGGCGGCGGTCCGCTATCCGCGCGAGACGATCCGGCTCATCGCCGAGATCAGCATGGGCTCAGGGGCTTTGGCGGTGTTCGGCGGCACGGTCGTCATCGTCGGGTTCCTGACCCTGGCCACCGGCGGCACGCTCGCGGTGCAGGGATACAGCTCGCTGGGCAATATCGGGATCGAGGCGCTGACCGGATTCCTGTCGGCGTTCATCAATGTGCGCATCTCGGCGCCCGTCGTGGCGGGCATCGGCCTGGCCGCGACCTTCGGTGCGGGCGCGACCGCGCAACTGGGCGCGATGCGCATCAACGAGGAGATCGACGCGCTCGAATCGCTGGCCATCGAACCGATCGCGTATCTGGTGGGCACCCGGATCGTCGCGGGCATGGTGGCCATCACGCCGCTGTACGCGCTGGCGGTCATCGCCTCGTTCCTCGCGAGCCGGTTCACCACGGTGTTCCTGTTGGGGCAGTCGGCGGGACTCTACGACCACTATTTCTCGACGTTCCTCAATCCGCTGGATCTGGTGTGGTCGTTCGTGCAGGCGTTGTGCATGGCCATCACGATCCTGCTCATCCACACCTACTTCGGGTTCTTCGCCAGCGGCGGGCCGTCCGGGGTGGGCATCGCGGTGGGCAACGCGGTGCGCACCTCGCTGATCGCGGTGGTCTCGGTGACGCTGCTGGTGTCGCTGTCGGTGTACGGGGCCAACGGCAACTTCAACCTGTCGGGATAGGGAGCGATGCTGTCGAATGTGTTGCGGCCCTTGCTGGGTCTGCTGTCCATCGGCGCCGTGGTGGCGATCGTCGCGGGCGCGATCACGCTGTTCCGCGGCGGGCTCACCGACACCGTCCCGGTGACGGTGCTGGCCGGGCGCGCCGGGCTGGTGATGTACCCCGACGCGAAGGTGGAGATGCGCGGGGTGACCGTGGGCCGGGTGAGCGCGATCGACGAACGCCCCGACGGCACGGCCGCGATCCACCTTGCGATCCAAGCGAATCAGGTGCGGATGATCCCCGCCGACGTCTCCGTCGACATCGCCTCCACCACCGTCTTCGGTGCGAAGTTCGTGCAACTGATCCCGCCGGATCGGCCCGCCCGGGCCACGCTCGCGGCGGGTCAGGTGTTCGACGCCGACCATGTGACCGTCGAGATCAACACGGTCTTCGAACAACTCACCCAGGTGCTCGGCAGCATCGAACCGGAGAAGCTGAACGAGACCCTCGGGGCCATCGCGGCCGCCACCAAGGGCCGCGGCCAGCACATCGGGCAGATGCTCACCGACCTCGAGGCGTTCCTCGCGAAGCTCGAACCGAGCCTGCTCGCGTTGAACACCGATCTCGTGCAGGCCCCGACGGTGGTGAACGCCTACGCCGATGCCGCGCCCGCGCTGCTGGACACCGCGGGCAACGCCGCGCGCATCAGCGAGACCCTGGTGGCCGAACAGCACAATCTCGACGCCCTGCTGACCGGCCTGATCGGCTTGTCCGACACCGGAACCCAGGTGCTCGGCGACAACCACGCGGGCCTCGCGTCCACGCTGCGGCTGCTGGTGCCCACCACCGAACTCACCGACGAGTACCGCGACGCGCTGAACTGCTCGATGGCCGGATTGGCGAAGCTGTACCGGCTGCCCCCGGCGCGGATGGAGGGCGTCGCGATCTCGGCGAACTTCCAGTTCGGCACGTATCCGTATCAATACCCGCAGGATCTGCCCAAGGTGGCGGCCAGCGGCGGTCCGCAGTGCGAGGTGGTTCCGGTGCCCTACGAGGGGAAGCCCCCGTTCGTCGTCGCGGACGTCGGCGCCTCGCCCTGGGAGCATCCGCGCCGGGATCTGGAACTCAACGTCGACTCGATTCAGCAACTGCTGCTGGGCATTCCGGCGAACGGAGCGCCGCGATGACGCGGCGCAACGCCCCGCTGCTGAAGTTCGGCGCCTTCGCCGCGGTGATGGTCGTGCTGTCGGGAGTGCTGATCCTGGTGTTCGGCGACTACCGCACCGGCTCCACCAACGGCTACTCGGCGGTGTTCACCGACTCCTCGGGCCTGCGCGCGGGCAACACCGTGCGCGTCGCCGGGGTGCGGGTGGGCACGGTGAAAGGGATCGAGCTGCGGCCCGACCACACCGTGACGGTCACCTTCGACGCCGACCGCGGCGTCGCGCTCACCACCGGCACCCACGTCGCGGTCCGCTACCTGAACCTGGTGGGGGACCGGTACCTCGAACTGAGCGAGGGACCGGGCTCGACGACGATCCTGCGCCCCGGCGCGCGGATCCCGGTCGAGAACACCACGCCCGCACTGGATCTGGACCTGCTGCTGGGCGGGCTGAAACCGGTGATCCAGGGCCTGAACTCGCGCGAGGTGAACGCCTTCACCTGGTCGCTGCTCGAGGCCGTCCAGGGCAAGCAGGGCACCCTCGATTCGCTGATGACCCGGACCGCGTCGTTCACCACCACCCTCGCCGACAACAGCGCGGTGATCCAGCAGCTGATCGACAACCTGAACACGGTGATGGCGACGCTGGCCGCGGACGGCAACCAGTTCGCCGGGACCGTGGACCGGCTCGAGCAGTTGGTCACCGAGTTGTCGCGGGATCGCGATCCGATCGGCGCGGCCATCACCGCGCTCGACACCGGCACCGCCTCGATCGCCGATCTGCTCACCCGGACGCGAAACCCGTTGGCGGGCAGCGTGGCCGAACTCGCCCGGCTCGCGCCCGCGCTGGACGGCGACAAGGGAACCCTGGAGACCGCCATCCAGAAGGCCCCGGAGAACTTCCGCAAGATGGCCCGCACGGGCACCTACGGCAACTTCATCCAGTACTACCTGTGCGAGATCACCGTCCGGGTGAACGATCCGTCCGGCCAGGTCGTGGTGCTGCCCGCGATCAAGCAGGACGCGGGGAGGTGTGCGCCCTAGTCATGCTCGAGTATCGAGGCGGTCAGCTGTTCCGTCAGGGTCTGGTCGGCATCGTCGTCATCGTGTGCGTCATCCTGATCGGATTGCAGTCCCAGGCCGTACTGGCCTGGGGCACAACGGTTCGCTACGAGGCGGTGTTCACCGAGGCGGGCGGGCTCACCGTCGGCGACGACGTCATCGTGTCGGGGGTGAAGGTGGGCAGGGTCGCGACGGTGGCGTTGCGCGACGGCGACGCGCACGTGGAGTTCACCACCGAGTGCACCGTCCGGCTCGGCGACCGGACCTCCGCGCACATCAAAACCGGTTCGCTGCTGGGCAAACGGATCCTGACCGTGGTCTCCGAGGGGTCGGGCACGCTGCGCCCGCACGCGGTCATCCCCACCGAGCGGACCTCGTCGCCGTATTCGCTCACCGACGCGGTCGGCGACCTCACCGGCAATGTCACCGACTTCGACACCAAGGCGCTCAACGAGTCGCTGGATCTGCTGTCGTCCACCCTCGACCACATCGCCCCGCAGCTGGGCCCGACCCTGGACGGGCTGACCAAGCTCTCGCACACCCTCAACGACCGCGACGCCGCGCTGCGCGCCCTGCTCGGCGCCACCGCCGACGTCAGCGGCATCCTCGCCCAGCGCGGCGATCGGCTGAACACGCTGTTGCTCAACGCGAATTCGCTGCTCGGCGTGCTCGCGGAGCGGCGGCAGGCGATCGTGGACCTGCTGGCCAACACGACCGCCGTGTCGCGGCAGCTGTCCGGACTGGTCGCCGACAACGAGGCGCGGCTCGGGCCCGTGCTCGACCACCTGAACTCGGTGGCCGCCATGCTCGAGAAGAACCGCGACAGCATCTCCGCGGCGCTGCCCGGCCTGGTGAAGGTCACGCTCACCCAGGGCGAGATCGTGTCCAGCGGACCGTTCTACAACGCCTACGTCGCGAATCTGCTGCCCGCCGAGCTGACCCAGCCGTTCATCGATCAGGCGTTCGGGCAGCTGCCGGTCCCCACTCCCGCACCGGAGGCGCCCCGATGAGAAACCGTCGCATCCTGCGGGCCGCCGGGGCCGTGCTCATCGTCGCCGTCGTCGCGGCGGGAGCGCTGGTCGTGCGCCGGGAGATGTTCGCGCCCACCACGATTCGCGCGGTGTTCGCCTCCGCGACCGCCATCTACCCCGGCGACGACGTGCGGGTGGCGGGGGTGAAGGTCGGCACCATCGCCGCGATCGAACCGCGCGGCACCGGCACCGAGATGGTGCTGCACGTCGACCGCGGGCTGCGCGTGCCCGCCGACGCGCGCGCGGTCATCATCGCGCAGAGCCTCATCGCCGCGCGCTACGTGCAGCTCACCCCGGCCTATCGCGGGTCGGGGCCGACGCTGGCCGCGGGCGCGACCATCCCGCGCGAACGGACCGCGGTGCCGGTGGAATGGGACGAGATCAAATCCCAATTGACCCGGCTGGCAACGGATCTGGGCCCCGACAGCGTGCTGGCGAGCAGCTCCACCGGCCGGTTCGTCGACAGCGCGGCCGACGCGCTGGCGGGCAACGGCGACAAGCTGCGCCAGACCCTGGCCCAGCTGTCCGGTGTGGGACGGATTCTCGCCGACGGCAGCGGCAACATCGTCGACATCATCGAGAATCTCCAGCGGTTCGTGACGGCGTTGCGCGACAGCAACACCGAGATCGTGCAGTTCGAGAACCGGCTGGCCTCGCTGACCAGCGTGCTCGACGACAGCCGCTCCGAACTCGACACCGCGCTGACGACGCTGACCACCGCGATCGGCGAGGTGCAGCGGTTCGTCAACGAGAACCGCGACAAGGCGAGTGAGCAGGTGCGGCGGCTGGCGGACGTCACCCAGAACCTCGTCGACCATCGCGGCGATCTGGCGAACCTGCTGCATCTGTTCCCGACGAGCCTGGCGAACTTCTACAACATCTACAACCCCGACACCGGTACGGAGGCGGGCGTTTTCACGCTGAACAACTTCACCAACCCGGTCCAGTTCGTGTGCACCGCCATCGCCAGTCTGGAGAACGCCACCGCCGCACAATCCGCCGACCGCTGTCGCGAATACCTCGGGCCGTTTCTGAAGATGCTGGCGTTCAATTACCTTCCGCTGCCGGTGAATCCGATCCTCGGGCCCACCGCGGACCCGAAGAACCTGATCTACACCGAGCCCGATCTCATCCCGAAGGTGGTCGACACCCGGACCCCGGCGCCCCCGCCGCCGAGCCTGGGCGACATCCTCCTCCCGGGCGGAAGGCGCTGACCATGACCGACTCGCATCGCGGCCGGCTGCTGCTGACGCTGGGCGTCTGCGCGGTGCTCACCGCCGGGGGCTGCGGCTGGAACGGGGTGAACTCGCTGCCGTTGCCCGGTGCGACCGGGCACGAATCCGGATCGACCGTGCTCCACGTCGAGATGGCGGACGTCGGTACGCTCGTGTCGAATTCGCCGGTCATGATCGATGATGTGGTGGTCGGCAGCGTCGGCGCGATCACGCTGCGCGGCTGGCACGCCGAGGTGGAGGTGTGGATCCGGCCCGGCACGGTCGTGCCCGCGAACGCGGTGGCGATGATCGGGCAGACCAGCCTGCTGGGCTCGAGTCATCTGGCGCTGAACACCCCGTCCGGCGCCGCGCCCACCGGACGGCTGTCCTCGGGGGCGACGATCCCGCTGAACTCCTCGTCGACCTACCCGTCCACCGAACAAACTCTCGCCTCGCTGTCGGTGGTCGTCAACGGCGGCGGGCTCGGCCAGATCGGCGACATCATCCACGGACTGAACGAGGCGTTCGCCGGGCGGCAGGACACCGTCGGATCGCTGCTGACCCGGCTCGACACCCTCATGGGCGCGCTCGACGGCCAGCGCGACAACATCGTCGCCACCATCACCGGATTACAAAGGCTGGCAACGACATTCGCCGGTCAGCGCGATGTGCTCACCGACGCCCTGGAGAAGCTGCCGCCCGCGCTGGACACGCTGCTGGCCGCGCGGCCCGATATCGTCACCGCGCTGAACAAGCTGAAGACCTTCAGCGACACCGCGACCGGGGTCGTCACCGACGTCGGCGACGACCTGGTCACGGATCTGAGGCATCTGGAGCCGACGCTGCACTCGCTCGCCGACGTCGGCGCCGACATCAACTCAGCCATCGCGTTCGCCACCACCTATCCCTACGGGCAGTACGGCATCGACCACGCGCTCAAGGGCGACTACGTCAATCTCGACGCCACGGTGGATCTGACCATCCCGCGATTGCGGCGCGAACTGCTGCTCGGCACCCCGCTCGGCGATCCGACCGCGGTGGTGCAGGCGGCCATCGGGGATCCGGGGTACGCCCGCCAGACCAGCGATCCGCTGTCGGTCGGCATCGAACCCGCTCCCGCACAGGGGAATTCGGGAGGCCGCTGATGCTGCTGTCGCGTTTCGTCCGGATGCAGCTGACCATCTTCGCGATCCTGTCGGTGATCGGGATCGTGGTCATGGCGACGGTGTACATGCGCCTGCCCGCGCTGACCGGGATGAGCACCTACCGGGTCGCGGTGGATCTGCCCGCGGCGGGCGGGCTGTACCGGTTCGGCAATGTCACCTATCGTGGCGTGGAGGTCGGCAAGGTCACCAGCGTCGAACTCACCCACGACGGGGTGCGCGCCTCCCTCGCCATCGGCGAGAAGTGGCGCATCCCAGCCGATCTCGAGGCCGAGGTGCGCAGCGTGTCGGCGGTCGGCGAACAGTACGTCGAGTTGCGCCCGCGCACCGACAACGGGCCGTATCTGCACGACGGTTCGGTGATCGCGCGGCGCGACACCACGATCCCGCAGCCGGTCGGCCCGATGCTGGACAGCCTCAGCGCCCTGGTCGGCACGATCCCCAAGGACAAACTGCACGAGCTGCTCGACGAGATGTTCCGGGGCGTGAACGGCGGTGGCTACGACCTGGATTCGCTGCTGTCCTCGGCGGGCAAGGTGGCCGCGGGCCTGAACGGGGTGGGGGAGAACGCGCGCGCCCTCGTGGAGGACAGCGGGCCTCTGATCGATTCGCAGGCCCGCACCGCGGACGCGATCCGCATCTGGAGCCGCAGCCTGGCCGGGGTCACCGATCAGCTCGTCGCCGACGATCCGCGGGTGCGAGCGCTGTTGCAGAACGGCCCCGGCTTCACCCACGACGTGGCGCAGCTGCTGGATTCGGTGAAACTCACCCTCCCGGTGCTGCTGGCCAACCTGACCACCGTGGGCCAGCTGGCCGTGACCTACCACGCCAATATCGAACAGGTCCTGGTCCTGCTGCCCCCCGCCATCTCCATGATCGAGGCGGTCCACCCCACCAACAACGCCTCCGGCTGGGGCCTCGGCGACTTCCGCCTCAGCGGCACCTCCGATCCCCCCGCCTGCACCGTCGGCTTCCTCCCACCCTCCCAATGGCGTTCCCCCGCCGACACCACCACCCTCGACACCCCCGACGGCATGTACTGCAAACTCCCCCAAGACTCCCCGATAGCCGTCCGCGGCGCCCGCAACTACCCCTGCGCCGGCCATCCTGACAAACGCGCCCCCACAGCCGAATTGTGCGACAGCGACCAACAATACGAGCCGGTCGCCAACGAGCAACCGGTAGTCGGCCCCTACCCCTACGATCCGGGCCTGGCTGGACAAGGCATCCCCCAGGACGAGCAGTCCCGCACACCAGGGTCCGCCAACCTGATGGGTCCGTCGATCGGTGTCGCGAAGTACGACCCGAACACCGGCAAGTACGTGGGGCCCGACGGCAAGCTCTATGAGCAGACCGATTTGGCAGGGGGGAAGCCGCAGGTGTGGAAGGACATGCTGCCGCATTGACGGGGAGCGGCCAAGGTGTCGGAATTACCGGAGCCTTTGCATCGCTCGGGCGATCAGGGCGCGGGCGTCGTCCCGGTAGGCGGCTTGTGCGGCGAGAGTGGCGAAGGTCTTCTCGTGTAGGGCAATTTCCGAGGGTTGGGTGATGGTCAGTTCGGCACTGACCGTCTCCGTCTGGACTCGGGTGCGGTCGTAGATGACGAAATTGGTTGCGGGCACGCGGTATTCGGCGGTCAGCGGGAGGATGCCGAGTCGTATACGGGGATGGGTGATCGTCTCGGTCAGGCGGGCGAGTTGACCGAGCATCACCTCGTCGTCGCCGACGGTGCGGTAGAGCGACCATTCGCCGACGATCAGGTGGAAGCGACGCTCGCCCCGGTGCAGGACGTGTTGGCGTTGCATGCGGGCGGTGAGCGCCTCGTCGAGATCGTTCCTTCCCGCGGTGACGGCGATACAGGCCGTGAGGACGGCGCGTGCGTAGGGTTCGGTTTGCAGTAGGCCGGGGACGACGTCGGGTGACCACCAGCGGATGAGCTTGGTGCGGCCTTCGAGCTGGATGGATCGACGCTGTCGGTGCGCGTGCCCCGCCGCCACCGCGCGTTGCCATTCGAGATACATCGCCTGCGCGTTTCGTAGCGAGGCGACGAGATCATCGAGAACGGAGAGATTGCCGACGGCCGAACACCACTGGGCCACATCCTCTTCCGTCGGGCTCTGCTTGCCGTGCTCGATTCGCGACACCTTGGACGAGTGCCAGCCACAGACGGCCGCCAGCTCGACGCCGGACATGCGGGCGGCTCGGCGCAACTCCCGAAGGCGTGCGCCGAGTGCCGCCCGCGCCCGCTGAACATCGGTCACGCCTGGACGTACTCGCTCTTGACGTAGGCGGCGTGATCGATTCCCGTGGGCCACAGGATGTCTCGTGCGTGACCGGCCCATGCCGCCAGCCCAGGATCGGTGCTGATCGACAGGCCCATGAAGCCGCCTTCCTCGTCGAAGGTGGTGAACGCGAGCGTGGCGCTGTCGAACAACCAATAGTCGTCGCCGGGAATGGCCGTCGGCTCAGCCAGATGGCGGGGGAGCCAGCGCACGTCTTCGCCGGTTTCCACGTTGTCGTCGGTGTTCTCGAGTAGCCACCGCACGTAGTCGGAGTGCGGCACGGTGACGACCCGCAGTCGTTCGAGCGCGACGCCGCGACGGGCGGTTTCGATCATCAGCTCATCCCACGCCCGCCAGGAGTCGGGTTGCTCTTCGCGTTCGTACGGCTCACCGGCCGCCCAGCGGCGCAGCGCTTCGGTTTCGTCGGCCACGGCGTAGCTGTCGCGCACTTCGAGATGAAAGGCGCTGCTGTGCGCCCGACGAAACAGCGGGGCCCAGATGTCGTCGCCGCTGACGTGGAGCATCAGCGCACCTCGACGGCGATTTCGTGCGGATCGAGCGTCAGCTGCCCACGCACGTCCTCGGTCGCAGGGGTACCGGGAACCAAGATGACGCCGGGGGTGCTCGTGGCTTCCACGGGCAGCGTCATGCCCGGTTCGAGCCAATCGAGCAGCCGGTGGGGGACAGCGACCGCGTGCCCATCGGGGATCCGGTCGCCCTGCACGATGAGGCCGTTGTCGTCGGTGGCGTAGACGGCCGGACACGCGCCGTGATCGGAGCCGGACCCGAGCAAGCGAAGTGTGGTCATGGCAGAGCCCCTTTGCGGAATGCGGAAGAGCGGGCACGCAAATCGTGACGTCCACGGCGATGTCGGTCAAGGTCGCGCGCAAAGACGCGCAAAACGGTGGCCACGCCACAGTGGTGGGCTTCAGCATCGACGAACAGGCACTCGGCATCAGCGAAAGCCCGCGCGGGACAGCGCATTCGGCTTGTTCATCCCTGGTGCCGAACTGCCCCACCTCAACATCGAAGGAGTGCGTTTCGGTGCGTCGATACTTGGTGAAGGTTCATTGCTGCGGCAGTCGCTGGCTGATCCAGGTCCCCGCGGTCGATCGGTGGACGCCGGTCGACGACAAGAAGGCGATCGAGCCGACCGCCCGGCAGATGATCGCCGCCCTCACCGGAGCCGCGCCCGACACCTTCGACGTCGATCTCAGCGCGGGCCCGATGATCGGCGACATCGAGGAGTACACGGTGGGCGCCCGGAGCCTGCAACGCTGGCAAGCGCCGGAGACCGCGGGCATCGGCCGCTCACCCCAGCCAAAAGCGAAGCGCCCCAACTGAATATCACGCATGAATCATGGCGATGACGCCGAACGTCCTCTTTGATCTCGTGCTATGTCCGGTCTGTCCGCCGCCGCAGCAACAGCAACACCAGGGACAGCAGACCCAGGGCCACGACCGCGACGGTCAGTCCCAGTTCCCGATTGCCGCCCATCCCCGCCGCGCGGATGAGGTCGATGGGCTCGGCCGCCGGTCGGGCCGGGGTGATTCGCCCTTCGTCTCCCTCTTCCCGTTGCGTTCCCCCTCCCTGTTCCCGTTGCGCAGCAACGGGATCCGCCGGTACCGAAGCCGAAATCTCAGCCGCCAGATTGTCCGCGAACCGCCCGATAAGCGTCCCCGCCACATCCGCCAGCACCCCCCTGCCGAACTGCGCGGGCTTGCCTGTGATCGCCAGATCGGTCTCCACGAAAACGTCAGTCGCACCGCCGTTCTCGACCATCCGGCAGGTGACCACCGCCTTCGCGGTGCCGTTGCCGCGCGTTTCGCGCCCACCCCCCTCGAGCACGGCCACCCTAGCCTGCTCGTCCTGGGAGAGCACCTTGATGACGCCGGTGTAGGTGAGCCCCACCGGACCCAGCTTGACCTTGATCTTGCCGTGGAAGTCGTCGCCCTCGCGGGAGGTGAGCACCGCTCCGGGCACGCAGGGCGCGATGCGTTCCAGGTCCAGCAGGACCGGCCACGCGTCGGCGGCGGGGACCGGGATGCTGAAGGAGTTCTCGAGTTTCATGCGATCTCCTCGACGGGAGCGGATTCGGTGGCGAGGGTGTCGGCGGCGGCGCGGACGGCGCGCACGATGCCCTGATATCCGGTGCAGCGGCACAGGTTTCCGGACAAGCCCTCGCGGATCTCGTCCTCGGACGGATCGGGGTGCTCGCGCAGGAAGGCGGTCACCGACACCACGAAACCCGGTGTGCAGAAACCGCATTGGAGCCCGTGCTCGTCGCGGAACGCCTGTTGCACGGGGGAGAGCCGCCCGTCGGGGGCGGCGAGGCCCTCCACCGTGGTCAGCTCCGCGCCGTCGGCCTGCACGGCGAAGATCAGGCAGGCGCGCACCGCTTCCCCGTCGAGCAGCACCGAGCACGCGCCGCACACGCCGTGCTCGCACCCCAGGTGGGTGCCGGTCAGCCCGCACGTCTCGCGCAGATAGTCGGCGAGGGTCAGCCGCGCCGGAACCCGGTCGCGGCGCACGCGCCCGTTGACGCGCACCTCGATCTCGACGTCAGTCATCGCCCGCCTCCTCAACGGCGCGACGCCACGCGCGCGCCATCATGGTCGCCCCGAGCCGCCTGCGGTAGGCGGCCGAGCCGTGCACGTCACCGGTGACCGACGACAGCGCCGCGGTCGCTGCCCGGCCCAGCTCGGCCGGATCCACCTCCGCCACCGCGCGTCCGGTCACCTCGGCCTCGATCCCGCTCGCCCGCACCGGCGTCGGGGCCAGCCCGAACAGCCCGATCGCGCAGCGCTCGACCTGCGAATCCGCATCCAGCCGCACCGCCACCGCGGCCCCGGCCATGGCGAAATCGCCACTGCGCCGGGCGAATTCCTCGATGGCGAAACCGCACCGCCCCCGCCACACCGGGAATACGACGCCGGTGAGCAGTTCGTCGGGTTCCATCGCGGTGGTCCACATGCCGGTGAAGAACTCCGCCGCGGGGATCACCCGCCGCCCCCGCGGGGACAGCGTCTCGATCTCGGCGTCGAGAGTCAGTGCGACCGTGGGATATTCGCCCGCGGCGTCGGCGTGCGCGACCGCCCCGCCGAGGGTGCCGCGATTGCGGATCTGGAAATGCCCGATCAGCGGTGTCGCCCGGTTCAGCAGCGGCACCCGCCCCCGGATCTCCGCCGAGCGCCCGACCTCGGCGTGCGTCGTCGTGGCGGCCACGCGCACCGCGTCCGGTGTCGACTCGATGCCGCGCAACTCGTCGAGCCCGCGCAGATCGATGAGGTGCTCGAAGGCGGCCAGCCGCAGCGCCAGCATCGGCACCAGGCTCTGACCCCCGGCGAGGAGTTTGGCCTCGTCGCCGAATTCGGCCAGCAGCGCGACGGTTTCGTCGGTGGTGGCCGGGGCGTGGTATTCGAAGACCGCGGGTTTCACTCGGCCACCCCCTTCGCCTCGTCGAGCATGGCCACGATCCGCGCGGGCGACAGCGGCAGCCGGGAGATCTCCACCCCGAACGGGGACAGCGCGTCGGCGACCGCATTGAGCACGGCGGGCGTCGAGCCGATCGCCCCGCCCTCGCCGACGCCCTTGAATCCGCCGGGCCCGGCGCTGCGGGTCTGCACATGCCCGATCTCGATGGTCGGCGCCTCCGCGGCCGTCGGCATCAGATAGTCGAGGAAGGTCGTGGCGACCGGGTTGCCGTCGTCGTCGTAGGCCAGATGCTCGTAGAGCGCGCCCCCGATGCCCTGCACGGTGCCGCCGTGAATCTGGCCCTCCACCACATTCGGATTGATCATCGGACCCACGTCCTCGCTGACGATGTAACGCAGCAGTGTCACCGCGCCGGTCTCGATGTCGACCTCGCACGTGCACACGTGAGTGGCGTTGGCCCAGATCATCATCGCCTCGGCGCGATGCCGGCCGGTGGCCTCCAAACCCGGTGGGACGCCGGGCGGTAACGCCTCGGTCCGGTGGTAGGCGATCTGGGCGATCTCGGCCAGCGTCACCGTCCTGTCGGATCCGGAGGTGCTGGCGCGGCCGTGCGCGAACTCCACCCGATCGACGGCCACGCCGAGTTCGTGCGCGGCGATGGCGAGGACGCGCTCGCGCAACACCTTCGCCGTCTCGGCGATCGCGCCCGCGGTCATGGATCCGGAGCGGCTGCCGTTGGTGCCGCCGCCGACCGGGGCCACCGCGGTGTCGCCCTGGATGGTGTGCACGTCGTCGAGGTCGACGCCGAGAGCGTCGGCGGTGAGCTGCACGACCGTGGTCTCGAGGCTGTTGCCCGCCGAACCGCCGGACACGTAGACGTTCACCTTGCCGGTCGGGGCGATCCGGATGGTCGCGCCCTCGGTGCTCAGGAAGGGCGTACTGCCCGTGGTGGGTTCGACGTAGGTGCACGTGCCCACGCCGAGGTACCGGCCCTCGGCGCGGGCGCGGCGCTGTTCGGCGCGGAAGGCGTCGTAGTCCAGCATCGCCAGCGCCTGTTCGAAGGTCTCGCGCGGGGTGGCGTCGGAATAGGGCATGCCGTTGGGATTGGCGGTCGGCATATCGTCCCGGCCGAGCATATTGCGCCGCCGCAGTTCCACCGGATCCATGCCGATCTGCCGGGCCGCGGCGTCGAGCAGCACCTCGCGGGAGACCGATTCGAACTGCCACGGGCCCCGATACGCCACGCGCCCAACGGTATTGGTGTAGACCGACGCCGTGCTGAACCCGGCCTCGGCCACCTTGTACGGGCCGGGGAACAGCATCCCGACGGCGATCGAGGCGGTCAGCGGCGACGGGATCGGATAGGCCCCGACGTTCTGCACGTGCTCGATGGTGGCGGCGAGGATGCGGCCGTCGGCGTCGAAGGCCATCGCGACCTCGCCGTGTTCGTGGCGGGACATGCCCGCCGCCATGAGGTTCTCCTGCCGGTCCTCGATCCACTTGACCGCGCCGCGCAACATACGCGCGGCCAGCGCCACGCACGTCTCCTCCCGGCCCGGCGCGACCTTCTGCCCGAAACCGCCGCCGGTGTCGCGCGCCACCACCCGCACCCGGTGCTCGTCCACGCCGAGCAGGCGGGAGAAGAAGCCGCGCACCTCGTGCGGGGACTGGGTCGACGACCACACCGTCAGCTCGCCGACGCTCGCCGACCATTCCGCGACGATGCCGCGGGTCTCCATCGGCACCGGCGCGTACGCCTGCTGAAAGATGGTGCGGCGCACCACATGCGCGGCGGCCTCGAAGACCGGTGCCAGATCGGCGGGCGGTCGGCCGCCCAGCCCGCCCGCGGAATTGCCGGGGAAGCCCGCGTGCACGAGTTCGGTGGCGGTGGCGGCGGTTTCGTAGTCGACCACCGGGGGCAGCGGGTCGTAGTCGATCAGGACCAGTTCGGCGGCGTCCTCGGCGACGTAGCGATTCACGGCGACGACCAGCACGACGGGGTCGCCGACGAAGCGCACCTCCGCATCGGCCAGCGGCGGGCGGGGGACCGGCGGGAAGCCGGGAGTGTCCAGGGCATAGGTGATCTCGTGCACGCCCGGGTTCAGGTCCGCGGCGGTGTAGACGCCGAGCACGCCGTCGAGGGCGAGGGCCGCGGTGACGTCGATCCGCTCGATGCGGGCGCGGGCGTGCGGGCTGCGCACGAAGCACGCGTGGCCCATGCCGGGCCGGACGACGTCGTCGACGAAGGTGCCCGCGCCCGTGAGCAGGCGCAGATCCTCGAGGCGGGGGACGCGGGTGCCGACGGCGCCCGCGGTGGTCGTTGCCTGACTCATCGCACGCTCCCGCGCGCGGGCCTGATTCGAGCCATCGGGCCGATCCTCCGTTCACCGTGAGCCGAGGTGATGTATGTCGAAAATGAAAATGTACTATGAGTATAGACGAGAATCACATTCTCGCCTCCGATCGGGCCCTCGAGGATGGAACATGCGCGACCTGGCCGCACACCTGCTGCGCTGGCATGCCGACGGCGCCACCTACGCCCTCGCCACCGTCGTCGGCCTGACCGGCAGCGCCCCCCGCCCCCTCGGCACGGCCATGGCCGTCGATGCCTCGGGCGCCGTCCGCGGCAGCCTCTCCGGCGGCTGCGTCGAGGCCGCCGTCCACGACCTCTGCCAACGCGTCCTCACCACCGGCCTCCCCCTCCGAACCCGCTTCGGCTACACCGACTCCGACGCCTTCACCGTCGGCCTCACCTGCGGCGGCGAACTGGACGTCTTCATCCGCCGCATCACCCCCGCCGACTACGCCCCCCTCGAGGCCGCCCTACGCGAGCCGGGCCCGATCGCCCTGGTCACGGATTTGGAAACCGGTGCGGCCGTGGCGGTTACGCCGGACCGAGTGATCGTCGCGGAGGCGGGTTTCGGTCGCGTAGGGGCGGGGACTGCGGGGTCCGGTCCCGGTCGTGTGGCGGCTGGGGATGCTGCACCTTGCGCTTTCGTGCCCCCGGGCGAGGATCGCGGGGTGGACCCGGGCCGGAGTCGCCTGGCGGACGGGGGTGCGGAGCCTGGCTCTGTGCCGCCGGATTTCGACCGCTCGGCGGGCTCGGGTCCGGATCTCCGGACGGCCGGTGACGCTGATTCGGGCAGCGGGGTGGCTTCGGACCCGGGTCGCGCGGGGCCGGACCCAGTGGCGGGCTTCGACAGCGCGGGGGCTGATTCGGCCCTGGTGGGGCAGGCGCGGGCGATGGTGGAGGCCGGGGTCAGTGGGGTGCGGGTGGTGGGGTGTGCGGATCGGGAGCGGACGGTGTTCGTGGCGTCGTTCGCGACGGCGCCGCGCATGATCGTGTTCGGGGCAACGGATTTCGCGTCGGCGCTGTGCCGGGTGGGGCGGCTGCTCGGGTATCGGGTGACCGTGTGCGAGGCGCGGCCGGTGTTCGCGGATCCGGCGCGGCTGCCCGACGCCGACGAGGTGGTGGCGCGGTGGCCGGACCGGTATCTGCGGGAGACGGAGGTGGACGCGCGGACCGTGCTGTGCGTGCTCACCCACGATCCGAAATTCGACATCCCTGTGCTCGTGGAGGCGTTACGGCTGCCGGTGGCGTATGTGGGCGCGATGGGGTCGCGCCGCGTCGACCGCGAGCGGCGCGCCCGGCTGCGCGAGGCGGGGGTCACGGAAAGCCAACTGCGCCGGTTGTTTTCGCCCATCGGCCTCGAATTGGGCGGGCGCACACCGGAGGAGACGGCGGTCGCCATCGGCGCGGAGATCGTGGCCGTGCGGCGCGGCGGTTCCACCCGGCCGCTGTCGGCCACCGAGCGGCCCATCCATCCCGTCGGCCGCGAGCGCGCGGCCGCGAGCTGACCATTGCACAACGACATCGGAGGAACAGTGCGCATCGGAGTGATGATCGGGCCCGAGAAGGGCGATTCGGCACGCAAGCTCGAACGGATGCTGCGCGATATCGAGTGGGCGGAGTCGGCGGGCCTGGATACGGCGTGGATCCCGCAGATACCGACCGACTTCGACGCGTTGATCACCGTCGCGGCCATGGGATTGCGGACCTCGCGCATCGAATTGGGCACGGCGGTCGTGCCTCTGGCGGCCCAGCACCCCATAGCCCTGGCGCGCCAAGCGCTTTCGGCGCACGCCGCGGCCGGGGGCAGGCTCAGCCTCGGCATCGGCCCCTCGCATCACTGGATCGTGCGCGACATGCTGGGCCTGCCCTACGAGCGCCCCGCCGCCTATACCCGCGACTACCTCGAGGTCCTCGACGCCGCGCTGCGCGGCCCCGGCACGGTCGAGGTGTCGAACGACACCTTCACCGTGAACAACCCCCTCGACCTCGGCCCGGTCGCCCCGCTACCGGTCCTGGTGGCGGCCCTCGGCCCGGTCATGCTGCGCCTGGCGGGCGAGCACGCCGACGGCACGATCCTCTGGATGGCCGACGAGCGCGCCATCGCCGACCACGTCGTCCCCCGCATCACCAAGGCCGCCGCCGACGCGGGCCGCCCCGCCCCCCGCATCGTCGCGGGCCTCCCCGTATGCCTGTGCGCCCCCAGCGAAGTCGACGCCGCCCGAGCCCGAGCCAACCGCATCCTCGGCGAGGCCGAGATCTCCCCCAACTACCAGAAACTCCTCGACCGCGGCGACGCCCGCGACATCGGCGACCTCTGCGTAGCCGGAGACGAGGAAACCATCCGCACCGCCCTCCGCCGCTACGCCGACGCCGGCGCCACCGACCTCTCCATCCGCCTCCTCCCCCTCGGCGAAACCCGAGACGCCCTCATCGCCTCCAAACAACGCACCCGAACCCTCCTGGCCCACCTAGCCCACGACCTACGCTGACCCCCCCAAAGCCCAGGCAACCCAGCCGCACCCTTTATTTGAATCCGCACCCCTTGCATGGCCCTACAAGGGGTGCGGATGCGAATAAAGGGTGCGGCTGGGGTTGGTTCAGCTGGGGTAGGTGGTGGTTTCGGCCAGGTCGGCGGCGGTGCGCATGAGGGTGGGGACGAGGGGGCCGAAGGCTTGGAGTTTTTCGTTGTCGCCTGCGCGTTGGTAGCCGCGTTCGAGGACGATGGCGAGTTTCCATTTGGCGAGGATGAGGTAGTAGTCGAGGTCGTCGACCTGGCGGCCGGAGACGTCCGCGTAGTGGGCGGCGAGGGCCTCGCGCGACGGCATGCCTTGCAGATTCACGTAACTCGCGGTGGCCGCCTCGGGCGCGGAGGTGTCGGCGGGCCAGCCCTCCAACATCCAGGCCAGATCGAGTTTCGGATCGCCGACCGTCCCCATCTCCCAGTCCACGATCGCCGCGAGCCGCGCGGGCGCGCCGTCGGCGAACATGACATTCGCGAACTGGTAATCGCCGTGCATGAGCCCCGGCACGTAATCCAACGGCCGATGCGCCCGCAACCACGCCGTCGCCACATCCATCCCGTCGAGCTCGCGCCCCTTGATCCGCTCGAAAAGGCTTGTCCACCGGTCGACTTGACGCTCATGGAACCCCTCGGGCCGCCCCAGATCGTGCAGCCCGCGCGCCCGCCAATCCACCTTCGACAACAAAGCGATCCCCTCGACCAACTGATACCCCAGCCCCGCCCGGGCGCCGAGATCGGTATCGAAGGGCGCGGGCCAGTTCCGATGGTCCATGGGCGACCAGCCGTCCACAAACCCCATCAGATAGAACGGCCGCCCCAACACCCCCGCGTCGTCGCACACGGCGACCGCGCGCGTATGCGGCACCTCGCTCCCGTCCAGCGCCCGAATGATCCGCCACTCCCGCAGAATCCCCTTGTCCCGCTCGGCGGGCGCGGCCGCAGGCGGAATGCGCAGCACACACCGCTCGCCATCACGCTCGATCGCGTAGATCTCGTTCTGCGCGCCCCCGGACAACAGCCGCGCCGACACCGGCGCCCCCGCCCCGGGCAGGCCCGCCTCGTCCATCCAGGCACCGAGTCGTTGCAGATCCATCACAGATTCCCCGCTTCCCGATCCAGATAGTCCGCGAGCTTGACCCGAGCCGCCTCGAGCCTGCCCGGAATCCACTCCGTCGGCCACCGCCCCGGGCTCGGAACATGGTCGCGCAGCACCTGTTTCGCAACGGTCGTCTTGTGCACCTCGGTGGGCCCGTCGGCCAGCCCCATGACGGCCGCCCCGTGGATCATGGTGAACAGCGGCACCTCGTTGCTCACCCCCAGCGCCCCGTGCACCTGCATGGCCCGCCACGCGATGTCGTGCAGCACGGTCGGCATGACCGTCTTCACCGCGGCGATGTCCTTGCGCACCTTCTTGTAGTCGTTGTACTTGTCGATCTCCCACGCGGTGTAGAGCACGAACAGCCGGAACTGGGTGAGCTGCGCGTAGGAGTCGGCGATATAGCCCTGCACGTACTGCTTGTCGGCCAGGCGGCTGCCCGCCGTCTCGCGGCTCAGCGCCCGCTCGCACAGCATGTCCAGGGCCTTGCGCGCCAGCCCGATCGTGCGCATGGCGTGGTGGATGCGACCCCCGCCGAGCCGCGTCTGCGCGATGACGAACGCCTGCCCCTCCCCGCCGAGCAGCGCCTCCGCCGGAACCCGGACGTTGTCGTAGTGGATGAGCGCATGCGTGCCCTCGTCCAGCGGCTCCCCGTAGAGCCCGACATTGCGCACGATCCGCACCCCGGGAGTGTCGGCGGGCACCAGGAACATCGACATCCCTTGGTGCGCGGCCACATCCGGGTTCGTCACCGCCATGACGATCAGGAACGCGGCCGTGCGCGCGTTGGAGGAGAAGAACTTCCAGCCGTCGATCACCCAGTCCTCGCCGTCGCGCACGGCCCGCGTCTCGAAGCGCGTCGGATCCGCCCCGGCCTGCGGCTCGGTCATCGAGTAGCAGGAGAAGATCTCCCCCTCGAGCAGCGGGCGCAGATACCGGTGCCGCTGGTCGGGAGTGCCGTAGTGGGCGATGATCTCGGCATTGCCGGTGTCGGGCGCCTGACAGCCGAACACGATCGGCGCCCACGACGAGCGGCCCAGAATCTCGTTGAGCAGGGCCAGTTTCAGCTGCCCGTACCCCTGCCCGCCCAGGTCGGGGCCGAGGTGGGTCGCCCACAGTCCTTGCTCGCGCACCGCCCGTTTGAGCGGTTCGATCGCCTCGCGTCGTTTGCCGGTCAAGGGGGTGAACTGCTCACCCGGCCAGACCAGATCCAGCTGCTCGACCTCGTCGCGGACGAACGCGTCCGCCCAGTCGAGCTTCGCCTGGAAGTCCGGATCGGTCTCGAAATCCCATGCCATGACGCACTTCCTGTCGAAGAATATCATTCTTAAACTTCAGAATGCTATTCTTACCACACTCGCGGAAGCTTTGGAGAAGAAGATTCTTATGTCAGAGAACGTTGAACTCACCTCGGCCCCCGACCTGGCGGGCCGAATAGCGCAGCGCACCTTGGCCAAACGCCGGGCGGGCTACGAGGACGAGGTGCGCCGCCTGCTGGACGCGGCGCTGACGGTCATGCGGCGGCACGGCACCGGCTCGCGCCCGCGGGTCACCGATATCGTCGCGGCGGCGGGGCTGTCCAACGACGCGTTCTATCGCCACTTCCCGTCCAAGGACGCGCTGGTGGTGGCGCTGCTCGAGGACGGGGCGACGCGGCTGTGTGCGACCGTGGGCGAGCGCATGGACCGGGAGAGCTCACCGCGGGCGAAGGTCCGCCGATGGGTGGAAGGCATTCTGTCCGAAGCGGATCCGGCGATCGCCGACACCACGCGCGCGGTGCTGTGGAACGCGGGCAGCCTGCGCTCGGGCCTGGCCTTCGGCGCGTCGGCGGCGAGCGCCCCGCTCGCGGCGCTGCTGCACACGCCGTTCGCGCGGCTGGGCAGCGCCGATCCGGAGTTCGACGCCGCCGTCGCCGCGCACGCGCTGGTCGGCACCCTGTCGGACTACCTGTGGCGGCACACCCGGCCGACGGCCGCCGACGTCGACCGCCTCACCGCCTTCTGCCTGCGCGCCGCCGCCTCGGGTCAGCCCTCGTAATCGACGGTGATCGACTCGGTATCCGGAACCGCCTGACACGTCAACACATACCCCTCCGCCAACTCGTCATCGGTCAGCGCCTCGTTGTGCCGCAACGTCGCATGCCCCGCCGTCACCTTGGCCATACACGTCGCGCAGTTCCCCGCCTCACACGAGAACGGCGGCGCCAACCCCGCCCGCCGCGCACTCTCGAGCACCGTCTCACCCTCCTTACGCGGCACGGTCTTCTTCTTCCGATTCAACAGAATCGTGATGGTCCCGGCGGCCGAGCCCGATGTTTGGGTCCCCTGGGTCGAGCCGGAACCTGTTGCGGCCGAGGCATTCTCGACCGAGCCCGGGAATGCTGCGGCAGGGGTCGAGGCCGAGGCGGACACCGGGGCCGGGGTGTCGGCGAGGCGGGGTGGGGGAGCGCCGAAGCGTTCGCTGAAGACCGCGCCCGGGCCCGGGAGGGCCAGTTCGACCATCTCCATGAATGGCTCCGGGCCGCAGATGTAGTGGTCGGCGTGGGTGTCGGGGCCGACGAATTCGCGGATGGCGGCGGCGTCGAGGAAACCGGACGTGCTGTCGAGGTGGCGGGTCACCTCGAGGCGGCCGGGGTAGCGCTCGGCCAGGTCGGTGAGGGCCGCCTCGAAGATCATGGAGTCGGCGTCGCGGTCCGCGCACAGCAGGCGGACGCGGCGATCGGTGGTGGCCAGGGCCGCCTTGGTCAGGGACATGATGGGCGTGATGCCGCTGCCACCGCTGTAGCCGAGCAGCGGAACGTCGGTGTCGCGCAGGCAGAACCGCCCGGCGGCCTGGGCCAGTTCGATCACGTCGCCCTCGGTGAGGTGGTCGTGCATCCAGTTCGACACCTTGCCGCCTGGCACCCGTTTGACCGTGGTCGTGAACTCCTCGTCCACGCCCGGCGCGCTCGACATCGAATAGGACCGATACAGCGTCATGCCGTCGACCTCGACCTTGAACGTGCAGAACTGCCCGGCCCGGTAGGAGATCGGTCCCTCGTGCGGCGCGAGGACGAACGTCCGCGCGTCGATGCTCTCCTTGACGATTCGGGTCACTGTGGCGCGTCGGAACGCCGGGGATCTCGCCATCGACCTCACCTCCTGGTATTAACATTCTAACGATGCGAGAATATGATTCTCCAACACGAGATGGAGTCTTCTCAAATGACCTCTGGCCCCGAACCGGCGGCCCTCGCCTTCGAGGGACGTGACTACAGCCGTGCCGAACTCGAGGATCTGGCCGCGGGCCTGGCGGTGGAACTGGCCGCGGCCGGGGTGCGCGCGGGCGAGCGGGTGGCGGTGATGTCGTCGAATCGGCCGGAGTTCGTCGTCGCCGTGCTGGCGCTGTGGCGACTGAACGCCGCGGCGGTGCTGATCAGTCCGGCGTGGAAGCACGACGAGGTCGCCCACGCGCTCGCGGTGGCCGGGCCGACCCGCGGCATCGGGGATTCGCCCGTCCTGGCCGGGCTGATCCCGATGCGGCATCTCGACGAGCCGATCACTCCCGTGCGCCGCGACTTCCACGCCCCCGCACCGGATTCCGACGCGGTGCTGGTGTTCAGCTCCGGCACCACCGGTATGCCCAAGGCGGTCCGGCACACCCACGCCTCGCTGAAGGTCGCGGTCGGGCAGTGGCAGAAGGTGCTCGGCCTCACCGCCACCGATCGCATGCAGATCGCGACCCCGCCCTCGCACATTCTCGGCCTGCTGAACATCGTCACCGCGCTCGCGGCGGGCACGTGGATCCGGCTGCACCGGCGCTTCGATCTGGACACCGTGCTCGACTGCGTCCAGCACGACCGGATCACCGTGGAGATGGCCGTCGCGCCCATCGCACTGGCCATCGCCGCGCACCCGAAACTCGAGTCCTACGACCTGAGTTCGCTGCGCTACATCATGTGGGGCGCCACGCCGGTGACGGTCGCGGTGGCCGAGACGGTGACCCGCCGCACCGGCGTGGGCTGGCTGCCCGCCTACGGCGCGAGCGAACTGCCGGTGATCGCGTGCAACCCGATCGAGGGCGCCCGGCTGGACACCGTCGGCAAGGCCGCGCCCGGGGTGTCGATCCGGGTGGTCTCCCTCGACGACGGCCACCCTCTGGAGACGGGCGATATCGGCGAAATCCAATGCCGCGCCGACTCTTTGATGGCCGGATACCTCCCCGCCGAGGCGACCGCCGACGCCTTCGCCGACGGCTGGTACCGCACCGGCGACGTCGGCTACGTCGACGACGAGGGCTGGATCCGCCTCACCGACCGGGCCAAGGAGATGATCAAGGTGCGCGGCTTCCAGGTCGCGCCCGCCGAGATCGAGGCGGTGCTGCACGGGCATCCGGCGGTGGCCGACTGCGCGGTGTTCGGGGTGCCCGACGCCGCGGACGGGGAGGCCATCGTCGCCGCGGTGGCCGCCGCCGAGCCGGTTGCCGCCGAGGAGCTGATCGACCTGGTCGGCGCCCGCCTCGCCACCTACAAGCGGCCGCGCCGGGTGGTGTTCGTTCCCGAAATCCCGCGCCTGCCCTCGGGTAAGGCGCTGCGTCGAGTTCTCAAGGAGCGCCATGGATGTCCGTCTGAGCAGTGAACAACGCCAATTGCGCGAGGCCGCGGCCCGGTTGGCCGACGAGCTCGGGCCCGGTTCGGTCGCCGATCTCGACGACGAGGTGCGCCGCGCGCGGCTGGGCAAGGCGGTCGAGACCGCGGGCTGGCGATCGCTGCGTTCCGACGGCGCGTCCGGGGTGGAGGTCGCGATCGTGGCGGAGGAGTTCGGCCGGGGACTGGTCGACGTGGCCTTCCTCGGTCCCGCGCTCGCCGACGACCTGCGCGAGCGCTCCGGGCTCGCCGAGGCGAATCGCACTGTGGCCGTGGAGGATCGGGCCATCGACGCGCTGGGCAGTGAGCTCGCGCTGGCGGTGGCCGACGGATCGGTGCTGGCCGCGCGGACCGGGACACTCGTGCTGGGCGCGGACCTGACCCGCCGCAGCGCGACCATCGACGGACGGCTCGAACCGGTGGGGGAGCTGTCCGCCGACGACGAGAAACGCTGGTACGCAATGGCTCTGGTGGTGACCACGGCCGATCTGCTCGGAACGGCCAGGGGCGCACAGCGACTCGCGGTCGAGTACGCGAAAGTGCGTCAGCAGTACGGCAATTCGATCGGCTCGTATCAGGCCGTGGCGCATGTGCTCGCCGACAACCAGGCCGTGATCGAGGGGGCGATCAGCGTGCTGCGCTACGCGTCGTGGGCGGTGGACGAGCTGACCCCCGCCGAGGCCGAACGCGCCGCGCGAGTGGCGAAGGTGTACACCGCGCGAGCCGCGGTCTCGGTGTGCGAGGCCGCGATCCAGGTGCACGGCGGCATCGGCAACACCTGGGACTGCCTGGCGCACGTGTATCTGCGCCGGGCCCTGACATCCATCGACATGTTCCCCGTCCGCCTGGAGGAGATCGACCTTGGACTTTCGTGACGCACCGGAGGAGGCCGCGTTCCGCGCCCGGCTGCGCGGCTGGCTGACCGAGACGGCGGGCGAATTCCCCACCGCGGGAGACGAGTACTGGGCGCGGCAGGGCGAATGGCATCGGGCGTTGTACGCGGCCGGATTCTTCGGGCTGTCGTGGCCGAAGGAGTTCGGCGGGCACGAGCTACCGCCCGTCTACGACGTGATCCTGGACGAGGAGCTGGCCCTCGCGGGCGCGCCGCCGCGGCCCAGCCTTGGCTACCTTGTGCACGGACTGGGACGGCACGGCAGCGCGGAGCTCCAGCGGCGGTTCCTGCCCGGCATGATCGACGGGACGCAGCGGTGGTGTCAGGGGTTCAGCGAGCCGGAGGCGGGGTCGGATCTGGCGTCGCTGCGCACGACCGCGACGCGCGACGAGGACCGGTACGTGGTGCGCGGGCACAAGATCTGGACCAGTTACTCCGATGTGGCCGACTGGTGTCTGCTGTTGGCGCGGACGGATCCGAATGTGCCTCGGCACAAGGGGATTTCGGCGTTCGTCATCGACATGCGTCAGCCCGGGGTGGAGCAGCGGCCGCTGAAGATGATCAACGGGGTGACGCGGGAGTTCGGGCAGGTGCTGTTCGACGAGGCGACCGTCCCGGCGGAGAACATGGTCGGCGCGCCGGGGGACGGGTGGAAGCTGGCCATGACGGTGGTGGGGCACGAGCGGGAGCCGTCCACCCTCGGGTACGCCGCGCGGTACGGAAAGCTGGTGCGGCAGTTGGCCGCTCGCGTCGACGGGCCGCCGCCGACGGAGCTGGCGTGGGCCGCGGTGCAGACCGAGATGCTGCGGCTGCATGTGCGGCGGCGGCTGTCCGAACAGCTCGACGGCGTCACCCACGGGCCGGACGGATCGCTGGACAAACTGCTCATGACCTGGGTGGACCAGTCCGTCGGCCATGCCGCGCTGGCGGTCGGCGGGCCCGACGACACCGAGCTGTTCGCCACCTATCTCTACAGCCGCGCGCAGAGCGTGATGGGCGGGACCTCACAGATCCAGAAGAACATCATCGCCGCGCGCATCCTCGGACTAGGAGTCTGACATGTACGACCTGCCCCCCGTCCTCGACGTCCGCGCCGACGGGCCTTTGCGCGTCATCACGCTGAACCGCCCCGACGCCCTCAATGCCGTCGACGACGCCCTGCACACCGCTCTGGCCCACCTGTGGCCGCGCCTGAGCGAGGACCCCGACGCCCGCGTCGCGGTGCTGACCGGCGCGGGCAAGGCGTTCTCCGCGGGCGGCGACTTCGCGTATCTGGCCGAGCTGAGCCGGGATTCGCGCCTACGCGCCAAGACCATCGCACACGGCCGCGACATCGTCCTCGGTATGACCCGCTGCCGAGTCCCCGTAATCGCGGCCGTCAACGGCCCCGCCGTCGGCCTCGGATGCAGCCTCGTCGCCTTGAGCGACCTCGTCTACATGTCCGACACCGCCTACCTCAAGGACCCCCACGTGCAGGTCGGCCTGGTCGCCGCCGACGGCGGCCCCCTCACCTGGCCCCTGCACACCAGCCTCCTACTGGCCAAGGAATACGCCCTCACCGGCGCCAAGATCCCCGCCTCCCGAGCCCGCGAAATGGGCCTGGCGAATCACATTGTCCCCGACCCACTTTCGGAAGCTCTGGCCGCCGCCAAACGCATCCTCGAACTCCCCCGCCAGGCCGTGGAGAGCACCAAGCGCTTGCTGAACCTGCACCTCGAGCGCGCCGTACTGGCCACCTTGGACTACGCCACCACCGCCGAGGATGTGTCGTTCCAGCACCCGGATTTCCTGGCGACCATCGAGCGGCTCACCAAGCGGGGGTGAGTCCCGCCTTCCCTTCGACGCCCCCTTGTTCCTCGCATTTCGACCCCCGCCTCACCCCCCCCATGTTCCTCGGCTTCGGACGCCCCCAGGGCGGCCGAAGCCGAGGACCCCACTTCACTTGGGCCCGAACCGCAATGCCCCATCCAGCCGAATGACCTCCCCATTCAAATAATCGTTCTCCACGATCGACACCGCCAACTTCGCGTACTCCTCCGAACGCCCCATGCGCTTGGGGAAGGGCACCTGCGCACCCCAATGGGCCTCCAGTTGATCCGCGGCCTTGCCGTAGGCGGGGGTGTTGACCAGGCCCGGGGCGATGGTGACCACGCGAATTCCCAAGGGGGACAGGTCACGGGCCGCGACCAGGGTCATGCCGACGACACCGCCTTTGGCGGCCGCGTAGGGGAGTTGGCCGATCTGGCCCTCGTAGGCGGCGATCGAGGCGGTGCTCACGATGACGCCGCGCCGGCCTTCGTCGAGGGGCTCGTTCTTGGCCATGGCCGCGGCGGTCAGGCGCATGACATTGAACACCGCGGTCAGATAGAACTCCACGGTGGTGCGGAAACCGGCCAGATCCAGCGGGGAGCCGTCGCGGCCGACGAGCCGGCCGCCGGTGGCCGGGCCGCCGTGGGTGTCGACCGAGATCCGGAGTGGTGCAAGCGCGTTCGCCTCCTCCACGGCCGCCCGCACGGACCGCTCGTCGGTGGCGTCGGTGTGGACGTAGCGGACGCCGAGTTCGCTCTCGAGCTGCCTGCCCTTCTCGTCCGCGACGTCGGCGACGACGACCTTGGCGCCCGCGGCGTGCAGGCGGCGCACCGTGGCCTCACCCAGTCCGCCGGTGCCGCCCACCACCAGAGCGGAGCATCCTTCGATCTGCATGTGGCGTTCCTCTCTTGTAACTCACGCTCTCTCATTGAGAGAATAATGTTCTCATGAACATCGGCATGATCCTAGACATGGCCGCCGCGGCGAGTGATCGCCCCGTGGTCACCTTCGGCGACCGGTCGCTGCCCGCGGGCGGCCTCCTCGACCTCGCGCGCCGGGCCGCGACCCGGTTCGAGGGGCATCCGGCGGTGCTCTACCTGGGCACCAGCCATCTGGCCTATCCGGTCGCGCTGTTCGGCGCGGCACTGGCGGGCGTGCCCTTCGTCCCGCTCAACTACCGGCTCGGGGCCGAGCAGTTGGCGGCGCTGCGCGAGCGGCATCCCGGGGCGCTGGTTATCGGCGGCGACGAGCTGGACTCGTTCGTCGACGGGCTGGGCGGGCTGGCCCCGGCGGCGGCCGAGTTCCCCGCCGATGGGGATGCCGTGGCCGCGATCATCTACACCAGCGGCACCACCTCCGCGCCCAAGGCCGCGCTGCTGCGCCACCGGCACCTCATGGCCTATCTGCTGAACACCGTCGAATTCGGTTCGGGCGCGGGCGAATCCATGCTGGTGTCGGTGCCGCCGTACCACATCGCGGGCCTGACCAACCTGCTGTCGAATCTGTACTCGGGGCGTCGGGTGGTCTACCTGCCCGCCTTCGACGCGGGCCGCTGGCTCGAGACCGTGCGCCGCGAGCGGATCACGCACGCCATGCTCGTGCCGACCATGCTGGCCCGCATCGTCGCCGCGGTCGAGGGCGAGGACGCGGGGACGCCGAGTCTGGTGAGTCTGGCCTACGGCGGCGCGCGCACCCCGCGTCCGGTTCTGGAACGGGCTTTGCGCGTGTTTCCGGGCACCGGCTTCGTCAACGCCTACGGTCTGACCGAAACCGCCTCGTCCATCGCCGTACTCGGCCCGGACGATCACCGTACCGCGGCCGCTTCCCCGGATCCGGCCGTGCGGGACCGGCTCGGCTCGGTCGGTCGTCCGCTGCCGGGGATCGAGATCAGCGTTCGCGACGAGGCCGGGCGGCCGGTGCCGGACGGGGATCCGGGGCTGGTGTTCGTGCGCGGCGAGCAGATCTCCGGCGAGTACGGCGATCGCAGCGTGCTCGACGCCGAAGGCTGGTTTCCCACAAGGGATCTCGGCCGCCTCGACGCCGACGGGTATCTGTTCATCGAGGGCCGGGCGGACGACACGATCATCCGCGGCGGCGAGAACATCGCGCCCGCCGAGATCGAGGACGTGCTGCTGGAATACCCGGGCGTCGAGGAGGCCGCCGTCATCGGCGTGCCCGATCCGGAGTGGGGGCAGCGGCTGGTCGCGGTGGTGGTCGGCAGCGGCGATCCCGACGCCATCCGCGCCTGGATCAAGGACCGGCTGCGCTCGTCCAAGACCCCCGACGCCATCGTCTTCCGGGCCGAGCTGCCCCGCACGGACACCGGAAAGCTGTTGCGCCGCAACCTCGTCGCCGAAATGGAGGCCACCAATGCCTGACGCCGTCATCGTATCCGCCCTGCGCACCCCGATCGGAACCGCCCGCAAGGGCACGCTGCGCGACACCGACGCCTTCGAACTCGCCCGGCACGTGGTGAGCGCGGCGGCCGAACCCCTCGCGGGCGAGCGCGTCGACGACGTGATCCTCGGCGAGGGCCGCTACGGCGGCGGCGTCCTCGCCCGGCACGCCGCCGTCACCGCCGGACTCACGAATGTGCCCGGCCTGGCGCAGAATCGGCACTGCGCGGCGGGCATGTCCGCGGTGCAGTCGGCCGCGGCGACCATCCGTGCGGGCATGGACCGGCTCGTGATCGCGGGCGGCGTGAACTCCGATTCCACCGCCCCCCGCGCCCGCTTCAAGGTGGGCGAGGACGAGTGGATCGATCCGTGGGTCTCGCCGAGCCACCCCGACCGCCCGGACGCCCCCTGCCTGGACATGTCGATCACGGTCGGATGGAATACCGCTGTGCGCGCGGGGATTTCGCGTGCGGAGATGGACGAGTGGGCGTTGCGGTCGCACCGTAACGCCATCGCGGCGATCGATGAGGGGCGGTTCAAGGAGGAGATCGTCCCGATCGAGACGCCGCACGGGGTGTTCGACACCGACGAGCATCCGCGCCGGGACACCAGTATCGAGAAGCTCGCCGCGTTGAAGCCTTTGCATCCGGAGATCGAGGGGTTTTCCATCACGGCCGGGAATGCCAGCGGGGCCAATGACGGCGCCGCCGCCCTGGTCGTCGCCAGCGATGCCCTCGGGCTGCCCGCGCTGGCCACCATCCGCGCCTGGTCGTCGGTCGGTGTCGATCCCGCGGCCACCGGGCTGGCTCCCATCGACGCCATCCGAATCGCCGCCAACCGGGCGGGAATCGCCCTGTCGGAGGTGAAACTCTTCGAGATCAATGAAGCGTTCGCCTCGGTGCCCATCGCCACCATCCGCGCGCTCGACCTGGACCCGGACCGCGTCAACTTCAGCGGCAGCGGGTGTTCGCTGGGGCATCCGGTTGCCGCCAGTGGGGCGCGTATGTTGGTCACGATGGTCCACGAATTGCGCCGTCGCGGTGGGGGATTCGGGATCGTGGCCATGTGTGCGGGCGGGGGGATGGGGTCGGCGACGGTCCTGGAGGTCGCTGCCGCGTAGCGCTCGGCCCGCTCTCGAGGTGTGGTTCGGGAAAGCCAGGCGGCCCACGGGTAAGTCGCCTGGCTTCGAGTACCGCAATCTTTGGCGGTGCAGGTCGGATCTTCTATTCGTCGGAGATCGCCAGAATTCTTGCGGCGGAATCGCTTTCGCTCAGCGCGACCCGGCGGAGTTCGGTGCGGGCGGCCTGGTAGCGAGCAACCTCCTCGGAGCGTTCGAGGTACAGATTGCCCGCATACTCCTCGATGTAGACCAGCGGGGGTTCGACCCATTTCGAGTTGGGCAGGAGGGGAAACTCCAGCAACGAGAACGGGCCGACCAACGCCCCGAGATGACTGCGGGCGTTGTGGGGGACCACGCGGATCGAGATGTTCGAGCGTTGCCCGATCTCGACCAGGTAGCGGCGTTGTTCGGCCATCACCGAGGGCCCACCCCATTCTTCACGCAGCGCCGCCTCCGACAGCATGACCTCGGCGGTGAACCGGGATCGTGAAGGCGCTGTTGCTGTTCCAGCTGTGCCTCGATACGAGCCTCGATCTCATCGGTGGGCGCGTGCGGCGATTCGGTCCACGCGACCGCGCGCAGATAATCCGGTGTCTGGATCAGGCGTGGCAGCAGGATGACACTCCAAGCGGTCAGGCACGTGACCGAATCGTGCAACCACGAATACGGATCGATGCCGTCGCGAGGGCGGTCCAAGTGGGCTCGCCACCAGCCACCGCCCTTCTTCTTGGTCGCCCGAACATCCTGTGCCAGCGAAAGAATGGTGCGGCGTATCTCGTCGGAGACACCGTAGCGATCACACAACGCGTTCATGTACAGGTCACTCGTGTGCCCGGACAGCCCGTCTTCGAAACGGCCGACCGTCTGCGCCGAAACCCCGAGCACTTTCGCGGCGGAGAGTTGGCTGATTCCCGCCTTTTTCCGCAATGCTTGCAATTGCCGACCCAGCACCCGTCGTGGGACTGTCGAGCCTGCTACACCCATTTTATTCCCCTCGCTTTCGGATCGTAGAATTTCGCATCAGGAACAATGACTTTCGACGGAATCGAGGACGACAGGATACGCGTGCGAGCGCTATCCGTGTCGTTGTCGACCGCGAGTGCCCGAACGACGCGTTCGAGTAATGCGATCGGCGGCCGTTCGATCCGGTACTTTTGCCCGTACCAAGTCGCTCCTGGCAGACGTTGTGGGAGGCCGCTATTCACCACGTCCCCCGGGACGCTGACTCGGATTCATGCCCGCTCTGTGCATGTTTGGACTCCTGACCGATTGGACGAGTGTGTTGTGGACACCCCGCAGAAGAGGGATGCTTGGATGTAGTCTCGCTCGATAACGGAATGCGTGAACGGTCAACATTGGTCAACAAATTCAGGGGATTAATGATCAGCGGTGACGAACTCAGACGGCTGCGCGAGGCGGCGGGACTCGGGCCACGGAAGTTCGCGGATCGAAGCCACTTCACCAGGCAGTACCTCAGCTTGATCGAGCGAGGTCAACGGCCGGTGACGTCCGCCGTGCTGGCTGCCTATGAGAATGTGCTCGGTATCGGCGTCGGCGATGATGGAGATGTGAACCGACGCAGCTTCTTGACAGCCTCCGTGGCGGCAGCGGCGAACGTCGCTGTCCTCAACGACTTGCACGCGAGTTTGGCGGGTGGGGATCCGGAACCCCTTGCGGTCGTGCAGACCTCGCATGCGGTCGATCAGGTGTTGGCGACGCGGTTGGACGGTTCCACGGTGCGCAGGCTCCTTGCCTGGTCGACGGACGAACCCTCTGACATAGTGCGCGTGAACGCGGTCGGCATCCTGGCCAAGCTGCCGGGGCAGGGCGCCGCGCGGCAGGTTGTTCGCGTGATCGAGCACGATTCCGCCGTGCGGAGCCGGTACGAAACGGCCGTCGTGGCTCGGCTGTGCGGCATCAGCCACACACAAGCGCACGGCTATGTCCAGGCCCCAGAGCTGATTCCTTCCGCTGAACTTGTGGCGCAACGGCTTTCGGCTGAGGCGATGAATCCGAACGACGCGGGCGCACGGTGGTGCGCGGCTACGATGCTCGCGAAGCTCAGCCCCTACCTCGGACAGGAGTAGTGCGTGTACGTGCTGGAGATCAAGAACGGTGAACTGCTCAGCCAGATCGAGGAGCAAGCCGTCGCTCAGGGCATCAAGAACGCGGCGATCGTCAGTCTGATCGGTGGAGTCGACTCGTTCACTGTCTCGACGATGCCCATGAATGACGCGACCTCGGACGTGGTCAGCGAGTACGCCATGCCTGCCGAGATGCACGGGTCGGGTGAAATCGTGGGCGGCTCGGTGCATATCCACGCGACCATGGCCGTCCAGGGAGACCGGGCCGTCGCGGGGCATGTGCACAAGGCGAATATCGAGACCTGGTTCGCTCGGGCGTATGTGATCCCTACCGACGTTTCTTGAGAGAGGCGGTTCGAAGGTGTCGGCCCGCTGAATGCGTGGTTGGAATAGCCGCCTGCCCGTCGCTACAGCCGATTTCGTGCAGATCGGCGAGTTCGGAGGCTTGGCCGCGCTCGGGGCGAGTGATTGATGGACAGTGGACCCCATGGCTGATGTGACATGGGATCACTGGTGGTGGCGTCCGGGCTGGCGAATGGGGAGGTCGTTCTACACCTGGCATGTCACCTTCGGGGACGACTCCCCGGTGGGAAGGTTGGTGGGGCAGTTCGCTCCCGTGCTGCGGGAGATGCCGACGATGACGCCCGTGGCCCGCGAGGGATTGCACATCACCATTCAGGGCGTCGGGTTCAGTGACGAGGTGTCCGACGAGGATCTGGACGCGATCATCGGGGTCGCCGGGCGGCGACTGGCGCGATCGGCCGCCTTCGGGATCGAGGTTGGTCCGCCGAAGGTGGACGAGGAGACGGTCGGTATGCCGGTGCGTGATCCGGGTGCGCTGGAAGGGGTGCGTGCCGAGTTGCGGGCGGCGATCGGGGAGGTGTGGGGTGAGGAGGGTGTGCCGGAACGGGGTGTGTCGTTCAGTCCGCACCTGTCGCTGGCGTATTCCACTGGTGCGGCGTCGATTTCGGCCATGACGGAGAAGATCGCCGCCGCGGGATTGGAGGAGGTGACCGCGACCGAGGCGGTTACGGCTATCTCCTTGATCGAGCTGAATCGCGACGCTCGCCGGTACGAATGGCGTGAGGTGGTGCGGGTGCCGTTGGCCGGGCATCGCGAGGGTGGTGAGCCGGGAGGCGAATGACGATACTGGCGTCGTGGCGACAGTTGTTGCGTTCCATGCGCACCCGGACGACGAGATCCTCCTGACCGGTGGCCTGCTGGCGAAACTGGCCGACGAGGGGCATCGGACGGTGATCGTGGTGGCGACCGATGGGCATGTGGATCCGTTCGAAGGCGAGGTCGCGCCGCGGCTGCGGGAGCTGGAGGGCAGTGCGGAGGTGCTCGGCGTTGCCCGGGTGGCGCATCTCGGGTATGCCGACAGCGGGCACGGCGCGGAGTTGTATCCGGATCCCCCGGGGCGAATCCGCTTCGTGCGGGCGGAGATCGAGGAGGCCGCCGAACGACTCGCCGTGATCCTGCGCGAGGAACGCCCCGAGATCCTGCTCAGCTACGACCGCAACGGCGGGTACGGCCATCGCGACCACATCCGCGTCCACGAGGTGGGTACTCGCGCGGCGCGATTGGCCGACGTACCCAGAGTCCTGGACGCCACCTTTCCGCGCGAACTACTCCGCCGCTACGCCACCCCGTTCCGCTGGCTCGGTCGCGACACCACCGCCATCGACAACTGGCTTCTCCCTCGCGCTGAGATCACCCACCGCATCGACGTCGAACCCTATGTCCCCCAACGCCTCCAGGCCCTCACCCGCCACCACTCCGTCCTCACCGGCGACAGCAGTTTCGGCAAGATCGGCCGCACCCTCCTCCGCCTCCCCAGACCCCTCCAGAACCGCCTCTTCCGCTGGGAATGGCTCACCGAGGAAAACGCCCACCCCACCCCGACCCCACTACCCGACCTCTTCACAACCCCCAGCTGAACCAACCCAGCCGCACCCTTTATTCGGATCCGCACCCCTTATATAGCCCTGCAACGGGTGCGGATTCGAATAAAGGGTGCGGCTGGGGTTCGTGCTTTCCTTGGGGGGCCGTGCCTTTGGGGGCGTGGGTTAGTGGGGGAGGCGGACCATGGCCTCTTGGGCGTAGGAGGCTACGAGAGTGCCTGTGGCGGTGAGGATGTCGCCTCGGCCGTAGGTGCGGGCGTGGGCGAGGGTGGGGGAGTGTTGGCGGAGGAGGAGCCAGGTGGTGGTGGTGAAGGGGCGGTGGAACCAGAGGGTGTGGGAGGTTACCGCGGAGAGGAAGGTGGTGCCGTTGCCTCGGTGGTCGACGCCCTCGACGGGGCGGAGGGCGGTGCCGATGAGGGTGAGGTCGGTGGCGTAGGCGGCGAGGGCGGGGGAGAGGGACGGGTCCGCCTCGGGGGTGCGCATCCAGAGTTCGAATTCCGGTGGGGCGCTGGCGGGGTCGTCGAGGTCGACCAGGGAGCGGACCTCCCAGGGGAGGAGGTCGATGTCGCGTTTGTACTCCGCGGACGGCAGGTCGGGGACGGGGGCGACGTGCTGGAGGTCGGGGCCGTCCTCGGGGGCGTGCAGGGAGATCGAGGCGGTGGCGATGACGCCCTTGGACTGTTCGGCGGTGACCGTGGCGGTGGCGAAGGAACGGCCGGAATGGGTGCGCCGCAGGCGGTATCGGACCGGCTCGTCGGTGCGGCCCTCGCGGGGAAACAGGACGTGTAGCGATTTCACCGACTTGTCCGGGAAACTCAGCGCGGCTGCCCGAACGAACTGCGCCAGCAGCTGGCCGCCGAACACGCGGTGATAGGCCAACGCCTGATTGCGCCCCTCGTACTCGTCCACCCCGTCGCCGGACCACGGGGCCGAGGGGGACGAGGGGGCCGAGGGGGACGAGGGGGCCGCGGGAGACGAGGGGGCCGCGGGAGACGACGGGGCCGCGGGAGACGAGGGAGACGATGGGCCCGCGGGAGACGACGGGACCGAGGGGGACGAGGGGGACGATGACGGTGACAACGCCGAGGGGGACGACGACCCCGCCGACAACACGGACAGATCGAGGCAAGCGAGAAGGTCGGTCCACAACTCGGGCATGAAACCGAGTGTAAATAACCCTCTCCCGAAAGAGAACTATATTCTCAAGCCCGCGTGAACCCGTGCGCGCAGAAGTTCCAGACCTCGGCCGCCGTGATCGGGTGCTGGGTCTCCTCGTCGATCGACCCGGAGGACTGCGCGGTGAACATGACCGTCTGCATGACCATTGCCGCGAGCCGGCGGGCGTTCGCGTCCGAGGGCAGCTGCCCGGCCGCGGCGGCCTCCTCCATCAGCTCGGTGAACAGCGCGAGCAGGGGTGCGTGGGCGACCTTCACCTGACTGGGGTGCGAGAGCAGCAGTTGCGGTGCGAAATCGGTGAACAGCGGGCGCTGCGCGGACGGGTCGGGGCGGCACAGTTCGAACAGCAGCTCGACGGCCACCTGCAACTTGTCCAGCGGGTCGTGTTGACCGTCGGTGGCCGCGCGCAGCTGTTCGGCCGTGCGGCTCAGGGCGTCCTCGAACAGGGCCAGCAGCAGTTCGTGCTTACCGTCGAATTGCAGGTAGAAGCTGCGCAGCGACTGCCGGGAGCGGTCGACGACCTCCTGCACCGTGAAATCGGTGGTGCCCTTCTCGGTGATGATGGCCTGGGCGGCGTCGAGGAAGCGCTGGACGCGTTCCTCCGCGCGGACCTTCGCCGCGCGCAGCGAGCGTTCGACGGCGCGTTGCTTCCAGGCGGGCTCCTCGCTCGGACTGGTCACGGGCGTCTCGGTTCCCTGGGAAATGGGGAGAACATGCATGCACTGTACCGGAGAACGGGGTGTTCGCGGTGGTCGGACGGCCCGGTCGCGGACGAGGCGGGAGGGTTACTTTCCAAAAGTGAGAATGCTATTCTCGAACCGTTGCCAAGCGGAGCTTGCGAGGAGGCGTGCCGGAATGCTTTTGGAGTTCGACTCCGACCAACGGTTGTGGCAGAAGACCGTCCGCGACGTGGTCGCCAGACACGCTCCGGCGCGGTTGATCCGGCAGGTGGTCGACGCGGGCGCGCCGACCGACGAGCTGTGGCGCACCTACGTCGAGCAGGGCTGGACCGATCTGACCGATCCGGCCGACATGGTGGAGCTGGCCATCGTGCTCGAGGAGCTCGGCCGGGCCACCGATCCCACCCCGTTCCTGGCGACCATGAGTCAATTCGCCCCGCTGGCAACGAGATCGGGGATCACCGGCGCGCCGGGCGCGGCCGTGACGGACGGCGTGACCGCCCATCACGACGGCACCGGCTGGATTCTCACCGGCACCGCCCGCCACGTCCTCGACGGCGACCGCGCCGACTGGTTCGCGGTCACCACCGTCGCGGGGGTGTTCGTGGTGCATTCCGCCGACGCGATCGTGCGCCGCGAGGAGGTCTTCGACCCGGTGCTGCACCTGGCCGAGGTCGGCTTCCACGGCGTGCGGGTGCGCAACGAGGACCGGGTGGACGCCGACCCCGAGCGGGCCCGCCACATCGCGCTCACGGGGATGGCGCTCACCATGGTCGGGGCGTGCGCGCGGGTGCTGGAGCTGGTGCTCGAGCATGTGCGCACCCGCGAACAGTTCGGGGTGCCGATCGGCTCGTTCCAGGCGGTCAAGCACAAGGCCGCCGATATGCACGTCGCGATCGAACGCGCCCGCGCCCTGGCGTATTTCGCGGCGCTGACCATCGCCGCGGACGATCCGCGCCGGCGGGTGGCGGCGTCGATGGCGAAAGCCGGTGCGGGCGAATGCCAGTCGCTGGTGTTCCGGCACGGCATGCAGCTGTTCGGCGCGATGGCCTACACGTGGGAGAACGACCTCCAATTCGCGCTCAAGCGAGCCAAATCCGGCGAGCTGCTGCTCGGCGGCGCGGCCGAACACCGAGCCCTGATCGCCGAGGAGTACCGTGCGACTGACTTTTGACGCCGAGGTCGAGCGCTTCCGCGCCGAATTCGTCGAATTCCTCACCGAGCACATGCCCGACGAGGCCAGCGCGCTCGCCGAACGGCCCGTCTCCAGTTCGGAGGTGCCGGGCTGGGCGCGGGACTGGCAGCGCACCCAGTTCGAGCACGGCTGGCTGCTGCCGGGCAATCCGCCGGAGTTCGGCGGGCGCGACGCGAGCATCCTCCAGCAGTACGTGCATCTCGAGGAGCTGTCGCGGCGGCGGATCTACCACAGCTTCAATCCGCAGGGGCTGGGCATCGTCGCCGCGTCGCTGCTGTCGTTCGGCACCGCCGAGCAGAAGAAGAACTGGGCCGTACGGATTTTGCGCGCTGAGATCACCGCCTCGCTGGGCATGAGCGAGCCGGGCGCGGGGTCGGATCTGGCCGGGCTGCGCACCCGCGCGACGCGCGACGGCGACGACTTCGTGGTGAACGGGCAGAAGGTGTGGACCTCCGGCGCGCATCACGCCGACGTGCTGCTCACCTTCGTGCGCACCGATCCGGAGGCGCCGAAGCACAAGGGCATCAGCGTGCTGCTGATCCCCACGGACACACCGGGTTTGACGCGGCGCCCGTTCCCCTCGATCTGCGGCACCCGCGACGTCGACTTCAACGAGGTGTTCTTCGAGAACGTCCGCGTCCCCGCCGAGAATCTGGTGGGCCCGCTCAACGAGGGCTGGAAGGTGGCCAACGGTTCGCTCGGCCACGAACGCACGATGCTGTGGCTGAGCTTCGCCGACCGAATGCGGTGTCTCATCGACGATTTCGAGCCGCGCACGGTGTTCGACCGCGACCACTACGCCACCCTGGTCATGGACAACACCGCCCTGCGCCTGCTCGGTTCGGCGGCCCTGGCCCGTGCGGCGCGCGGCGAGCAGGATGTGGCCGCGCTGTCGGTGCTGAAGCTGCTCGGTTCGGAGGCGGTGCAGACCGCGGCCGAACACGCGCTCGACGCGGCGGGCGCGGACGGGCTGATCGATCCGGCGTTCACCGGGCCGCTGCATCCGCTCAACCACGACAACTCCGTCGGCAGCTGGTTCGAGCGCTACGCGCGCAGTTTCGCGGGCACCATCGCGGGCGGCACGTCGGAGATCCAACGCAACATCATCGCCGAGCGGGTGCTCGGCCTTCCCCGGAGCTGAGGTCCATCGTGTACATCCGCTACGAGGTCGCCGACAAGATCGCGACCATCAGCCTGAACCGTCCCGAGGCCGCCAACGCCCAGAACGGCGAACTGCTCGACGAACTCGACGCCGCCTGGACCAGCGCGGCGAACGATCCCGAGGTCGCGGTGATCGTGCTGCGCGCGGAGGGCAAGCACTTCTCGGCCGGGCACGATCTCAAGGACCGCTCCTGGCCCGACCCGGGCAAGATCACCCTCGACCGCATCGTCGAGATCGAATCCCGCCGCTACCTGGAGTATTCGCTGCGCTGGCGGAATGTGCCCAAACCGTCCATCGCGGCGGTGCAGGGCCGCTGCATCGCGGGGGCGCTGCTGCTGTGCTGGCCGTGCGATCTCATCGTCGCGTCCGAGGACGCGCTGTTCTCCGATCCGGTGGTGCTGATGGGTATCGGCGGGGTCGAATATCACGGGCACACTTGGGAATTGGGGGCGCGCAAGGCGAAGGAGATCCTGTTCACCGGTCGTCCGGTCACTGCCCGGGAGGCGGAACAGACCGGCATGGTGAATCAGGTGGTGCCGCGCGCCGAACTCGACGAGCGCACGCGCGAGCTGGCGGCGCGGATCGCGGCCAAACCCGCGTTCGGGCTGCGCCAGGCCAAGCGGGCGGTCAATCAGACGCTGGACGTCCAAGGTTTCTACGCGGCGATCCAATCGGTATTCGACATTCATCAGACCGGGCACGGAAACGCGTTGAGCGTCAACGGATTCCCGATCCTCACGCAGTTGGAGGACATGAAGTCGAATATCCAGTGATGATCGTTTCTCGAAGATGAGGATCTCCATGCGAATCTCGTTCCCTCGCACCGTCGTCGCCGCGCTCGGCGCGGCGGCCCTCGTGACCGCGACCCTGTCCGGCTGCTCCGACGACAAGGACAACAGCGCCACGGCGAGTTCGTCGACCACCACCTCGGCCGCCGCCACCAGCGCGGCGGGCCAGGCCGACGCCGCGACCACGAAGGCGATCACCGACGCCTTCGTGACCTTCTTCAACGCCTCGACGCCGGTGGATCAGCGCGTCGCGTCGGTGGAGAAGGGCCAGGACTTCGCGGCGGTGTTGCAGGGCGCGGCGGCCAACCCGCAGGCCCAGGGCACCACGGCCACGGTCTCGGCGGTCAAGCTCGTGGACGCCACGCACGCCAACGTCACCTACACCCTGCTCATGGGCGGCAATCCGGTGCTGCCCGACCAGACCGGCCAGGCCGTCAAGGAGGGCTCGGCGTGGAAGGTGGCGGCGGCGACGTTCTGCGCGCTGCTGTCGTTGCAGGGCGGCGCCTCACCCGCCTGCTGAGCTCAGCCCAGCTGCGCCAGCCGGGGCGCGTGTCCGAGAGCTCGGATGCGCGCCCCGGCCTCGCGCGTGAGTTCGGTTGCGCTGCCGAGCAATCCGTCCAGCACCAGCGCGCGGCGCACGAACCGGTGCAGATCGTGTTCGGCGGTGAACCCGATGCCGCCGAGGACCTGCTGGCAGTGCCGGGCGGCGGTGAGCGCGGCGGTGCCCGCGGCGGCCTTGCCCAGCAGCGCGCCGAGATCGTCGTCGGAGATCCGCAACGCGGCCTCCGCCCCGTCGAGGGCGACCCGCGTCTCGGCCAGCCGGTGCCGGATCGCCTGGAAGGAAGCGATGGGACGCCCGAACTGGCTGCGCTCCAAGGCATGTCGCCGCGCGAGCCCGAGCATGGCCTCCCCGGTGCCGAGCAGCCACCACCCCAGAGCCCGGCGACCGGCGGCCGAGGGGGGATCGGGGGCCGGGGGGAGCGGGCGTCCGGCGGTCATGGGCAGATCGGTGGTGGTGACCAGGCGCAGCGGCAGTTCCTCGTCCAGGGTTTCACCCGGCCCCCCGGTGCGTTCCCAGCACACCCAGCGGCCCCCGGCGTAGGGCAGAATCACGCTGTCGCCCAAAGGGTTTCCGGACTCGGCCGCGATGACGTCGGCCAGCAGTGGGGCGTGGGCTCCGGTCTGGCCCAGGAGCCGGAACACCAGTGGTATCGCGATGTCGGCGTGGTCGGTGAGCAGCTCGGCCCAGCCGAGATCGGCGAGGGCGGTGGCGAGGTCGGCCCCGCGCGCGGTGGTCATGGTCCCGCGCAGTGAGTCGGTGAGCAGCCGCAGGTCCTCCGCGTCGAGCACGCTCACTCCTTTCCCAGGCCGAGCACGTGCCGGGCGATGATGTTGCGCTGGATCTCGGCGGTGCCGCCGTAGATGGTGGCCGCGCGGGAGTACAGGTATTCGGTGCGCCACGGCTCCTCGCCGAATTCGACGGCGCCGGGCAGCGATTCGCGCGCGGTGTCGAACAATCGCTGTTCGGCGGTGGCGAGCAGCACCTTGTCCACCGAGGTCTCCGGGCCCAGCCGGGCGCCCTCGGCCAGGCGTTGCTGGGTCTCGCGGGATCGGCAGCGGGCGGTGTGCAGCGCCAGGTAGGCCGCGCCCAGGGCGGCGTCGTCGGTCGAATCCGTCTGCGCCAGTAGACGATCCAGGCGGGTGAACAGGTAGGTGATGCGATGCCAGAAGCAGGTGGAGCGTTCGTGCGGCAGCAGATCCATCGCCACCCGCCAGCCGTCGCCGGGCCGCCCGAGCATCCGGTCCGCGGGCACGGTCACCTCGTCGAGGTAGACCTCGGCGAACTCGTCGACGCCGTGCATGGTGCGCAGCGGGCGCACGGTGACACCGGGGGAGTCCATGTCCACGAAGAAGGCGGTGATGCCGTCGTGCCCGGGCCCGGTGCGGGTGAGCAGCACACAGCGGGCCGCGTACTGGGCGAGACTGGTCCACACCTTCTGACCGGTGACGATCCAGCGGTCGCCGTCGCGGGTCGCGCGAGTCGTGAGCGAGGCCAGATCGCTGCCCGAACCCGGCTCCGAAAACCCTTGGCACCATTGCTCTTTCCCGGACAGCAGCCGCGGCACCATCTCCGCCGCCAGCCCGGGCGGCGCGTAGGAGATCATGGTCGGCGCGAGCACCTCGACCATGGAGTAGATCCCCGGCTCGGCGAGATCGCGGGCGGCGACCTCCTCGCCGAGCACCGCGCGCAGCACCGCCGGACCGCCCAGCCCGCCGACCTCGGGAGGCCACCCGTAACGCATCCACCCGGCCTCGTGCAGCGCGCGCCGCACCCGGGCCAGCTGCGCGACCTGCCCGTCCAGGCTGTGGTCCGGTCCGGGCGTGAGGTCGTGGTCGTCGAGCCACGCCCGCAGCGCCGCGCGGAACTCGGCGACCGGCGCGGCGGGCGAAACCTGTTGTGCGGTCATGCCTTCGAACGCTCGAAGGCGTGCGGGATGCCCGAGTCGTGGTCGCCGTTGCGGCGGATGAAGGTCATCGCGCGGGTGCGCAGCCGCCAGCCCTCGGCGGTGCGGACCAGGGTGTCGGTGTAGTACCCGATGCGCATGTCGTGGGTGCTGTGCTCGACGAAGCACAGCGTCTGCGTGCCGGTGGCGGCGTCGCCGTCGATGTCGAGAACCGGTGTGCCCGTGAGGAACAGGCCCTTCGGCGCGGCGGCCACCAGCTCCGGGAACCGGTCGAGCGGATAGACGTCGCCGAACGCGCTGTAGCTGCCGTCGGGGGTGAACACCGCGACCACGGCGTCGATGTCGTCGCGGGTCATGCCGACCGCGTAGCGGGCCAGCAGTTGCTGGATCTCGAGCAGGTCGTCAACGGTGGACATACACCTTCCCGCCTTTCATCACGAAGCGCACGTCCCGGGTGACGGTGATGTCCGCGATCGGGTCACCCGGTACGGCGATGACATCGGCCAGCTGTCCCTCGGCGAGGCGCCCGCGGTCGGCCACGCCGATCAGCTCCGCCCCGGCGATCGTGGCCGCGCGCAGCACGTCCGCGGCCGGGATGCCGCGCTCGACCAGGGCGACGAGCTCATCGGCGTTGCGGCCGTGTGGAATCGCGGGCGCGTCGGTCCCGACCGCGATCTTGACCCCGGCCTTGTAGGCCGCGAGCACCGAGGTGCGGGCTTTGGGGAACATCTCGGCGGCCTTGGCCCGCAATGCCGGATCGGCCTTGCTCACGTCCATGGCGTCGGCGAGCCGGGTGGTGGGGACCAGCCAGGTGCCGTGCCGCACGAGTCGATCGATGGCGTCGTCGTCCATGAGGAAACCGTGTTCGATGCAGTCGATCCCGCAGTCCACCGCGTGCCGCACCGCGTCCGCGCCGTGGGTGTGCGCGGCCACCTTGAGCCCGCGCCGATGCGCCTCGTCCACGATGGCGCGCAGCTCGTCGTCCGAATAGTGTTGCGCGCCAGGGGATCCCGTGAGCGACATGACGCCGCCGGAGACGCACACCTTGATCAGCTGCGCGCCGTGCTTGATCTGGTAGCGCACCGCCTTGCGCACCTCGTCCACGCCGTTGGCGATGCCCTCCTCGAGGGTCAGCTTCAGCACGTCGGGGGCGAAGGCGGAGAACATGGTCGGATCCAGATGCCCGCCGGTCGGGGTGATGGCGTGGCCCGCGCACACCACCCGCGGGCCGTCGATCCAGCCCGCGTCGATCGCCTTGCGCAGGGCCACATCCAGCAGATAGCCGCCGGTCTTGACGAACAGGCCCAGATTGCGCACGGTGGTGAACCCGGCGCGCAGCGTGCGGCGGGCGTTGCCCACTGCCCGCAGCATCCGCAGCGCCGGATCGTCGGTGACGCTCGAGGCCAGCCCGCTCTCTCCGCGTCCGCCCATGAGGAGGTTGACCTCCATATCCATCAGGCCCGGCAGCAGCACGGTGTCGCCGAGATCGATCACCTCCCCGTCGGTGTCGCCGCCCACGCCCGCGATCCGCTCGCCGTCCACGCGCAGGATGCCGGGCCGGACGATCTCGCCCGCGTCGACGTCGAGCAGTCCGCCCGCCCGCAGGGTCACCGTGGTCATGATCAGACCACCGGCTCGTCGACCAGATCCAGATACGCCGCACCGGAATCCGGCACCCGCGGCTGCTTCCACACCTCCACCGGGAACGACACCATCACCAGCGACTGCAACAGGTGGAACAGCGCCCGCGCCTCGTCGGGCAGATCGTGCCAGTCGAAGCGCTCGATATAGGCCAGCGCCGCGTCCAGGCGCGGGAACACGGTGTCGTAGAGGTCCTGCATCTCGGCCATGGTCGAGGCCAGGCGCTTGGCGTAGCGCTCGGGCTCGGTGGGCAGGATCCAGTCGGAAAACGGTGCCAGATCGGCGAATTCGGCCGGGAGCGGGGTGGCCGTGTGCTGATCAGTGGGTGCTGCCATCGCGGTACTCCTCGATGATGCGCTGCACGGTCTTGTGCAGGTGACGGAGCAGGATCTCCTGGTCGTTGAGCGGGAAGTCGGTGATCTCGCGGGTGGCGATCATCGTCTGGGTGGCCTCGAGGGTGTTCGCGTCCTGGAGCGCGTACTCCTTGAACGTCACCGCCGCGAGCTCCTGGGCGAGCCGCTGGCGGGCGTTGGCGGCCGGGACGAAGTACAGGCTCGCCTCGAAGATGTGCCGGTCCACCGCGGTCGGCCAGTAGTGGTAGGTGAGATACCAGCCCGGCGCCCAGAACAACAGCGAGAAGTTCGGGAAGAACTCGAATTCGTCCACGCCCCAGGCCCGGTGGCGCGCGGGGTTGATGCCCGACGGCAGCGGGTCCAGGCCCTCGATGTCGGGCCGGTCCCACGGCCCGAACAACCCGCTGCGCAGCGCGCGCTCGATCGGCTTGACCATGTTCGGATCCTTCGGCGGGGCCATGCCGCCCCACGAGGACACCATCGAGTGCGGGGCCGCGATCTCGTAGTGCAGCGCCTCGAATCCGACGTCGTAGAGTTTGGCCGCCTCGTCCTTGACCGCTTGCTTCTGGTGCAGCACGGGCGCGTGGTAGAACTCGGCGAACGCGTCGATGAACAGCTTCCAGTTGCTGCCGATCTCGGCCTTGTAGCTGAACACCTCGGTCATCCGGTCGAACGGGTAGCCCTCGAGCCCCTTGGCCATCGGGCCGAGGTACTCGGTGAGCGGTTTGGCGTCGGGGTCGAGATTGACGAAGACGAACCCCTCCCACACCTCGCAGCGCACCGGCTTGAGCCCGAAAGCGTCCTTGTCCAGGTCGAAGAACTCCTTCTCCTGCTGGACGAAGGTGAGCTTGCCGGTCAGGTCGTAGCGCCAGGCGTGGTACTTGCAGGTGAACTGGCGGCACACCCCCGAGGTCTCCTCGTTGGGGTAGTCGTCCCACACCAGCTTGTTGCCGCGGTGGCGGCAGATGTTGTGGAACGCGCGCACCACGCCCTCGCCGTCCTTGACGATGATCAGCGAGGTGCCCACGCAGGCCAGCTCCTTGGTGAAGTAGCTGCCCGTGCGCGGAAGCTTGTTCACCCGGCCGACATTGAGCCAGCTGCGGCGGAAGACGGCCGCGCGCTCGGCCTCGTAGAACTCCGGGTCGATGGAGTCGGTGTAGTCCACCGGTTCGGTGCCCAGCTCGGGGTAGTTCCGGGTCCAGCTCCCCGCGGCCGGTTTGGTGAAGTGTGGCAACGATTTACCTTTCGTGTCCGGCGGGCTGTACGCCGAAGGTGTTGAACGCCATGGCCAGTACGCTGTAGCCGCCGACGGTGAAGACGAGGTCCATCAGCTGCCGCTCGTCGAGATGCGCGGCCAGCGCGCTCCACGTCGTATCGGAGAGGGTGCTGTGCTCGGCCAGTTCGTCGACCGCGGTGAGCACGGCGTGGTCGAACGGGTCGGCCGCGGCGCCGCGCCGCACGGTCTCGATGTCCGCGGCGGAGATCCCCGATTCGGCGGCCATCTCGACGTGGCTGTCCCACTCGTAGGCGCACCGGGTGCGATGGGCCACGCGCAGCACCACGAGCTCGCGCACCCGCGGCGGCAGGCTCGACCGGAACAGCACGTACACCCCGAACCCCAGGAACGCCTCGGTGAGATCCGGATGCCGGACCAGCGTGGCCATCGCCGGACCCGCGCCCTCCGGATTGCGCCGGTCGCGGGGAAGCAGCGCCCGCAGCGCGGCGCGGCTGCGATCGTCCCATTCGTCCGCCGGTAGCGGTGGCAACCGCATCGGACCTCCTCTGTGAGAATTACATTCTCCAAAACTGCTCACTAGATTTCCACGCGGCTGTCATGCTGTCAACGGGACTCGGGTTCGCTCGGGTGGCCGGGCCGTCCGGTCCCGTACCGGAGCGAAGGTTGATTCTCTGTTTGGGAGAATGTAATTTTCCACCCAAGGGTCCGGCGTGGGACCCGCAGAGGAGGAAACACGGTGAGACCGCGTCGAGTACTCATTGCCCTGGTGGCGCTCGCGCTGCTGGCGTCCGGCTGTAGCCGCGGCACCGAGACCGGGGGCGGGGGCGAGCAGTCCGCGGGCTCGGCCGCGGTGTCGGGCACCTTCGGCGACCTGACCGACGTGTGCAAGAAGGGCAGCGCGAAAGGCGCGACCGCGCAGGGCGTTTCGGACTCCGAGATCCAGATCGGCGTCTTCAGCGACGTCGGCTTCACCAAGAACCCCGAATTCGTCGACGCGGCGAAGGTGTTCACCGAGTGGTGCAACGCCGCGGGCGGGATCAACGGCCGCAAGCTGGTCGCCAATATCCGCGACACCAAGCTCATGGAGTACCGGCAGCGGATGCTGGAATCCTGCAAACAGGACTTCTTCCTGGTCGGCGGCGGTGCGGCCCTCGACGGGCTGGGTGTGAAGGATCGGCTGTCGTGCCTGCTGCCCGAGTTCCCGGGCCAGGTCGTGCAGCCCGTCAACGGCGGTTCCGATCTCCAGCTGGCCGCCGGGTCCTCGGGCGCGGGACCGTACAACCAGTACACCGGATCGGAGCAGTGGCTGACCAAGGAGGCGTATCCGGCCTCGGCGGCCGCGATCGGATTCATCGTCGGCGACTCGCCCGCGGTGAAGCCGACGGCCGAGAAGATGGCCGCCTCGCTCACCGCCCAGGGCGCCACCATCGTCTACAACGACCTGTATCCGGCGGCGGGCGTGTCGGATTGGACGCCCTACGCCCAGGCCATCAAGGCCAAGGGGGTGCGCGGGCTGATCTTCCTCGGCGATTTCCGGCAGCTGGCCAAGCTCGAGGACGTGCTCACCTCGATGGACTACAAGCCGGACTGGATCGACGCCAACTCCAACGCCTACAACCCGTCGTTCATCGAGGCGGCGAAGAATTCCCTTGCGGCGCAGAACAATATCGCCGACCTGAGCGAGATCGCGCCGCTGGACGCGGCCGACAAGGTGCCCGCGGTCAAGCAGCTGCGCGACCTGTACGCCAAGTACGCGCCGGGCGCGGCGATCACCTATCCGGCGCTGCGGGCGTTCCAGTCCTGGCTGCTGTTCGCCAAATCCGCGTCCAGTTGCGGGTCCGACCTCACCCGGGCGTGCGTCTACAACACCGCGGCCAAGGAGTCCGCGTGGACCGGCGGCGGCCTGACCGCGCCGCAGGATCTCACCAAGCCGCCCGCCGAGCAGGTGCGCTGCTTCAACGTCCAGCGGGCCACGCCCGACGGCTGGAAGGCCGCGGACTTCAAGCCCGACACCGGCGTGTTCCGGTGCGACATCCCGCTGTACCGCCCGGCCGGCGACTTCCCCAAGGCGACGACGCTGGCCGATGTCGGCAAGTCGCTCGCCGATCTGAAGTGACGGGACGGCCGCACCGATGGAACAGTTCCTCGCCTTCGGGATCGTCGGGCTCAGCACCGCGGCGATCTACGCGATCATCGGCAGCGGACTGGTGCTCACCTACACCACCACCGGCGTGTTCAACTTCGCCCACGGCGCGACCGGCATGGTGTCGGCGTTCGTGTACTGGCAGTGCGTGATCGGCTGGGGCTGGCCGGTTCCGGTGGCGCTGGTCGTCGTGCTCGGCGGGTTCGCGCCGCTGTTCGGGCTCGCGGTCGGGCGGGCGCTCGCGCCCACCCAGGGCCTGGGCGACGCCGAGAAGCTCGTCATGACCATCGCCCTGCTGAGCGGGTCGATCGTGCTGGCGCGGTGGGTGTGGGATCCGAACGTGTCGCGCTCGCTGCCGAAGTTCTTCGCGGCGAGTCCCGCCCTGCGGCTCGGGCCGGTCGGCATCACCTGGCATCAGGTGCTCACCATGGCCGTCGCCGTGGCGGTCGCGGTGGCGCTGCGAATCCTGTTGTACCGCACCAGGATCGGCGCGGAGATGCGGGCGACCGTGGACGATCGCGCGCTGGTCGGGCTGACCGGGGCCGATCCGCGCCGGGCCACCCGGGTCGCGTGGATCCTCGGCACCGAACTGGCCGCGATCGGCGGCATTCTCATCGCGCCCATGGTGACCCTGGACGCGGCGCAGCTGTCGCTGCTCATCGTGAGCGCCTACACCGCCGCTATTTTCGGCCGGTTGCGCAGTCTGCCCATGACGTTCCTGGGCGCGGTCGTGGTCGGCTGCCTGGAGAGCTATCTCACCGGATATCTGCCGCACAACGACTATCTGCCCGGTCTGCGGCTGGCCGCGCCCGCGCTGCTGCTGTTCCTGGCGTTGCTGGTGTTCCCGCACGGGCGGCTGCGCGGGCGGGATCGGAAGCTGAGCCCGGTGCCGTTGCCGAGCCGGGGCGGATCGCTCGCCTTCGCGGCCGTGATCGTGGTGTCCGGTGTGGTGCTGGCGACCGTGCTGAGCGAATCGGATCTGATCACCTACGGGTCGCTGTTCGCGTTCGGGGTGATCGCGCTGTCGTTCGTGCCGCTGACCGGGTTCGCGGGCCAGATCTCGTTGTGCCAGTTGAGTTTCGCCGGGGTCGGGGCGGCGGTGTGCGCGCACGCCGGGCCCGACGGCCAATGGTGGGCGGTGCCCGTGGCGATGGCGGTGGCCGGGGTGGTGGGCGCGGTGATCGCGATCCCGGCGCTGCGGCTGTCGGGGGTGTACATGGCGCTCGCGACCGCGGCGTTCGCGGTGGTACTGGACCGGTGGATCTTCAATCTGCCGTCGTTCGAGCTGTTCGGCGTGAAAGTGGTGCTGTTCGACCAGGGTTCGGTGTCGCTGGTGGGGCCGCGGCTGTTCGGGTGGCGGCTCGACAGCACCGCGGAGCTGACCGTGTTCGCGGCGGTGTGCCTGGCGCTGGCGGTGCTGGCCGTGGTCGCGGTGCGGCGCAGTCGATTCGGGCGGCGGCTGATCGCGGTGCGCGACAGCGAGGCCGCCTACGCCACCCTCGGCGGCAATCCGCTGACCGCGCGGGTGCTGGTGTTCGGTCTGTCGGCGGCGCTGGCCGGGTTGGGCGGGGCGCTGTACGGGATGCAGCAGCGGGCGGTGACCGCCGAACAGTTCGGGTTCGTGGCGGGGTTGCCGATCTTCCTGATCGTGGTGCTCGCCGGGGTCGGCGCGGTGGGGGCGGGCCTGTTCACCGGGGCGGTGTTCGCCGGGCCGCTCAACGCGATTCCGGTGCTGTGGCCCGCGTTGGCGAACCTCGCGCAGGTGCTGCCCGCGCTCGGCGGCGTCGCGGTCGGCGGCGGCATGTTGCGCGCGGGCGTGATCGGCACCTTGCGCGCGGATTGGCTTGCGACACTGCGGGATCGGGTTGTCTCGCCGGTCCTGGCGGTGGCGGCGCTGGCGCTGTGGGGTGCGCGGGTGGGCGGGGTGATCGACGGGTGGGTCCTCACCGGCGGGCTGGTGGTGGCGCTGGTGGCCGCGCGGCTGTGGCACGCGCGGCGCGTCCGGCCGCCCGCGGTCGAGGCCGATGTCCCGGTCGAGTGGTGGGGGGTGCGCCGGGAGTGGCGGGCCGGGGACGAGGAGGTGCTCGACCATGCCGTCGCGACTGCACGTTGAGGATGTGACCGTCGTGTTCGGCGGCAACCGCGCGCTCGACGGGGCGGGCCTGCGCGCCGAGCGCGGCGCGATCACCGGGCTGATCGGACCCAACGGGGCGGGCAAGAGCACGCTGTTCGACGTGATCTGCGGCCTGCGCGGGCCGACCCGCGGCCGGGTGGTGATCGAGGGTCGCGACGTCACCCGGCTGGGTCCGGCGCGCCGGGCCCGGCACGGGCTGGCCCGCACCTTCCAGCGCCTGGAGTTGTTCGGGCGCTTGAGCGTTCGCGACAACCTGCTCGTCGCGGCCGAACTCGGCCCCGACCGCCGCCGCGCCGCCCGCGTCGCCGCCGAGATCATCGACCGGCTCGGGCTCGGCCACCTCGCCGACACCTCCGCCGACGCGCTGCCCACCGGCACCGGCCGCCTGGTCGAGGTGGGTCGCGCCCTGGCCGCGCGGCCCAGCCTGATCCTGCTCGACGAACCCGCGGCCGGGCAGGACCCGACCGAGACCGAACGGTTCGGGACGCTACTGCGCTCGCTGGCCGACGACGGCACCGCCGTGCTGTTGGTCGAACACGATATGGGCCTGGTGATGACCGTCTGCGACGAGGTCTTCGTCCTGGACCTCGGCAGGATCATCGCCTCCGGCCCGCCCGCCGTCATCCGCGACGACCCCGTCGTCCTCGCCGCCTACCTGGGGGACGCGTGAACACCAGCGCCATGACCGAAACCCGCACCGTCACAACCGAATCCACCACGATCACCCTGCTGGAGTTGCGCGCGGTGCGCGCGGCCTACGACGCCATCACCGTCCTGCACGGCGTGGACCTCACCGTCGCGGCGGGTCGGGTGCTGGCCCTGCTCGGCCCCAACGGCGCGGGTAAGACCACCGCGCTGCGGGTCGCCGCGGGCATCCACCCGATCGCCTCGGGCGAGCTGCTGCTGGGCGGGCGGGCGATGTCGGGGGCCGGTCCACGCGATCTGGCTCGCGCGGGGGTGTGCCTGATTCCGGAGGGGCGCGGGGTCTTCCCGAATCTCACTGTGCGGGACAACCTCTGGATGATGACCTGCACCGGCCGCCCCCGCGCCGAGATCGAGGAGATCGCCTTCGCGCGGTTCCCGATCCTGAAGCGCCGGGCCGAACAGATCGCGGGCACCATGTCCGGCGGCGAACAGCAGATGCTCGCCCTCGCCCGCGGCCTGGCCACCGATCCGGCGGTGCTGCTGCTCGACGAATTGTCCATGGGCCTGGCGCCTTTGGTGGTCGGGCAGCTCTACGAGGAGGTCGCCGAGATCGCCCGCCGGGGGGTGGCGGTGCTGATCGTCGAGCAGTTCGCCGCCGCCGCACTCGATATCGCCGACCGGGCGGCCGTGCTGGTGCGCGGCCGGATCGCGGCGCAGGGGGATCCGGACCGACTCCGCGACGAACTCGCGGCCCACTACCTAGGAAGTGCCCCATGACCGATACGCGCGCGGACCGCTTCGTCCGCGAACTGGCCGAACTGAAGATCCCCGACCCCGCGGCGGGCCGGGCGCGGCTGTGGCTGCGGCTCGGGATCGCGCTCATGGCGCTCGGGCTCCTGCTGGCGATCGTCGCCTACGCGATGTGTCACGGCACCACCAACGCGCTGAGCCAGCGCGACGCCATCACCCTCGCCCTGGGCGGGGTGAGCGCGAGCGTGGTGGGTTCGGCGCTGTTCCTGCGGTACTCGCTGACCGGATTCCTGCGGTTCTGGTTGGCGCGGCAGTCCCTCGATCTCGCCCAGCTCGGTGATCGGCTGGCGGGGAAGGAGATTCACAATGACGGCATCCCTGCGTCCCGGTGAGCAGCTGGCCAGCACGGTGTGCGGGACCAAGGTCGTGGTCGTGCGCGCCCCCGCCGACGCGGTCGCGCTGACCTGTGGCGGCGCGCCGATGGTGCCCGCGGCGTCCGCCCCCGACGCCCCCGACGCCGCCGACGGCAAGGAGGCGGTCACGCTGATCGGCAAGCGCTACGTCGATTCCGCCGAATCGGTGGAACTGCTGTGCACCCGCTCCGGCAGCGGGGAGCTGCGCCTGGGCGACGAACCGCTGACGATCAAGGCCGCCAAGGCGCTTCCCGCCTCCGACTGAAGGGGCGCCATGAACTTCGAACTGACCGAGGATCAGGAGCTGATCCGCAAGTCGGTGGCCGAACTGTGCCGCCGCTTCGACGACCGCTACTGGATGGCCAAGGACCAGGCGCACGAATTCCCCACCGAGTTCTATCGGGCCGTCGCCTCGGGCGGCTGGCTGGGCATCACGATCCCGGAGGAGTACGGCGGCCACGGACTCGGCATCACCGAGGCCACGCTGCTGGCCGAGGAGGTGTCGCGCTCGGGCGGCGGCATGAACGCCGCCACCGCGATCCACCTGTCGATCTTCGGGATGAATCCCGTTGTGGTGCACGGCTCCGAGGAACTCAAGCGCCGCACCCTGCCCCGGGTCGCGACCGGCGACCTGCACGTGTGCTTCGGGGTGACCGAGCCGGGCGCGGGCCTGGACACCACCCGCATCACCACCTTCGCCCGCCGCGACGGCGACCACTACGTGATCAACGGGCGCAAGGTGTGGATCTCCAAGGCGCTCGAGTCGGAGAAGATCCTGCTGCTCACTCGCACCACGCCCTACGACGAGGTGGCCAAGAAGACCGATGGCATGACGCTGTTCCTCACCGACATCGACCGCGCCCACATCGACATCCGCCCGATCACCAAGATGGGCCGCAACGCGGTCTCCTCCAACGAGGTGTTCATCGACGATCTGCGGGTGCCGGTGGAGGATCGGGTCGGCGAGGAGGGGCACGGGTTCCGGTACCTGCTCGACGGGCTCAACCCCGAGCGCATGCTCATCGCCGCCGAGGCGCTGGGCCTGGGCCGGGTGTCGCTGGACCGGGCCGTGCGCTACGCCACCGATCGGGTGGTGTTCGACCGGCCCATCGGCACGAACCAGGGCCTGCAATTCCCGCTCGCCGACTCGCTGGCGCACCTCGACGCCGCCGAACTGGTGCTGCGCAAGGCGACCTGGCTCTACGACCACGGCAAACCCTGTGGGCGCGAGGCGAATACGGCCAAGTACCTGTGCGCTGAGGCCGGGTTCACCGCCGCGGACCGGGCGTTGCAGACCCACGGCGGCATGGGCTACGCCGAGGAGTACCACGTGTCCCGCTACTTCCGGGAGGCGCGCGTCATGCGCATCGCCCCGATCAGCCAGGAGATGATCTTGAACTATCTGGGTTCGCACGTGCTCGGACTGCCGAGGAGCTACTGATGGCGCGCTCGCTGTTCGACCTCACCGGCCGTTCGGCGCTGGTGACCGGGGCCGCGGGCGGGATCGGCGCGGCCGTGGCGGGCGCGCTCGCCGACGCGGGCGCGGCGGTGCTGGTCACCGATCTGAACGGGGACGCGGCGGCCGCGGTGGCGGAGAAGATCCGCGGAAACGGCGGTACCGCACGGGGTTTCGCGTTCGACGTCACCGATCGGGCCGCGGCGGACGAGGCGGTGGCGGCGGCCGCCGAGCTGGCCGACGGGACCCTGCACATCCTGATCAACAACGCGGGTGTCACCGCGCCCGCCATGTTCGCCGACACCACCGCCGAATCCGTGCGGCGACTGTTCGACATCCACGCGCTGGGCACCATCAACTGCGCGCAGGCCGCCTTGGCGGCGCTGCCGACCGACGGCACCGGGCGCATCATCAATGTCACGTCGGCGGCGGGGATCGTGGGCACGCTGGGGCAGGTGAACTACTCGGCGGCCAAGGCTGCCATCATCGGCATCACCAAATCGCTGGCGAAGGAGTTGGCGCGCAAGCAAATTCTTGTCAACGCGCTCGCGCCGCTGGCGGCCACGCCCATGACCGAGACCATTCGCACGAACGAGCGCTTCGCCGAGCAGATGCTCAATCGAATCCTGTTGCGGCGCTGGGCCGAACCGGAGGAGGTCGCGGGCGCGTTCGTATTCCTGGCCTCCGACGCCGCGTCGTTCGTCACCGGGCAGGTGCTGCCGGTGGACGGCGGCACGGTGATCTGATGCCCGAGCAGGAGCCGGTGCTGCGGTGCGAGGACCGCGACGGCGTGCGCACCCTCACCCTGAACCGGCCGCATCGCCGCAATGCCATCAACCCGGCCCTGTTCACCGCGCTCGCGGAGGCATTGCGCGCGACCGCGGAGGACCGCGGCGTGCGGGCGCTGGTGATCACCGGGGCGGGTGGGGCGTTCTGCTCGGGCGCGGATCTGTCCGAACCCGATCGGCGGCATCCGGTGTACCGGATGCGGGTGCTCACCGAGGTGGCGCTCGCCCTGCGGGAGCTGCCGGTGCCGACCGTGGCCAAGGTGACGGGCGTGGCGGTGGGCGCGGGCTGGAATCTGGCGCTGGGCTGCGATCTCGTCGCGGCGACACCGGATTCGCGGTTCTGTCAGATCTTCGCCCGGCGCGGGCTGTCCCCGGATCTGGGCGGCACCTGGCTGCTGCCCCGGCTGGTCGGAGTGCAGCAGGCCAAGCGGCTCACCCTGCTCGGGGAGACCATCGACGCCGCCGAGGCGCGCGCCCTGGGACTGGTGACGTGGGTGGTGGCCGCCGAGGAGATCGACGCGTTCGTCACCGATGTCGCCGGGCGGCTCGCCGCCGGTCCGCCGGTGGCGCTCGCCCAGACCAAGGCGATGCTCGACGCGGGCGCGGAGGGCACCTTCCGCGACGCGCTGGCCGCCGAGGCCCGCGCGCAGGGACTCAATTTCGCGACGGCCGACGCCCCCGAGGCGTACGCGGCCTTCGCCGAGCGCCGGGAACCGGAGTTCACCGGGCGCTGGAGATTACAGAACGGAGCATGACCCATGCGGGAAGTGGTTGTGGCGGGGGCGGTTCGGACCGCCGTCGGCAAACGCGGCGGCGGGCTGGCGGGCGTGCACCCGGCCGACCTGTCCGCGACGGTGCTCACCGAACTGGCGACGCGCACCGGCATCGATCCGGCGGTGGTCGACGACGTGATCTGGGGCTGTGTGTCCCAGGTGGGCGATCAGTCGTCGAATATCGGCCGCTACGCGGTGCTGGCGGCGGGCTGGCCGGAGTCGATTCCGGGCACCACGATCAACCGCGCGTGCGGATCCAGCCAGCAGGCACTGGATTTCGCGGCGCAGGCGGTGCTGTCGGGTCAGCAGGACGTGGTGGTGGCGGGCGGGGTGGAGGTGATGAGCCGGGTGCCGCTCGGCGCGGCCCGCGCGAGCGGGATGCCCTACGGGCCGAGAGTATTGGCCCGCTACGACGACTTCTCGTTCAATCAGGGCGTGTCCGCGGAACTGATCGCGCGCAAGTGGGGGTTCTCCCGCACCGCGCTCGACGAATACGCCGCGCGCTCCCACGAACTCGCCGCCGCCGCGCAGGATCGCGGCGCGTTCGCCGATCAGATCGTCGGTGTGGCAACGGAATCCGGCGCGGTGCTCGCCGACGAGGGCATTCGGCGCGGCACCACCGTGGAGAAGCTGGCCGGGCTGAAACCCGCCTTCCAGTCCGACGGGGTGATCCACGCGGGCAACTCCTCGCAGATCTCCGACGGCGCGGCCGCGCTGCTGCTCACCACGCCGGAGAAGGCGCGCGAACTGGGCCTGACTCCGCTGGTGCGGTATCGCGCGGGCGCGGTGGCGGGCTCGGATCCGGTGCTCATGCTCACCGGGCCCGTCCCCGCGACGGAGAAGGTGCTCGCGAAAGCCGGTCTGGCCCTGGGCGATATCGGGGTGTTCGAGGTGAACGAGGCGTTCGCGCCGGTGCCGCTGGCGTGGCTGGCCGAGACCGGCGCCGATCCGGAGCTGCTCAACCCGCTGGGCGGGGCGATCGCGCTGGGGCATCCGCTCGGCGCGTCGGGGGCGGTGCTGATGATCCGCATGATCCATCACATGCGCGACAACGGGATTCGCTACGGCTTGCAGACCATGTGCGAGGGCGGCGGCACCGCCAACGCCACCATCGTCGAGTCGATCTCCTGACGGAAAGGCCACCGGTGCGCCGCGACCTGTTCACCCCCGACCACGACGAATTCCGCACGCTGGTAAGGGATTTCGTGCACGCGCGGATCGTGCCCGAGTATCCCGCCTGGGAGAAGGCGGGCATCATGCCGCGCGAGATCTTCACCGAGATGGGCGATCTCGGCCTGCTCGGCTTCGCGCTGCCCGAACAGTACGGCGGCGCGGGGGTGCGTGACTACCGCTACAACGTGGTGTTGCAGGAGGAGGCGGCCCGCGCGCTGGTCACCCTCGGCACCGTGCGCACGCAGCTCGACGTCATCCTGCCGTACTTCCTCGAATACGCCGACGACGCGCAGCGCGCACGCTGGTTCCCCGGCCTGGCGGCGGGCCGCCTGCTCACCGCGATCGCCATGACCGAACCGGGCACCGGCTCGGATCTGGCGGGTATGCGCACCACCGCGATTCGCGACGGCGACGACTACATCCTCAACGGCGCCAAGACCTTCATCACCGGCGGCGCCAATGCCGATCTGGTGATCGTGGTGGCCCGCACCTCCACCGATCCGGACAATCGGCGCGCGGGCCTGACCCTGCTGGTCGTGGAGGACGGGATGCCCGGGTTCACCCGGGGACGGATGCTGGAGAAGATGGGCTGCAAGGTGCAGGACACCATGGAACTCGCCTTCGACAATGTGCGTGTGCCGCAGGCGAATCGGCTCGGCGAGAAGGGCAGGGCGTTCGGCTATCTCGGGCACAATCTGCCGCAGGAGCGGATGACGGTCGCGGTCGGTTCGGTGGCGCAGGCGCGGGCGGCCATCGCGGCGACGGTGGATTACGTCAAGCAGCGCAAGGCGTTCGGCACGCCGGTCGCCTCGTTCCAGAACACCAAATTCGAGCTGGCGGCCATGTCGGCGGAGGTGGAGGCCGCCCAGGCCATGGCCGACCGCGCGGTGCGGGAGCTGATCGACGGCGAGCTGTCGGCTGCCGACGCGGCCCGGGTGAAACTGTTCTGCACCGAGGTGCAGGGCCGGGTGGTCGACCGCTGCCTCCAACTGTTCGGCGGGTACGGGTACATGATGGAGTATCCGATCGCCCGGCTGTACACCGATGCCCGCGTGGCTCGGATCTACGCGGGCACCAGCGAGGTCATGAAGCTGCTCATTGCCCGGGATCTGGGGCTGTGACCCACCCCGGGATCCCTTTGATCTCCAGGTAGTCCTCGAAACCGAATTCGCCCCACTCCCGGCCGTTTCCGCTCTTGCGGTAGCCGCCGAACGGGCAGTGGAAATCGAAGCCGTCGTTGATGCCGACCCAGCCCGCGCGCAGCCGCCGCGCCACCGCGCGGGCCTGCTCGAGGTCGGCCCCGGCCACATTCCCGGCCAGGCCGTAGTCGGAGTCGTTGGCGATGGCCACGGCTTGGTCGAGATCGTCGTAGCCGAGAATGCACAGCACCGGGCCGAAGATCTCCTCGCGGGCGATGGTCATGTCGTTGGTGACGTCGGCGAAGACCGTGGGCTTGACGTAGTACCCGGTGTCGAGACCCGCCGGGCGGCCGGGACCGCCGATCACCAGGGTCGCGCCCTCCTCGATGCCCTTGCGGATGAGGGCCTGGATCTTGTCGAACTGCGCGCCCGACACCACCGGCCCCACGGCCACATCGCCGGTGGGGTCGCCCACGGTGATCGCCTCGGCCGCCTGCCGCGCGGCTTCCACCGCCTCGGCCATGCGGGAGTTCGGAATCAGCATGCGGCTCAACGCACTACAGGTCTGACCGGAGTTCACCACGAGGGTCGCGACGGCGGTGGCGACATTGGCGGGCAGATCCGCGTCGTCGAGCACGATATTGGCGCTCTTGCCGCCGAGCTCCTGGGTGACCCGTTTGACGCCGGGCGCGGCATTGCGCGCGACCTCGACGCCCGCGCGGGTGGATCCGGTGAACGACACCATGTCCACGTCCGGATGCGCCGACAGCGGCACGCCGACCCCGGGCCCGTCGCCCTGCACGAGATTGAACACCCCGGCGGGAACGCCCGCGGCGGCGAGGATCTCGGCGAAGATCTGCCCGCTGAACGGCGACTGCTCCGACGGCTTGAGCACCATCGTGCAGCCGGTGGCCAGCGCCGGGAAGACCTTGACCGCGATCTGGTTCAGCGGCCAGTTCCACGGCGTGATGAGCCCGCACACGCCGATCGGCTCGCGCACGATCAGGGTCGTCTCGCGCAGCTCCTCGAAGGCGAACCCCTCCAGCACCTCGATGGCGGTGGCGAGATGGCCCGCGGCGAGATCGCAGTGGAACCCCCCGGCCAGCGCGGCGGGCGCGCCCATCTCCTCGGTGAGGGCCGCGGCCAGATCGGCGCTGCGCTCCTCGAATCGTTCGGAGATGTTGCGCAGCAACGCGATTCGGTCCGCGACCGAGGTCCGCGACCACGCCGGGAAGGCCGCGCGGGCGGCGGCCACCGCCCGGTCCACGTCCTCGGCGGACCCGGCGGCGACTCGGCCGCACACCTGTTCGGTGGCCGGGTTCACCACGTCGAAGGTGCGGGACTCGGCCGGGTCGATCCAGTCGCCGCCGATGTAGAACTTCGTGTACTCGCGCATGGTTACTGCGTTCCCTCCGCGTACCAGGTCCGGAATTCGTCGTAACTCGGCATTTCCTCCGAGTTCGCCTTCGGATCCACCGCCACGTGTATCACGCCGGGTCTGCCGCTGGCGTAGGCCCGCTTGACGGCCGGGGCGATGTCGGCGTCGCGCTCGACGTACTCGCCGTAACAACCGAAGCCCTCGGCGACCTTGTCGAGCCTGGTCTCGGTGCTCCAATGGGTCCCGGTCTCGCGTGAACCCGGACCGAACGTGCGCTTGTACACCCCGACCTCCAGACCCCACGAGTAGTCCACGGCGACAACGCACACCAGCGGCAGGCGCAGTCGCGCGGCGGTCTCGAGTTCGGCGATCTGGAACAAGAACGACGAATCACCTGTGACGAGCATGACCGGCCGCTTGCCGCCGTCGGCGACCGACGCGCCGACCGCGTACGGGAGGCCGGTGCCCAGATGCCCGAAGTTCTGGTTCCAGATGACGTCGTGCGGTTTGGCCTGCGAGTAGGTCCAGCCGAAGATGGTGGTCGCCCCGCCGTCGCGGACCATGATGCCGTCGGCGGGAAACGCCTTGGTGGCCTCCACGATCAGCCGCGCCGGATGCACCGGCGACCCGCCCGACGGCGCGGTCTCGGCGAGTTCGGCGAGCCGGGCGGCGTCGGATTCGATCCAGCGGGCCAGATCGGGGGAGGGGGTGCGCGGGGTGTCGGCGAGCGCGTCGACCAACTGCGGCACCACCGCGCGCAGGTCGCCCACCAACGGAACGTCGATGGGCCGGTTCACCCCGATGGCCTCCGGATTCTGTTCCACCAGAATCCATTTGCGCGTCGCGTCGCCCGCCAGCCAGTGCCGCCCGCGCCCGTAGTGCACGGGTTCGCCCAGTTCGGTGCCCAGCGCCAGGCACAGATCGGAGGTCACCACGGCCTCCACCGCCGACGGGGAGAAGCCGTAGGGGAAGGTGCGGTCCTCGAGCCCCGCGATGTAGGAGGTGCCGCCGGAGGTCTGGATCACCGGACACGCCATGGCCTCCGCGAGCGCGCGCACGGATTCGCCGGTGCGGGTGGTGTGCACGCCGTGCCCGACGAGCAGGATGGGACGCTCGGCCGCGCGGACGAGCGCGACGGCCTCGGCGATCTGCGCCGCGCCCGCCGTCTGACCGACGAGCCGATACGCGCTGGGCGGCAAGGGTTCCGGCACGTCGAGGTCCTCGAGAATGACGTGCGAGGGGTACTCGATGTACACCGGGCCGGGCGTTCCCGTGAGCGCCTTGCGCAGGCCCTCGCGAATGATCTCGTCGGTCTGGTCGGCGTATTCGATGCTCGCGCTGTATTTGACCGACGGCTCGAAAAGCGCCGACTGCTTGACGAATTGGATACGCCCGCGCCGCACCCGCTGTTCGGTGATGCGGGCGCGCTGTCCGCCCAGGAAGAGGACCGGCGAGTTCTCCACCTTGGCGCACATCATGGCGCCCGCGAGATTGGCCACGCCCGGCCCGAGGGTGCCGATGCAGACCGCGGCCCTCCCGGTCATCCGCGACACCGCCTCGGCCATGAACCCCGCCGCCTCCTCGTGATGCGGGGCGACGACCTGCCAGCCGCGTTCCTCGGCGAGGTGGAACATGTGCACGAAGTTCGGGTCGGGAATGCCGAAGAGGGTGTCGATGCCCTCGGCCTCGAGGAGCCGAAGAATGCGTTCGTAGACCTTAACGGACATGCTGCGCCGCCTCCTTGGCCAGCTCGAAACTCTTTCTCAGGTGGTCGGTGTGCCCGGACGGGACCGGCGGCAGCACCCACGATTCGGCGGGGTCGCGGATCTCGTCGATGCGCCGCGCGACGTCCGCCACCGTCCAGGCGGGTTGATACACCCCGGGTGTCTCCGCGAGATAGGCCCGCGCCATCCGGCCCGCCACCGCCACCAGGATTTCGCCGGTGACACAACAGCTTTCGTGCGCGAGCCAGCCTACCGCCGGGGCGGTGAGCTCCGGACCCATCGGCGGGTAGGCCGAGGTGTCCAGGCCGTCGGCCAGCCGGGTGAGCGCGGCGGGCACGATGACATTGCTGGTGACGCCGTACTCGGCGCCCTCGAGGGCCACCACCTGGGACAGGCCGAGCACCCCGGCCTTGGCGGCGGCGTAGTTGGCGACCCCCTTGTTGCCGTAGAGGCCGCCGATCGAGGAGGTGAGCACCACCCGCCCGTACCCGGCGTCGGCCATCGCCGGGAAGGCCGGGCGCACCATGTGGAACGCGCCGCGCAGGTGGACGTCGAGCACGGATTCGAAGTCCTCGTAGGACATTTCGCGCAGCGAGCCGTAGCGGACGTTGCCCGCGTTGTGGATGAGGATGTCGATCCGGCCGAAGCGGCCGAGGGCGGTCTCGACGATCGCGCGCCCGCCCTCGGGCGTGGCGACGGAATCGGTGGAGGCGATGGCGGTGCCGCCCGCCGCCTCGATCTCGGCCACCACGTCGGCGGCCGGACTGCCCACGACGGTGTCGCCGCGCACGGTGCTGCCCAGGTCGTTCACCACGACCGTCGCCCCGCGCGCGGCGAGCAGCAGCGCGTAGGCGCGGCCCAAACCCCGTCCCGCGCCGGTGATCACGGCGACGCGGCCGTCGAAGCGGAGGTCGGCGGTCATCGGCCGACGCTCATGCCCGGCAGATCGCCGGCGTCGCGCCAGGCTTGCAGCAGATCCTCGAAGGCGTAGAAGCCGGGCCAGTACGGTTCGCCTAGGTGAGAGCGGATCGTCCGCTCGCCCTCGTTGTTGTAGTAGCCGGGGGTGCACTCGCGCTGGAAGGTGGTGTTGTCCACCGCGGTCTCGCGCACGGTCGTGCACCAGTCCGCGACCGCCTCGGGCGTGGGTTCGACCGTGCCGTAACCGGATTCGGTGGCCTTGGCGAGGATGTAGGCGATGTGGGTGGCCTGCTGGTCGAACATGTCGGTGGTGCTGGCGGTGACCCCGCCCTGGAGGAATCCGGTGAAGAAGATGTTCGGGAAGCCGTGGGTGGTCAGCCCGTGCAGGGTGCGGTAGCCCTGCGCCCAGTGGTCGTAGAGCGAGATCCCGTCGCGGCCGGTGAACGGCGCGATGCCCAGGCGGCGGTCCAGATCGGTGGTGATCTCGAAACCGCTGGCGAACACGATGCAGTCCACCGTGTGCTCCACCCCGTCGGCGACGATGCCGGTGGTCGTGATGCGCTCCACGCCTTTGGTTTTCGACACGTCGATCAGCGTCACGTTGTCGCGGTTGAAGGTCGGCAGGTATTCGTCGTTGAAACACGGGCGCTTGCACAGGAATCGGTAGTACGGTTTGAGCGCCTCGGCCGTCGCGGGATCCTTCACGATGGCGTCGACGCGCTGGCGCACGCGTTCCATCGCCTTGTAGTCCTCGATCTCGCGCAGCTCCATGAACTTCTCCGGGGTGAGCGTCGCCCAGCCGCCGGTCGCGCTCAGACGCGCCTCCAGATTGCGGCTCACCTCGGTCCAGCCGTCGCAGATGAGATCCGGTTGGCCGGGCGCGAACGCCTCGAAGGCCGCGGTGTGGAAGTTGCGTTTGCGTTCGCGCACCCAGCCCGGTTTCAGCGAGGCCGCCCACTCCGGATCGGTCGGCACGTCGCCGCGCTCGTAGATGTAGGAGGGGGTGCGCTGGAAGACGTAGAGGTGGTCGGCGGACTTCGCGATGTGCGGGATGACCTGGATGCCACTGGCTCCCGTGCCGATGACCGCGACCCGCTTGCCCGCGAGCCCGGTCAGCCCGCCGCGCATATCGCCGCCGGTGTACGCGTAGTCCCAGCGGGCGCTGTGGAAGGTGTGCCCGGTGAAGTCGCGGATGCCCGGAATGCCCGGCAGTTTCGGTCGATTGAACGGGCCTTGGGCCATGATGACGAACCGGGCGCGCAGATCGTCGCCGCGGTTGGTGCCCACCCGCCAGCGGCCCAGATCCTCGTCCCAGGCGAGCGCGGTCACCAGGGTGCTGAACAGGGCGCGCTCGTAGAGGTTGTAGTGCTTGCCGATGCGCTGGGCGTGCTCGAAGCATTCGTCGCCGTGGGCGTACTTCTCGGTCGGCATGTAGCCGGTTTCCTCGAGCAGGGGAAGATAGGCGTAACTGTCTGTGTCGCATTGGATTCCGGGGTAGCGGTTCCAGTACCACGCGCCGCCGAAGTCGCCGCCCAGTTCGATGATGCGGAAGTCGGTGACCCCGGCCTCGTCGAGCCGGGCCCCGGCGAGCAGCCCCGCCCAGCCGCCGCCGAGGATCGCCACCTCGATCTCGTCGGTGCGCGGTGCGCGCGGCACGACCGGGGTGTAGGGGTCGGACTCGTAGAACTCGCCGAACTCGTCCTCGGCCACCAGGTATTGGTCCTGACCCTCCGGGCGCAGCCGCTTGTCGCGTTCGGCCAGATAGCGGGCCCGCAGCGCGGGCAGGTCGATCTCGGGGGTCTGCGTGGGTGCGCAGTCGTGCATGCGAATGTCCTTGCTGGAGAGACTGTTTCAGGCGAGTTCGCGCGGCTCGCCGGTGCCCAGGTAGGCGGCGAGGTTGCGGTGCAGGTTGACCACGCTGCGTTCGCGGTACGGGTTGGGCTTGGGGCCGGAGAAGCCGCGACTCTTCATGCCCTGCTGCACGGCGGCCATATTCGCGAAGTCCTGTGGCAGCACGGTCCGCCAGCGCGGATCCCCGACCGGGGTGTACTCCCATTCGGTCTCGGGTTCCTCGCCGGGCGGGAACAGCTCGAACACCGCGGCCTCGAAGACGCACTTGTCCGGATCGAACCCGTACGGGCGGAATCGGTAGCACAGCATGTTGTTGAGCGCGTGGCCGATCTGGAAGTTGGGGAAGATCTGCCAGGCGGTGCCCGCGCGGGCGACGACGTCCGGGTCGACCTTCGGCCACACCACCCCGCGCCGTTCGTCCTCCGAGCGCGCGGTGTCGAGCCAGTAGCGCAGCACCTCGGGAGCCGGTGTGCCCTCGGGCAATTCGTCGACCAGCCGGTTGGCGACGTCGACCAGGGTGCGGGTGGTGTTGGTGTTGGCGTTCTCCCAGGTGAAGTTCTGCAACGCGGCGGTGGCGGCGCGGGCGTCGGGGCCGGTGCCCAGGCGCACCTTGGCCTGGTTCTCCTCCATGCCCTTGGGCGCGTCGTAGCCGATGTTGCTGTGCTTGCCCTGCGCCCGCGCCCAGCCGAGGAACTGGCCGAAGTTCATGAACTCCGGGTGGGTGTAGGGGACGTGGTAGGTCTCCATGAACGCCTCGAAGGCGACCTTCCAGTTGCAGTCGAAGGTCAGCCAGCGCCGCCAGCGGTAGCGCATGTTCTCGAGTTCGAAGTGCTCGAGCAGGCTCGCGGCGGGTTCGAGGTAGTCGCGCAGCGGTTCGCAGTCGGGGTCCATGGTGATCCAGACCCAGCCGCCCCAGGTGTCGACGCGGACCTTGGTGAGCCCGTCGTTGCGTTCGGTGAGCCCGCAGGTCCAGTCCTCGCGTTCGGGGGCGAAGGTGTTGCGGCCGTCGAGATCGTAACGCCAGCCGTGGAATCCGCACACGAACTGTTTGCGGGAGCCGCGGGCGTCGTGCGCGCCGGGCGGGGTGTCGATCAGGCGGCGGCCGCGGTGGGCGCACACATTGTGGTAGGCGCGGAGGGTGTCGGGCGCGGTGCGGACCACGATGATCGAATCGGCCATGATCTCGTAGGTGAGGAAGTCGCCCACGCGCGGGATCTCCTCCACCCGGCAGACCTGCTGCCACACCTTGGCCCACAGCTTGTCGGCCTCGGCCCGGGCGTACTCGGGGGAGATGTAGGCCTCGACGCCGATCTCCATCGGCGTGGACAGCGGTTCGGTTTCGGTGGTGTCGGTCATGCGATCCTCCTGGTGCACACCGGGTTTCAGCGAGTGATGGCGGCGCGGAACGACGGGTTCTCGAGGAACAGCGAGGTGTTGTCGTCGCCCAGATGGGTCCATTTGAGGTTCAGGCCGCCGTCGACGAGCAGCGTCTGGCCGGTGATGTAGCTCGACAGGTCCGACAGCAGGAACAGGATGGGCCCGGCCTGTTCCTCGGGGGTGCCGCGGCGGCCCATGGCGATGGCGCGGCGGTCGCGGTCCGGGTCGTCGCCGACATAGGTGCGCGAGGCGGGGGTGGCGGTGACGCCGGGCGCGACGGCGTTGACGCGGATGCCGTCCAGGGCCAGTTCGACGGCCAGGGTGCGGGTGGCGGCCACGAGCGCGGATTTCGCTGTGCCGTAGGCGATGTGGAAGGGGGCGGTGTTCATGCCGCTGATCGAGGAGATCGACACGATCGAGCCGGGGCGGTCGCGCGCCTTCAGTTCCGCGGCGACGGCCTGGCTCATGAAGAACATGGTCTCCAGGTTCTGGGTGAACAGGTCCCGCCAGTCCGCGCGGGTGACACGGGTGGCGGGCATCCAGGTGGCGGGGGCCGCGCCGCCCGCCACGTTCACCAGTCCGTGCAGGTCGCCGGGCGCCCGGCTGGCGGCGTCGAGGACGGTGGCGATGCCCTCGTCGGTGGCCGCGTCGGCCGCCACCGGGAGAACCGAAAGGCCCTCCGCCGCAAGCGGTTCGATGTGTTCGGCGAGATTGTCCTTCGAGCGGCTGACCGCGACGACCGTGGCCCCGGCCTGCCCGAGCATTCGGGTCACCGCGGTGCCGATACCGCCGCCGCCCGCGCCGGAGACGATCACGACGCGGCCGCCGAGTCCGAGGCCGTCGAGGCTCATGGGTTCACGCTCCGATCCGGACGGCCAGCACGCTGCCCTCGGCGTCGGCGGAGACGTAGACCGTTCCGTCGGGTCCGGCGGCGATGCCCGCGAACGGGCCCATGGGGCCGGAGAACGGGGGCGTGCCGAGCAGCGGTTTGGGTTCGACGCCGGGCGGCGCGCCGACGGGCAGGTGCGCGGCGAGGGTGCGGCGCGCCTTGGTCTCGAGGTCGACGCCGATCAGCTCGCGCAGTCCGGCGTCGACGATGAGAATCTCCTTGCCGCGCACCAGGATTCCCTGCGGATGTTCGAGGCCGTCGACCACGGTGTCGACGCCGCGGCCGATCGAGACGATGCGGCCGCCCTCGGATTCGGAGACCAGGACGGTGCCGTCGCCGGTGACGGCCACGCCCATGGGTCCGGCGAGGCCGGAGGCGAGGACCTCGGTGGTTCCCGCGCGCACCGAGACCACGCGGCCGGTGCCGAGTTCGGCGGCGACCACCGCCCGGTCCGCGGTGGCGGTCACGCCGTAGAGACGGTCGAAACCCTCTGCGAGAACCTCTGTTTCGGGTTCGGGTCCGGGACGGTGGACGGCGATCTGGCCCACCGAGGTGGCACACAGCAGTTCGTTCGACGCGACCGCCGCCACGCCGCGCACGTACCCCGGGGTGCCGGGGGTGAACAGCGACGCGACGACGTGCAGGCGGCCGTCGCGCAGCACGTGCAGGTAGGTGCCGTCGGCGACGTAGAGTTCGCCGCCGGGGCCGACGCTGAGGTCCAGCGGCCACAGCAGGCCGCCGGGGAGGACGGCCCGGGTCGCGCCGCCGGGCAGGATCTCGGTGATCTCGCCGGTGAAGCTGGAGACGAACAGGCGGTCCCCGACGAATGTGCAATTGTCCAGTCCCGGAGCGAGATTCGCGAGCACCCGCCGGTCGCCGGTGCGCGGATCGATGCGCAGCACCTCGCCGGTCTGTACCTGGGTGGAGACGATGAATCCCGCGGCGTCGAACTTCACCGAGTCGGGGACGCCGAGATCGCCCGCGACGCGTTCGGGTTCGCCGCCGTCGGGGTGGATGCGCCAGATGTCGTTGGTGCCCATGACCGGGTAGTAGAGGAGTCCGTCGGGGCCGACCTCCATGGCGTTGGGCATGGGCAGGTCGTCCTGGAGGACGCGGGGCGCGCCGCCGTCGAGCGGGAGTTCCACGAGCCGTCCGCCGATGCGGCACTCGTTGACGAACAACCGGCCCGCGTGCACGGTGATGCCGTTGGCGCCGGGCAGGTCGGCGCGCAGGACGCGGGTGCGACCGGCCTTGTCGTGCAGGCTGACTCGCGCGTCCATGTACTCGGTGGCGATGAGGTTGCCCTCGGGATCGAAGGCCAGATCGTCGGGTGCGACGATGTCGCCGCCCTTGGCGCTGACGGTCTCGAGGTCGCCGGTGGCGACGTCGAGCGCGCTGATCTGGCTGCCGACGACCTGGGCCACGTAGACCCGGCCGTCGGGTCCGGTGCGCAGACCGTTGGCGCCGAACAGGCGGCTGGGCGGGGTGAGGCGGTCGATGCTCACCCCCTCGGCGGCGGTGATGGGTGTGGTGCTGGTGTAGCGCGCCCCCTGAGTCAAGGCGGGGCCTCCCGGGTGAGGTGAGAACGATGCGTTCGCCATGTGCGCGCCGGATGCCGGAGGTGCGGCGTGACGCAGGCCACTGGTTCGGGGGTTACGCTACTTCAATCCTCATAAGGATAGCAATACCGGCGGTGGGAAACGCTGGTGGGGGCGGGGTTTCGGGGACTTGAGGGTGTGGTGTGCCATGCATCTTCGATGCGCCCGAATAGGTTGGTGCGCAACGCATTACAGCGGTTTTGCAGACGCGCGGCCGCACCGGCAGTGGAAATCTATCCAAGCCTTGTCGGCACGCGTATTCGCAAGTTCGAGAAGAAGGTTACCGCATGTCAGCGGGATCAGATGCGGGTCCGCGGGACCGCGCGGAACTGGGCGCGGGCCAGGGTGGGGGAGGCACCGACGACGCCGTCGTCGAATCGTTCCAGCACCAGGGCCTGGGTGGCGGTGAGGTGGGTGCGGTAGAGGCGCTCGGCCTCGGCGGCGCGGCCCGCCTCGATCTCGCGCACGATGCGCCGATGGGTGCGGACCGCCGCGGCGGCCTCGGCCTCGGAGGGGTACTCGCCCTGTTCGGTCCGGGCCTCGGCCCACGCCTGCTCCTGCGCCGACCACAGGGTGACCAGCGTGCTCACCACGTAGCGGATGGTCAGGTTGGGGGTGAAAGACACGATCAGATCGTGGAATTCGCGCGCGGTGTGGGTGAAGGCGACGCCGTCGCCGACCAGCGCCGCCGACGCCTCGACGCTGGCGGTGAGCGCGGGGACGACGGTGTCGGCCCGGTCGGGGCGTTCGGCGCACGCCGACGCGCACAACGGTTCCAGCATGCGCAGACCCGCGGCCAGATCGCCGAGCGTGACGCGCGCGCCCTGGAGGGCCAGGCCCAGGTGATAGGCCGCGGAGGACTCGTCGGGGCGATGCACCTCCGCGCCGCCGACATTGCCGCGCCGCACCGTCACCAGGCCCTCGGTCTCCAGGATGCGCAGCGCCTCGCGGATGGACGGATAGCTGACGCCGAAGTCTTGGACCAGCTGGTCCTGGGTGGGCAGGCGATAGTCGTCGTCCCCGGCGAGGATGCGCGCACGCAGTTCGGCGGCAACGGTTTCGGCGATGCGGCGCTGCGGCACGCGGGGCGCGTTCCGCCCGCGGCGAGGGGGTGTGCTCACGCGTGTCGCCTCCCGATCATGGTCGGAGTCTAGTTCACCAGCGGATTAGCCCTCAAATATTGCTATCCTTTAGAGGATTGAAGTAGCCTGCGGCGCATGGACTTCACGATGGGGGAGGCCGCCGCGACGCTTCGGGGGGAGCTGCGGCGGTTGATCGCCGCCGAGGTTCCGGCCGATTTCCTCGGCGCCTTCACCGACGATCCCGCGGATCTCGCACTGGCACAACGGTTCTGCGGGGTGCTGTCGGAGCGCGGGCTGCTGTGCGCGGCCTGGCCGGAGGAGTTCGGCGGGCGCGGGGCGTCGGTGTGGGAGCAGACGGTGGTGCGCGAGGAGATGTGGGCGCGGCACGAGCCGCGCGGCGCGCAGTACATGGGCGTCAACTGGGTGGGGCCGACGATCATGCGGCACGGCACGGCCGAGCAGCGGCGCAAGCATCTGCCGCCGATCGCGCGGGGCGAGGTGATCTGGTGTCAGGGGTTCAGCGAGCCCGACGCGGGGTCGGATCTGGCGTCGCTGCGCACCTCCGCGCGGCGCGACGGCGACGGCTGGCGCATCTCGGGGCAGAAGATCTGGACCTCCTACGCGACCATGGCGCAGTGGTGTTTCCTGCTGGCCCGCACCTCGCGGGAGGCGCGAAAACAGCAAGGGCTCACGGTGTTCCTGCTGCCCATGTCCGATCCGGCGATCGAGGTCCGGCCGATCCGGGCCATGTTGGGGCCGCATCATCTCAACGAGGTGTTCCTCGACGGGGTGCGCGCGACCGAGGCCGATGTGCTCGGCGAGGTGGGCGGCGGATGGGCTGTCGTACAGGAGGTGCTGGCCTTCGAGCGCGTGGGCATCGCGCGGTACGCCCGATGCGAGCGCCTGCTGCACGACGCTCCCGGCGCGGCCGACGAGGTCTGGGACGAGCTGCCGCCCGCGCTGCGAGCGCGCTGGACCCGAGCGCTGGTGCACTGCCGTCGCGCCCGGCTCCTCGCCTATCAGGTGGTGTCCCTCCAGGACGCGGGCCGAGTCACCCCCGCCGACGCGGCGGCCTACCGCATCGCGGTCACCCGGCTGGACCAGGAGAGCGCCGCGGTCCTCACCGAAATCGCACACTCGATCCCCCCGAACACCCCCGCCCGCAACCGTTTCCGCGCCGCCGTCGCCGACCACTGGCGCTACGCCAACGCAGCCACCGTAGCCTCCGGCAGCATCGAGATCCAGCAAACCCTCCTATCGCGGACCTTGCTGCCCCCACCCAATCCACGGGCCGCCGCATGAGGGCGCCGGGCCGCCGCATGCGGGCGATGTCGATGGGAGGGGCGGTATGCGGGTCGAATTGAGCGATGAGGCGGTCGAATACGGGCGGGCGGCGGCGGGGGCGTTGCGAGCGGCGGGCGGGGACGAGTTGGTGCGGCGGGCCGAAGGGGGGCTCGCCCACCGGGAGTCGGTGATCGAGCCGGTGCTCGCGGGTGTCGGGGCGTGGGAGCTGGGGCCCTTGCGGGATGCCGGGGAGCTCGAGGCGGCGGCGGCGCTGTGTCGGGCGGTGGGGTATCGGGCGGTTCCGTATCCGGTGGCGGAGCGGTTGGCGCGGCCGGACGGGCTCGGGGTGGACGGGCTGGTGCTGGTGGCCGAGCGGGATTCGGTCGCGGCCGTGGCGGGGCTGTCGTCGCGGTGGGTGGCGGTGACTATCGACGGTGTGCTCGGGGAAGTCGTTGTGCCGCAGACCGATTCGCCGCCGCGGGAGTCGGCGTTCGTGACGCCGTTGGAGGTGCGGCCCGCCGGGGTTTCCTTGCCCGACGCCGATCGGTATGTGGCCCTCGCCCTGGTCCTGCCGTGCTGGACGTTGCTCGGGATGTTGGATCGGGCGCTGGATCTGGCGCGGGGGCACGTGCTGGTCCGGGAGCAGTTCGGGCGGCCGTTGGCCGAATTCCAGTCCGTCCGTTTCCAATTGACCGACGCCGAGGTCGAGCGACGCGGCGTGGAAATGCTGGCCCGCTACGCCCTGTGGAGCCTCGCGGCCGGGGACCGGTCCGCCGTCGACGACGCCCTGGCCCTCCGGCTGGCCGCCCTCGAGGCGGCCGACCTCGTCTTCCGCGTCGCCCACCAACTCCACGGCGCCCTCGGCTTCTGCGACGAGTCCTTCCTGTCCTGGCTCTCCCGCTACAGCCTCCCCCTACGCCGCCTCCCCTACCCCCAGTCCGCCACCGAGGACCTCCTGTCCCGCCGAATCGGCCGCCGCGGCCTCACGGGCCTGTTCTCCGAACCGCCGGGAGCGTGACGGGATGTGCCGCCGAGGGAGCCAGGAGGGGCGGGGAGCGGACGGGATGCGCCGCCGGGGAACCAGGAGGGCCGGGGAGCGGACGGGATGTGCCGCCGAGGGAACCAGAAGGGCCGGGAGGGTGACGGGATGGCTGCCGAGGGAACCAGGAGGGGCGGGGAGCGGGAAGGGTTGGGGGCCTGTGGAATCGGAGTGCGTGAAGGGATGGGGAGCATGCGGTACGACTTGCCGGCGGAGTTGACCGTGGAGGTCGAGGGGCCGGTGCGGGTGGTGGTGATCAATCGGCCGGGGGAGGCGAATGCGGTGAATCGGGCGTTGCATCGGGCGCTGGCGGTGGTGTGGCGGCAGGTGGCGGCCGATCGGGAGGCGCGGGTGGTTGTTCTGACCGGTGCGGGGCGGGCGTTCAGTGCGGGTGGTGATCTCGAGTGGATCACCTCGTTTCTCGACGATCCGGCGGCCCGGGACGAGAGTGTGCGGGAGGGGGCGGAGATCATCGAGGAGATGCTGCGGTTTCCGTTGCCGGTGATCGCGGCGGTGGACGGGGCGGCGGTGGGGTTGGGGGCGAGCCTGGCGGTGTTGTGCGATGTGGTGCTGATCTCGGAGCGGGGGTATCTGGCCGATCCGCATGTGGCGGTGGGGTTGGTGGCGGGGGACGGGGGCGCGGCGTTCTGGCCGTTGCTGACGCCGATTCTGCGGTCGCGGGAGTTCCTGTTCACCGGGGATCGCATCGATGCGGGGACCGCGGTGGAATTGGGATTGGCCTCCCGGGTGGTTCCGTCGGACCGCCTGCTCGACGAGGCGCGCGCCTTGGCGACGCGGCTCGCGGCGCAGCCCCCGGAGGCGTTGCGGGCCACGAAACGGGTTGTGAACATGTATCTTTCGCAGGCCCTCGCCGGTCCGCTGCAAGCGGGGTTCGCGGCCGAGATCGTCTCCATGCAGACCCCCGAACACCGCGAACGCCTGCTGGCCCTGCGTCGTCGGGCCGAATCCCGATGACCGCCGAGATCACCGAATTCCGTGCGGCGGTACGGGATTGGTGCCGGGACAATGTCCCGCCGGATTGGCGCGCCGCGCAGACCGGGGCCACCGACGCGGAATTCGTCGCCTTCCAACAGGACTGGTTCCAGCGGCTGCGCGCGGGCGGATTCGCGGTGCCGCACTGGCCCGCGGCGTACGGCGGCGGGATGCCGGTGCCCCGGCAGATCGTGCTCTATCAGGAACTGGCCGCGCACGACGCGCCTCGGCAGGTGCTGTCCTTCGTCGCGATTCACCACGCGGCCGCGACCCTGCTCGAGGCGGGCAGCGCCGAACAACGGCGGCGACACCTGCCCGCGATCCTGGACGGCGAGATCTGGGCGCAGGGCTTCTCCGAACCGAGCGCGGGCTCCGATCTGGCGGCCCTGCGGACGACCGCGCGCCGCGACGGCGACGCCTTCGTGGTCACCGGGCAGAAGGTGTGGGCCAGCGGCGCGCAGTACGCCGACTGGTGCCTGCTCTTGGCCCGGACCGACCCGAACGCGCCCGCGCGCCAAGGCATTTCGTATTTCCTGCTGGACATGAGGTCCCCGGGCATCGACGTGCGGCCCATCCGCCAGGCGACCGACGAACGGCACTTCTGCGAGATCTTTCTCGACCAGGTCCGCGTCCCCGCCGCGAATCTCGTCGGCGCGGAACACACCGGCTGGCGGGTCGCCCAGCGCACCTTGAGCGCCGAACGCGGCCTCACCATGCTGGAATTGGCCGAACGCCTCGGCAACGCGGGCTTCCGCTGGCTCGTCCGTCAGTGCGCCACCCCCGGCCCGCACGGCCGCCCCCTCGACGATCCGGTGGTCGCCGACCGCCTGGCCGAACTGGAAACCGAGATCACCGGCCTGCGCGCCCTCGCCCGCGATCTGGTCGAACGGCACGCGGCGGGCACCGCCGGTCCCGCCGACGCCTCGATCGTGAAGCTCTACTACAGCGAACTGCTCCAGCGCGTCACCGATTTCGGGGCCGAGATCGGCGGCGTGGCCGCCCACACCACCCTGCGCAAACCCCTGTCCGGCGGCTGGGAGTCCGGCGCCTGGGTCCTCGACTTCATCGGCTCCTGGGAGTGGACCATCCCCGGCGGCACCAGCGAGATCCAGCGCACCATCATCGCCGAGCGCGGCCTCGGCCTACCGCGGGGGGACAAGCGTTGAATTCGGCCGAGGCACAGGAGGAATGATGCGGGGACAAGGGATGAATCCGCCCGAGGCGCAGGGGGATTCATGGGGGGACAAGCGATGACCGACCTCACCGACCTCCACGACGACCTGCGCGCGGCGGCCCGAAAGCTGCTCACCCGCACCCCGGACTGGACCGCGCTCACCCGAGCGGGCTGGCCCGGCCTGGAGATCCCCGACGAATTCGGCGGCGCCGGAGCCACTTTCGCGGAAACCGCGGTGCTGCTCACCGAGATCGGCCGCGCGGCCGCGCCCACCCCGTATCCGAGCGTCGCCCTCGGCGTCGCCGCGCTGGGCCTGCTCGAGCCGAGCCCGACCCGCGACCGTCTGCTCAGCGCCACGGCGGCGGGCGAGGCCCGGCCGATCCTCGTCCTCGACGGCTCCACACCGAATCCGGCGCCGCACGAGGACACGGAGTGGGTGCTGGACGCGACGGCGGCCACGAGCCTGCTCGTTCCGGTGGTCGACGCGGATCGGACCACGGCCCTGGCGATCGTGTCACCCGACGCCCCGGGAGTGACTGTGCGGGCGCGGCCGCTGGTCGACGAGACGAGGGTGGTGGGCGCGGTGTCCGTCGAGCGGATGTCGGCCGAGGCGATCCTGCGCTTCACGGACCCGCGAAACGCGTTGGAGCACTTGGCCGATCGCGCCGGTATCGCCGTCGCCTGCGACAGCCTCGGGATCGCCGAGGCCATGCTCGCCGCGACCGTCGACTACGTCAAGGTCCGCGATCAGTTCGGCCGCCCCATCGGATCCTTCCAAGCGGTGCAACACGCCTGCGCCGACATGCTCGTGGACCTCACGATCGCCCACCAGCTGGTGACCGCCGCCGTCCGCGCGGACACCGACCCGGGCGCGGCCGCGGCCATGGCGAAATCCTTCAGCACCGCCGCCGCGGTCCGCGTCGCCGGTAAGGCCGTGCAACTGCACGGCGGTATCGGCTACACCTGGGAGAGCGGCCTGCACCGCTACCTCAAGCGCGCCACCCTCAACCGCGCGTTGTTCGGCGCGCCCGCCGACCATCGCAAGCGGCTGGCCGCGCGATACGCCGACCGGTTCACCCCCGCAGCCGCCGCGCCGCCAGCTCCCGAAGATCCGATGTCTTGATCTTGGCGCTGCCGGTCAGCTCGAAGTCGTCCTCGGCGAAGAACAACACGTGCCGCGGCACCTTGTAGCTGGCCAGCCGCTCGCGCAGGAAGGTCCGCAGCTCGTCCTCGCCGACGGTCGCGCCCGGCCGGGCGATGACGCACGCCACCACCACCTCCCCGAGCGTGTCGTGCGGAACGCCCACGGTGCGAACGACTTTCACCGCCGGATGCGCGAGCAGCGCCTCGTCGATCTCGAGCGGGGACACATTCGCCCCGCCGGTCTTGATGATGTCGGTGAGCCTGCCCTCCCAGTACAGCCGTCCGGCGTCATCGATGTGACCGGCGTCCCCGGTATGGAAGAAGCCCTCCGCGTCGAGCGTCTCGTCCAGCGGCGTGCCCAGATAGCCGAGCATGAGCGTGGGGCCCTTGAGGCAGATCTCGCCGCTCTCGCCGCGGGCGAGCACCCGGCCGTCGAGCGGGTCCACGATCTCCACGGTCACCCCGGGCAGCGGCCGTCCGCTGCTGCCCGCGATCTCCTCGGCGGGGGTGTTCGCCGGGAAACATGTTGTGATGGTGAACGTTTCGGTGCTGCCGTACGCGTGGCCCGGCTCGGTGTAGTCGGTCGACACCGCCGGATGCCGGGCCGCCGGGAGCGAGACGTCGACGAATCTCAAACTGCCGAGATCGGTCTCCGCCCAGGTGGGCGCCGCCTCCAGCTGAGCCCACTGATGCGGCCAGGCGACGGGGAAGTTCACCCGCTCGATCGCCATGAGCCGCAACGCCTCCGCGGCGTCGAAGGTCGATTGCAGCACCAGCGAACCCCCGGCCGCGAGCGTCGCGCCCAGCGCCATCCCGAAGTTCCCCGACCAGAAGAACCCGTTGGCCGTCCAGCAGCGCACCCGATCCTCCGGCCCGAACCCGTACATGCGCCGGAACCGCCACATCTGCACCGCCACCCCGCGATGCGCGCTGCGAATGCCCTTGGGCTTGCTGGTGCTGCCCGAGGAGAAGAACACGACCGCCGCGTCCGCGGGCGTCACCGACGCCGCCGTCGCCTCGATCAACTCCACGGGAACCGCCCGGCCCCGGTCCAGGAACTCCGCCCACTCCTCGATCGCGCCCGTCGCCGCGCCCACCGTCGAAACGTGCCGCAGGAACGGGTATCTCACCGACCGCAACGCGCCCAGGGACGGCTCCCCGAGCGCCGGTTCCAGTTCGGTCAGCACGGCCGCGAAATCCTTCCGCGCCACCGACAGCTCGACCAACAGCACCGACACCCCGGACACGCGCAGCAGATGATCCAGTTCGCTCGCCGTGGAGAACGTGCTCAGCGTGACCGCCACGCCCCCGGCCAGACTCGTCCCGAACACCGCCGCCAGCCATTCGGGCCGATTGGTCATCAGCACCCCGACGCGGCCGTCCTTCCCGATCCCGCGCGCCCGCAACGCCCGCGCCACCGCGACCGCCCGGTCCCACAGCTCGGCGTAACTCCACCGCGTGACGGTCTCGCCGTCGCGGAACACCAGCGCCTCCCGCTCGCCGTAGCGGGAGGTCACCTCGCGCAGGAAGCCGGGCAGGGTCAGCGGCCCGAGGCCGGGTTCCTCGGCCAGCGGCGGGCCCGTGACGACGGCCGGGGCGCTCATGGCAGTTCGATCTCGGCCGCGCAGTTCACCAGCGTCCCGCCGTCCTGATTGGTGAGCGTCAGCTCGACCCGGACCAGGGGCACGCCCCACGCGGATTCCGGGTCCTTGCCGACGATCTCGGCGTCGAAGTAGGTGACGTCGCCCTCGAAGGCGGGCAGCCGGAAGTCGGCCTTGGTGTGCCGCACCAGCCCGTCGTGACCCGCCCAATAGGCGAGATAGTCGGTGCACCACGCCCCCATGGTGGCCCCGTACCCGTAGGCGCGGGCCATGCCCACCGCGTCGGCCTTGTCGCCGTCGATGTGCCCGCGCGAGGGCCCCACGTACAGCCCGTCGCGTTTGCGCGGATCGATGCGCGCGCCCTCCTCGTCGAAGGCGAATCCGTCGGTCCAGCCCGGATCCTGATTGATCCACGGATCCTCGACGCCCGGCGGGGCGGTCCAGTGGAAGGTGCCCCAGATATTGAACAGGAACGCGCGGTACTCGGTGGTGAAACTGGCGATGCTGTGCGGCCCGATCACCCTGCGCGGCAACCGATCTCCCACCTTCACCTCGTCGAACCGCGGCGACACGCCCGCCCGGTTGGACAGGATCCACTCGTGCCGCAGCCGCTCGACCTCCACCAGCTCCGGCGCGGTCCACACCTTCGCCGTGCCGTAGCGGTCGTTGTACATGCCGCGCCTGCGGGCCTCCTCGGCGAGGTAGCGGATCGCCGTCGACCGTTCCTTCGCCACCAGCGCGCCGTGCTGATTGGTGTGCACGGTGTCCCCGCGCGAGAGCATGGTGGGCCCGGCGAACTTGGACTGCACGATCTTGTAGTCGTGGAAGCGCCGGGTCTGGAACAGCTTGTCGCCGGGGCGGATCGGGACTCCGTAGAACCACCACTCCTCGCCGCCGAAGATCAGATGGCTGTCCGGGATCCGGCCCACGCACGCGGGCTGCGCGCCGTGCCCGTAGTCCAGCGCCACCGCGATCGACTGCGGCGCCACCAGCCCGCCGAACCGCGTCCCGCGCGCGAACTCCTCGTCCCAGTGCAGCGGATTGGCGTAGTCCATCGCCATCGCCCAGCGCCGGATGTCGGAGGAGGAGCACGGATCCCACAGTTGCCCGCCGCCGACCGGTTTACCGACCCGGTGGTCGACGTCGGAGAGATCGAGTTCGGTCATGCCGCAACCCCTTTCACGCGTTCACGTCGACGACGAGGCGGCCGCGCACCGTACCCTCGACGAGCCGGTCCGCCGCGGCGATCGCCTCGCCCAGCGAAATGTCCTGTGCGATGGCCTCGATCGCGTCGGCGTCCAGATCGCGGGCCAGCCGCGCCCACGCGTCCAGCCGCCGCGCGATCGGGGCCTGCACGCTGTCCACGCCCAGCAGCGCCACCCCGCGCAGGATCAGCGGCGCGACCGTGCCCGGCAGGTCCATGCCCTGCGCCAGCCCGCACGCGGCGACCGCGCCGCCGTAGCGGGTCTGGGCGGCGGCGTTGACCAGGGTGTGGCTGCCCAGGGTGTCGATCACCCCGGCCCAGCGTTCCTTCTGCAACGGCTTGCCCGCCGCGCCGAGGTCGGCCCGGTCGATGATCGTGGTCGCGCCCAGCCCCTTCAGATACGCGGACTCGGCGGCCTTGCCGGTCGCCGCAGCGACCGTGAAACCGGCCTTGGCCAGCAGCGCGATCGCCACGCTGCCGACCCCGCCGGTGGCACCGGTGACCAGGATCTCGCCCTGGTCGGGCGAGATGCCGTGGCGCAGCAGCGCGTCCACGCACAGGCTCGCGGTGTAGCCCGCGGTGCCCAGGGCCATCGCCTGCCGCGCGGTGAACGCCGCCGGGCGCGGCACCAGCCAGTCCCCGTTCAGCCGGGCCTTCTGGGCCAGTCCGCCCCAATGGGATTCGCCCACGCCCCAGCCGTTGAGGATCACCGCGTCGCCCGGCGACCACCCCGAGTGCGTGCTCGCGGTGACGACCCCGGCGAGATCGATGCCGGGGATCATGGGGTAGGAGCGGACGATCCGCCCCTTGCCCGTAATGGCCAGGGCGTCTTTGTAATTCAGGGTGGAGTACTCCACGTCGACGCTCACGGTGCCGTCGGGGAGCGCGGACTCCTCCACGCTCGCGACCCGTGGCCCCGCGTCGCCCTGCTCGATGAGGATTGCCGAGAACATACGCCAGCGAATTCCTTCCCCGGCCCGAGCGGCGGGCCGACGCCGCACTCTAGGAGAATACTATTCTCTGAATGCGGAATGGATGTTTCCAGTAGTGCCGGGCGGTGTCAACCGCGCTCAGCGGGCGGTCCAGCCCCCGTCCACGACGATGGTCTGACCGGTGACGTAGCGGGCGGCGTCGCCCGCGAGCCAGGCGATCGCGCCGACGATGTCGGCGGCCGTGCCCTCGATGGGCAGGGGAATGTTGCGGTGCAGGTAGGCGGCCCCGCGGTCGTCGGCGTAGAGGCTGTCGGTGATCTCGCTGCGGAAGAAGCCGGGGGCGACGGTGTTCACCCGGATGGCGTGCCGCGCCCACTGCACGGCGAGTTCGGTGGTGAGCCCGGACAGGCCCGCCTTGCTGGCCGCGTAGGACGCCTGCGGGATGCCGGGGACGCCGACCCGGCCGCTGATGGAGGAGACGTGCACGATCGAGCCGCGGCCGAGCGCGCGCATGTGCGAGAACACGGCCTGGGAAAGCCGCAGCGGCGCAATGAGATTGAGGTCGAGGGTCCGCTGGATGTCGGCGAGGGTCTCGTCCTCGGCGCGGTCGGTGGTGAAGCGGTTGCCCGCGGCGTTGATCAGGATCTCCGGCGGCCCGAGCCCGTCGGCGACGGCGGGGACGACCGCGTCGAGCGCGGCGGGGTCGCCCAGGTCGGCGGGCACGGCGAGGCCCGCGATCTCGGTGGCGAGTTCATTCAGCCGGTCGGCGCGCCGCGCGACGACCGCCACCCGCGCGCCCAGCCCGGCGAGGGTGCGCGCGACCTCCGCGCCCAGGCCCGACGACGCGCCGGTCACGAGGGCGACCCGATCGCGGAGGTCGAACAGCGGTAAGGGGTTGGCGGACACGGTCAATCCTCCGTCAGCGCCCGGGCGCCCGGTCCGGTGGCCAGGTCGGCGAGGCGGGTGCGCTCGACCTTGCCCATGGCGTTGACCGGCAGGGCGTCCACCCGCGACCAGATCTCGGGCACCTTGTACCCCGCCAGTTCCCGGCGGCACAGCGCGGTGAGCGAGGCGAGATCCACGGTGGGCGAATCGGTTTCGATGACGGCCGCGACCCGCTGCCCGAGGCGTTCGTCCGGGACCGCGCACACCGCCACCTTGGTGACGTCCGGATGGGTCGCGATGACCCGCTCGACCTCCAGGGGATACACATTGGCCCCGCCGCGGATGATGACCATCTTCTTGCGATCGAGCACCGACAGCCACCCTTCGGCGTCGACCGTGCCGATATCGCCGGTGGCCAGCGGTCCCGGCTCGGGCGGACGGATCCCGTCCGGCTCCCGGTAGCCCAGCAGGGGTCGCCAGCGTCCGGCCCACGGTCCCGTGGTGCTCGCGGCCAGGCGCAGTTCCCCCGATTCCCCTGGCGGCAAACGGTTTCCGGCGTCGTCGTAGGCGGCCACGTCGTACTGCGGCAGAACCCGCCCGCTCGTCCCGGACCGCCAGTCGCCGTTCACCGGATCGATGGACACCACGGTCGGGGCCTCGGTCAGGCCGTAGGTGACCCGGGGGACGAGCCCGTGCGCGGTCGCGAAGGCGCGCCGCACCGGGTCGGGGGTGTCGCCGCCGCCGCTCCAGACCTCGTGCAGCGAGCGCAGATCCGCGTTCGGGCGGCGGGCCAGATCGTAGAGTTGCGCGGGCGCGCCGTTCCACACGGTGACCCGATGCTCGCCGATCCAGTCCGCGACACCGTCCGCGTCGCGGCGGTCCATGATCACCGCGCGGCCGCCCGCCTGGGCGGTGAGCAGCGTGGACAGCACCATGAGATTCAGGATGGTGAGCGGGAAGCTGTCGCCCTTGCGCAGCTCCGGACCCCAGCCGCGGGTGGCGACCAGCACCGCGCCCGGCAGCAGCAGATTGCGCTGACTGTGCACGACGGCCTTCGGGCGGCCGGAAGTGCCGCTGGTGAAGGCGATTCCGGCCGGGGCGTCGGGATCCTGGTCCACCGCCGGGGCCCGCTCGGCGCGGGCGAGCAGCGCCGTCCAGTGGTCCGGGTCGATCCGGGCCGGGGTGTCCAGCAGGCAGCGCGGTCCGGCCAGCACCACCGCCGGATCGCACAGATCGTGCAGGTCGCGCTGTTCGGCGGCGGTGAGCGCCTCACCGATCCCGGCCCACACCGCCCCGATGCGCTGGGTGCCGTGGAAGGCCGCGACGATATCGAGATCGTTGGGCAGACAGGCGGCCACACGATCGCCGGGCCGCACCCCGAGCGCCCACAGGGCCCCGGCGGCGCGATCGGCGTGGGCGTCGAGTTCGGCGTAGGTCCACGCGCCGGAGGCGGCCTCGAGCGCGACGGCGTTCGGGTCGGCCGCGCCGAGCACTCCGGCGATGGTGTGAGCGTCCACGCCCTCTTTGATAGCACTATCCTTACAAAGATTCATCAGATAGGCTCTCGCCATGCGACATTCGGGTCCCTTGGCCGGGGTACGGGTCGTGGATCTGACGGCGATGGTCATGGGTCCGTACTGCACGCAGATCCTCGCCGACATGGGCGCGGACGTCATCAAGATCGAGCCGCCCGCGGGGGACGACACCCGCCGCATCTCGGTCGGACCCGAGCCGGGAATGGGCGGCGTCTTCGCGAACGTCAACCGCGGCAAGCGCAGCGTCGTGCTCGATCTGCGCGTCGACGCCGACGCCGCGGTGCTGCGGCGGATGGTCGCCGCGGCGGATGTGTTCATCCACTCCATGCGCGCGAACGCGGTGGCGCGCTTGGGATTCGGCTACGAGCGGGTGCGCGCGCTCAATCCCGCTATCGTCTACACCAACTGCTACGGCTACGGCCGCCGCGGCCCCGACGCCGACCGCACCGCCTACGACGACACCATCCAGGCCGAGTGCGGACTGCCCTTCGTCCAGGAGCGGCTGACCGGGGAGCCCGGCTATGTGGGCAGCATCGTCGCCGACAAGATCGCGGGCCTGACCGCGGTCTACGCCACGGTCATGGCGCTGTACCACCGCGAACGCACCGGCGAGGGGCAGGAGGTGGAGGTCCCGATGTTCGAGACCATGGCCTCGTTCATGCTCGTCGAACACGCCAACGGGGCCCTGTTCGATCCGCCGCTGGCGGCCGCGGGCTATCCGCGCGCGCTGAGCGCGCACCGAAAGCCGTACCGCACCAAGGACGGTCATCTCGCCGCGCTGGTCTACAACGACAAACAGTGGAACGCCTTCGTCCAGGCCGTCCAACCGCCCTGGGCGGGACCGGAATTCGCCACCCTGGCCCAGCGCGCCGCCCGCGTCGACACCGTCTACGCGCTGCTGAGCGAGACGTTCCGGGAACGCACCACCGCCGAATGGCTGGAACTGCTGCGCTCGCTGGGCGTCCCGGCCGCGCCCGTGCGGTCGCTGGACGACCTGTTCGACAACGAACACCTTACGGCGACGGGCTTTTTCGAGTCCGTCGAGGCCCCGTACGGCACGATGCGGATGCCCGGCCCGCCGACCTGGTTCTCCCGCACGCCCGGCCGCATCGCCGGACCCGCGCCCCGCCTCGGCGCGGACACCGACGACATCGTGCGCGAGTTCGGGGACCGTGCGTGACGGCCCTCGATCTGACCGAGGTGCTGCGCCCGGGGGACCGGATCGTCGTGGGGCAGGCGTGCGGTGAGCCGACCACCCTGATCGAGGCGCTGATCGACCAGGGGCCGCGGATCGGGAACCTGTCGGTGTTCATCGCCACCAGCTTCTCCGGGCTGTTCACCGCCGCGACGGCCGACGCCTTCGCGGTGACGAGCATGGGCGCGATCGGCGCGTTGCGCGCGCTCACGAAAGAGCATGCCCTCCAGGTGATTCCGTGTCATGTGAGCCAGGTAGGCCCGCTGGTCGAGGCCGGGGTGATCGGCTGCGACGTGGCCATGGTGCAACTCGGCCCGGCCGACGGCGCGGGACGGCACAGCTGCGGCCTGGTCGCCGATCACGTGCGCGCGGCGGTGTCGAGCGCCCGCACGGTCGTGGCCGAGATCAACGACCAGGTGCCGCACACCTTCGGCGAGACCGTGTCCGCCGACGAAATCGACTGCGCCGTAGAGGTTTCCAGACCGCCCGTGCGGGTCGGCGCGGCCTCGATCGGACCGGTCGACGCCGCCATCGCCGCGCACGCCGCCGACTACATCGGCAACGGTTCCGTCGTGCAGATCGGCGTCGGCGCGGTGCCCGAGGCGATTCTGCGGCTGTTGCGCGACCGCGTCGATCTCGGCGTGCACTCCGGCATGGTCGGCGACGGCCTGGTCGATCTCATCGAGGCGGGCGTGGTCACCAACGCGCGCAAGGGGATCGATCGCGGCGTGACCGTCACCGGCGCGCTCATCGGCACCGAACGCCTGTACGCCTTCGCCGACCGCAATCCGCTGCTGCGCATGTGCCCGACCGGCTACACCCACGACGCGGGCGTGCTCGCCCGGCTCGACCGGCTGGTCACGATCAACTCCGCGCTCGAGGTCGACCTCACCGGGCAGGTCAATGCCGAGCAGAGCGGCCCGGCCTACCTCGGCGGCACCGGCGGGCAGGTCGACTTCGTGCGCGCGGGGGCCCGCTCACCCGGCGGTCACGCGATCATCGCGTTGCCCGCGACGGCCAAGGGCGGCACGGTGAGTCGCATTACCGCGGCCTTGTCGGGGCCGGTGACCACCGCGCGCAGCGAGGTCGACGTCATCGTCACCGAATTCGGCGCGGCCGAGCTGAAGGGCCGCACCCTCGCCGAACGCGCGCGTCGTCTGATCGCGATCGCGCATCCCGATTTCCGGGCCGAGCTGGACCGGGCCGCGCACGAGATCCGGCGGAGAGGATTCTGATGACCGACCCCGGCGACGCCGTGCTGTTCGACGCCCGCGACGACGGCATCGCGATCATCACCCTGAATCGGCCCGACACCCGCAACTGCCTGTCGAAGGAGGTGCGCGCGGGCCTGTTCGCCGCGTGGGACCGCTTCGAGCGCGATCCCGCCTCGCGGGTGGCGATCCTCACCGGCACCGGGACGGCGTTCTGCGCGGGCGGGGATCTGAAGGAGATGGTCGACACCGGCATGGCCGTGCCGCCGCGCGAGATGTTCCCGGTGCCCTACGACACCGTCGAACTGAGCAAGCCGACCATCGCCGCGGTCAACGGCCTCGCCTACGCGGGCGGCTGGATGATCGCGCAGGCGTGCGATCTGTGCGTCGCGGCGACCACCGCCCGCTTCGCCGTCACCGAGGTGAAGGTGGGCCGCGCCTCGCCGTGGGCCGCACCGCTGATCCACATGATCCCGCAGCGGATCATGATGGAGATCCTGTTGACCGGCAAACCCATCGACGCCCGCCGCGCCTACGAGATCGGCCTGGTCAACCGGCTCGCCGAACCCGAGGCCCTGCTCGATGCCGCGCTCGCGCTGGCGGGGGAGATCCTGGCCGGGGCGCCGCTGTCGGTGCGCGCGGCCCGCGACACGGTCCTGCTGGCCACGGAGATGGGCCGCTCGGCCGCGCTGCGCGCCGCCCGGCACGCGGCGGAGGCGTGCTACCTGTCCGAGGACGCGCAGGAGGGCCCGAAAGCCTTCGCGCAGAAGCGAATCCCGCGCTGGCGGGAGCGCTGAGGGAGGCCGGCCGTCGACGGTTCAACGGTTACTTCCACTGTTGACCTGTCGGGATCCGGCGTGTTAACTATGTCACAGCACACGAAAACCGGGCATGAGTTCGGTTTCCGCAAGGAGATTCCCGTGACCGAGTTCGATATGGCGGGAGACGGTGCCGGACCGGAGAATTCGATCGCGGCGTCGTTCGCGCGCGCCCGGCTGCACGATCTGAGGTATCGGCTGGTGGTCTCGGCCCTGAGTCCGGCCACGGTCGTGCGGTGCGCGGGCGGCTGGCTGTTCGACCGGGCGCTGGCCGGGTGGGAGGTCACGGTCGTGGTCGCCGAACGCGGCGACATCCGCCCGTTGCAGATCCTCGGCGCGGACGTGCTCGACCTCGACAGCTGCCTGGCGGTGACCCTGGACGACGGCTGGCCGTTGGACGAGCCGTGGCCGCAGGTCTTCGCGCTCGACACCGAGCTGTTCCACGCCGATCCGCGGGTGCTGCCCATCATCCTGGACACCCTCGACAGCGGCCGATCCGATGTGCTGCTGTGGGGCGAGGTGTGCCCGGACGAACTCGATCGCCGGATGGCCGCGGTGCAGCATCGAATGAGCGCGGCGGCAAGGGCTTTCAAGGCCCGCGCGTGCGCGGCCGCCGATCTGCCCGCCGTCCCCGCCGCCGCGGTGGAGACCTTCCGCACCACCGCCTGGCCCGCGCGCGGCGCCTCACTGTCGGGCTGCGACGCGGTGCCGTGCCCGATGGGGGAGTGCTCGGGCGAGGACGCGAAGGTGCTCTCGTTCACCGCCCGCGTCGGACCTCGTTGAACGGGACGTCCCGATCCGCGGCGAATTCGCGCGGCATGCCGAGCACGCGTTCGCTGATCACATTGCGCGCCATCTCGGTGCTGCCCCCGGCCAGGCTCCACGCCGCCCGGAACAGGTAGTCGGTGCCGATCCGCTCGGTGTCGGCGGCGTCGCCCGGCCCGTGGGTGGCGGCGGCCGCGCCCGCGATGCGCACCGCCATATCCGTTTGCAGCCAAGCGTTCTCGGCCGTGAACAGCCGCGCGATCGCGCCCGCGGACGGCGGCAGCGAACCGTCGGCGATGGCGCGGGTCACGTGCGCGATCAACTGGTCGCGCACCACGTTCATCGCGCGCGCCTCGCCCACGTCCTCGCGCACGCGGGGATCCTGCCACTGCCCGGTCGCGCGGGCGAGGTTCAGCAGCCGGGTGGCGTCGCCGCCGAGATGCGGGCGTGCGCCGCTGGTGTAGGGCGAGGTGCCGCCGAGCGCGGCCCGCTCGTGCTGCAACAGTTTCGACGCCGCGTCCCAGCCATCGTCGACGCGGCCGAGCACGGCGTCCTCGCCGAGCGCGACATCGTCGAAGAACTCCTGGCAGAACTCCGTCGATCCGGTGACCTGTTTGATGCGCCGCACGGTGACCCCGGGCGCGTGCACCGGCACCAGGAACATGGTGAGCCCCCGATGTTTCGGCACGTCCCAGTTCGTGCGGGCCAGGCACAGCCCGTAATCGGCGGCGTAGGCGCCCGAGCTCCAGATCTTGGAGCCGTTGAGGATCCAGCGTTCCCCGTCGCGGTCGGCGCGGGTGGTCAGGCCCGCGAGATCCGAGCCGCCGCGCGGTTCGGACAGGAACTGCACCAGCACGGTGTCCCCCGACAGGGTCGCGGGCAGATGGGTGCGCTTCTGCTCCTCGGTGCCCAGTTCGAGCAGCGCGGCCGCGCAGATGGCCAGGCTCGGCACGTTCAGCAGCAGCGGCATCTCGTAGGGCAGCGATTCCTCGGTGAACGCCTGCTGATGCGCCGGGGTCAGGCCGAGCCCGCCGTACTCGCGCGGGAAGCAGATGCCCGCGAACCCGCCGTCGAACAGCAGCCGCTGCGTCTGCCGCGCGCGCAGCCACGCCTGTTCGCTGTAGTCGTCCTTGGCGTCCGGCGGCGGCGCGGGCGGCAGGTGGTCGCGCAGCCAGGCGCGGGCGCGGGCGCGGAAGGCGTCGACGGATTCGAGGTCGGTGCTCACGGTGTCTCCCAACGGTTTTCGGGCTAGGCGGCCCGGTCGAGCAGATCGGTGACGTGGCGGCGGTGCTCCTCGGGCGTGCCGTACAGCGCGCGGCCCAGGGTGATCCGGCGCAGGAACAGGTGCAGATCGTGCTCCCAGGTGACCCCGATGCCGCCGTGCAGCTGCACGCAGTCCTGGGCGATGACCGGACCCTTCGCGCCCACATAGGATTTCGCGACGCTGACCGCCTCGGCCGCCGCGACGGGATCGCGGTCGCAGGCCGCCGCGCCCGCGCCCGCGGTGGCGCGGCACGCCTCGAGCCAGGTCTTGTTGTCGGCCATGCGATGTTTGAGGGCCTGGTAGGAGGCCAGGGGGCGGCCGAAGGTGTAGCGGTCGAACAGCCATCCCAGGGTCGCCTCGAGCGCCCGATCCACGGCGCCCACCAGTTCCGCCGCGGTGAGCGCCGCCGCGATCCGCGCCTGCGCCCGCACCGCGGCCGCGGCGGCGTCGCCCCGGTGCACGATATTCGCCTCGCCCACAGCCACATCGGTGAAGGAGATCCGCGCGGTGCGGCGCACCAGATCCAGCGTCCACGCGGGCGTCACCGTCACCCCCACCGCCCCGGCCGGGACGAGGACCTGCACCGGGCCCTCGGCGCTGTCAGCGGTGACGAGGAACAGATCGGCCTGATCGGCCGCCTCGACCCGATCCTTGACCCCGGTCAGCCGATAGCCGTCGCCGTCGCGCTCGAGCCGGGTGCGCGGGCGGGCGTCGGTGAGCGGCGTGAAGCCGTGGCCGGGTTCGTAGACCGCCCAGCTCGCCACGCTCTCCCCGGTCAGGATCGCGCCGATCGAGTCCTCGAAACCCGCTGCGGCACCGGCCAATCCGGCCAGCACGGCGTTCACGGTGACGAACGGTCCCGGCGCGCACGCGCGGCCCAGTTCCTCGGCCACCGTCGCCAGCTCGGTCACCGGCCGCCCCGAGATCGACCCGCCGCCGAGACTTTCCGGTACCAGCATGGCCGTCCAGCCGAGATCGGCGGCGCGCCGCCACCAGTCCCGCTCGAAGCCCAGCCCGGCCTCGCCGAGACGGCGGACCTCGGGGATCGGCGTGGTGTCGGCGAGGAAGTCGCGGGCGGTGGACTGGAACAACCGCTGGTCGGCGGTGTGATGGGAGGTCATGGACGCCTGCCTTCGGTTGACGCGCGGCTGCCGGTGTGGAAATCTCATACTCACAGATGAGAGTGATATTCTCAATCGCGGGAGTCGGAAGGGACCGTCGAGTGGTGAACAACTTCCAGGATCTGGACTTCTTCCTCGGGCAGGAACTGGTCACCGACCCGTACCCGTACTTCGAGTCCCTGCGCGCGCGGTGCCCGGTCGTCCGGGAGAAGCACCACGACGTGACGATGGTGACCGGGTACGACGAGGCGCTCGAGGTCTACAACGATGTGGAGCGGTTCTCGTCCTGTATCTCCGTGACCGGTCCGTTCCCGGGTTTCCCGGTGCCGCTGGCCGACGCCGACAATGTGGACGAGCTGATCGCCGAGCATCGTGACTCGCTGCCGATGAGCGATCAGCTGCCGACCATGGACCCGCCGACGCACACCCGGCACCGGGCGCTGCTCATGCGGTTGATCACGCCGAAGCGGTTGAAGGAGAACGAGGACGCCATGTGGTCGATCGCCGACCGCATGCTCGACGGATATCTCGCGCGCGGGCGCGGCGACTGCATCCGCGACTTCGCCGGACCGTTCACCCTCTACGTGATCGCCGATCTGCTGGGCGTGCCCGCCGAGGATCAGGAGGAGTTCCTGCACACGCTGCAACGCGATCCGAGCCGCGAGGGCGTGAACGTGGGCAGCACGGGCGGGGATTCCATGGGGCACAACCCGATCGAATTCCTCTACGAGCGGTTCTCGGCCTACATCGAGGACCGTCGCCGACAGCCGCGGGCGGACGTGCTCACCAGCATGGCGGCCGCGACGTTCCCGGACGGGTCGACGCCGGAGGTCATCGATGTGGTGCGGGTGGCGGCGAACCTGTTCTCCGCCGGACAGGAGACGACCGTGCGCCTGGTCAGCTCCGCGCTCAAGACGCTGGCCGAGAATCCGGAGATTCAACGCTATCTGCGCGCGGACCACAGCCGCATCCAGAACTTCATCGAGGAGTCGTTGCGGATGGAGAGTCCGGTCAAGGGCGATTTCCGGCTCGCCAAGACCGCGACCGAGGTCGGTGGCGTCCCCGTCGATCAGGGCTCGATCCTCATGGTGGTCAACGCCGCCGCCAACCGTGATCCGCGCCGGTTCGACGCACCCGCCACGTTCGATCCCGCGCGCTCGAATGCCCGCTCGCACTTGGCCTTCGGGCGCGGCGTGCACACCTGTCCGGGTGCGCCGCTGGCCCGCACCGAGGCGCGGGTGGCGATCGAGCGGCTGCTCGATCGCACCACCGACATCCGCGTGGACGAGTCGGTGCACGGACCCGCCGACGCCCGCCGGTTCCGGTATCTGCCGACATTCATCCTGCGCGGCCTGACGTCGCTGCATCTGGAATTCGACGTGAAGGAGGAGACCCGATGAAGGTGACCGTCGACTCCGATCGGTGCCGCGGCTTCGGCGTCTGCGTCTCGATCTGCCCGCAGGTCTTCACCCTCACCGAGTGGGGCTACACCGAGGTCGAGAACCCGGACGTGCCAACCGAACTCGAGGGGGCGGTGACCGAGGCGGTCGCCGCCTGCCCCGAGCACGCGATCGAGACCGAGTGATCAGCGCGGCCGGTTCATGACGGCCAGGGTCGCGTCCGCGGCGTCGAGCACGATGCCGGGCGCGACCCCCGCGGCCCCGGCCAGTTCCGCGATCAACCCGACGTCCTTGCGCAGCAGATCCCCCGCGTGCGCGGCCAGCCGGTCCACGGTCCCGCCGCCCGCCACCACCCGGCCCAGCGCGAAACTGTTCGCCGTGCCGTGCGAGATGACCTCGCCGAGCCGATCGGGATCGATGCCCAATTCCTTGCCCAGCGCCAAGGTGCTCACGGCCGTGGCGATATTCGCGGTGAACAGCAGATTGTTGAGCAGTTTGGTGGCCTGACCCGAACCGATGTCGCCGAGATGCACGATCGGATCGCCGTAGGTGGCGAAGACCGGGCGGCAGCGCTCCACGACATCGGCCGGGCCGCCCGCCATCACCAGCAACCGGCCCGCCGACGCGGCGGGACCACCGCCGGACACCGGCGCGTCGATCACCGAAACCCCTTGCGCGGCGGCGATTTCGGCGAGTTCGCGGCAGGTGTCGGGATGGACGGTGCTGTGCACGGCGAGCACCGACCCCGGCGCGAGCCCGGCCAGTACCCCGGCCTCCCCGAGCGCGACCTCGCGCACGTCCGCGTCACCGACCACGCACAGGCACACCAGATCGCTCGCGGCCGCGAGCGCGGCGGGGGAGTCGGCGGTGGCCGCGCCGGTGTCGGCGAACGGTTCCAGCGTGGCCGCCCGCCGCGCCCACAGCGTGGTGCGGTATCCGGCCTCGGCGATGCGGCGTGCCATGGGGCCGCCCTGACTGCCCAGGCCGATGAATCCGACGCGCATCAGCCCACCTCCTCGGTCTGATCCGGCCGCGGCTGTCCGTGGCCGTCGAATTGTGTTGCGGGTCCGGAGAATTCGCCGTTCTCGTGGTGGACGAGGCACTCCTCGGCGAAGGAGAGCAGCTTCAGGTGGTAGGCCGCGGCGGTGTGCCCGACGCTGAGGTTGTGCCCGCTGTTGGGTTGCAGATTCAGCACCACCCGGGGCGCGGCCTCGAACAGCGCGCCCACCTCGGCCAGATCGGCGGATCCATTGCGCCACACACGCTCGAATTCGCCGAGGCTGAACCGCACCGGGACGCGCACCTCGCGTGCCAGGCGCGGGAATTCCCGGTCGGCCCAATCGAGGACGCTGCCCGCCTCGAGCCGGGTGCCCTCGGCGGCGATGGACGCGCCGTAGACCACATCGGCGGGGTAGAGCCGCTCGGGTCGCCACAGCAGTTCGGCCAGGCCGGGCGGCCGCCGCGACGGGCGGTCGCCGGAGCCCCACAGCGTCTGCTGGGCGTGCGGAGGATGCCGCAGCCCGGTGCCGCCGATCTCGAGGCCGAGCAGGTCCGTGCCGCGCTCGTCGACCGACATGCGCAGCGCCAGTTCGCATCCCGCGGAATGCGCGACCAGGAACACCCCCGCCCCGCGCGGGCGCGGGCCCAGGTGCGCGGCCACGGCCCCGAACATCAGGTCCACCCGGTCGGCGGCGGTGGTCAGCCGCTCGGAGTACGGGGTCGAGCGGCCGTAGCCGGGGCGGTCGAGCGCGAGCACGGTGTAGCCCAGGCGCCGGCCCAGCCGCAGCAGCGACAGTTCGGGGTGGCCCGGGCAGTCGAAGTACACCGAGCGGGTCGAGCCGCCGTGCAGGGCCACCAGAACCGCACGGGGCGTGGGGGATTCGGCCAGCAGTCCGGAGACCGGGATGCCGTCCACGTCGGCGACCACGGGCGCCGGCCCGGCGTCGTCGAGCCCGGACAGCTCGGATTCGGTGAGCGTCACAGGTTCTCGTCTCAGGTGTTGCGGCCGCCGTTGACGCCGATGATCTGCCCGGTGATGTACCCGGCCTCCTCGGAGATGAGGAACGCGCACGTGGCCGCGATGTCCTGTGGGGTGCCGATGCGGCGGACCGGGGTGCGCTTGATGTGGTCCTCGACGCTGCCGCCGAGCAGGCGGGCCTGTTCGGACTTGCGCAGCATGGGGGTGTCGATGAACCCGGGCGGCACCGCGTTGACCGTGATGCCCGACGGCCCGAGTTCGAGGGCCAGCGCCTTGGTGAGGCCGTTGATCGCCGACTTCGCCGCGACGTAGTGGCTCATGAACGGCTGACCCGAATGCGCGCTGGAGGACGAGATGTTCACGATCCGCCCCCACCCGGCGTCCAGCATGTCCGGCAGCACCGCCTGGATGCAGTGGAAGGTGCCGTTGAGATTCACGTCGAGCACGCGCTGCCAGTCGGCGAACGCGATGCTCTGGAAGCGTTTGAAACCCTCCAGCCCGGCGGCGTTGACCAGGACCGTGACCGGTCCGAGCTTGGCGCGCACGGCGTGCAGCGCCGCGGCGATCTCGTCCGGTTTCGTGACGTCGGCCCGATAGGCGAGATCGTCGTCCTCGTCCGGATTCAGATCCAGGACGGCGACGTGGAATCCGTCGCCGCGCAGGCGTTGCGCGATGCCCAGGCCGATGCCCGAGGCACCGCCGGTGACCACAGCCGTCTTCACGACCGGCTCTCCTCTCCAGCAACGAATGTCGCTCTCGTCTCGCGCCTATGAATGTATCATTCTCCTGAAGTGAGAACGTTGTTTCCAGGATAGGCAGGAGACGGGATGTCAACGCGGGAGAAGGTCGCACGGCGGCTACTGATCGACGGGCGGCTGGTCGAGACCGAGCGGGTGGTGTCCTCGCTCGATCCCGCCACCGGCGAGGTGTACGGCTACGCGCCGGAGGCGGGAGTGGCCGAGGCCGACGCCGCGATCGCGGCCGCCCGCACGGCCTTCGACACCACCGACTGGTCCACGAACGTCGAGCTGCGGACCCGCTGCCTCGAGCAGCTGTACCGGGCGCTGCGCGAGAATGTGGAGGAGCTGCGTGAGCTGACCATCGCCGAGGTGGGCGCGACCCGCAACCTCACCCACGCCAACCAGCTCGAGACGCCGATCGAGATCGTGCGCTACTACGCCGAACTGCTGCCGACATACGACTTCACCGAGGATCTGGGCACTGTCGAGGTCCGGGGTCAACAGCACCACCGCTGGGTCGAGCTGGAGGCCGCGGGCGTGGTGGCCGCCATCGTCGCCTACAACTACCCCCATCAGCTCACCCTGGCCAAGCTCGCGCCCGCCCTGGCCGCGGGCTGCACGGTCGTGCTCAAGGGCGCGCCCGACACCCCGCTGGCGACGCTGGCCATCGGCGAGATCATCGCCAACCACACCGATATCCCGCCGGGCGTGGTGAACGTGCTGGCGTCCTCGGATGTGGCCGTGGGCGAACGCATGACGACCCATCCGGACGTGGACATGATCACCTTCACCGGATCCACGGCGGTGGGCCGCAAGATCATGGCCGCCGCGAGCGGCACCCTCAAGCGGGTCTTCCTGGAACTGGGCGGCAAATCGGCCATGATCCTGCTCGACGACGCCGACTACACCCAGGCCGCGGTGTTCGCCGCGTTCAGCGTCGTCACCCACGCCGGGCAGGGTTGCGCGCTGACCACCCGCGTGCTGGTCCCGCGCGCCGAGCACGACAAGTTCGCCGAACTGGTCGCCGCGAACTTCGCGCACGTCCGCTGGGGCGATCCGGGCGACCCGAAAACCTATATGGGACCGCTCATTTCGGAGAAGCAGCGCGACAAGGTCGACGGCATGGTCCAGCGCGCGGTCGCGGCGGGGGCGACCCTGGTGACCGGCGGCGAGAAGGTCGGGCCCGGCTTCTTCTACAAACCGACCCTGCTGGCGAACGTCGATCCCGACAGCGAGATCGCACAGGAGGAGGTGTTCGGCCCGGTGCTCGCGCTGATCCCCTACGACGACGAGGAGGAGGCGGTCCGCATCGCCAACAACTCCATCTACGGGCTGTCCGGAGCGGTGTTCGGGGCCGACAACGAGCGGGCCAAGGCGGTGGCGCGGCGCATCCGCACCGGCACGCTGAGTGTCAACGGCGGCAACTACTTCGCCCCCGACGCGCCCTTCGGCGGCTACAAGCAGTCGGGCATCGGGCGGGAGATGGGCCGGGTCGGGCTGGAGGAGTTCCTGGAGCGCAAGACCCTCGCGGAGGTGGTCGCATGAGCGGGCCGCTGAGCGGCATCCGGGTGCTCGAGGTCGCGATGTACGGGTTCGTGCCCTCGGCGGGCGCGGTGCTGTCGGACTGGGGCGCCGATGTGATCAAGGTGGAACACGCGGTCACCGGGGACCCGCAGCGCGGACTGCGGCAGGTCGGCAAATTCAAGGTGGAGGGCGACCCGAATCCCAATGTGGAGCACGCCAATCGGGGCAAGCGCAGCATCGGGGTGGACATGTCCAAACCCGAGGGCCGCGCGATCGTCCACGATCTGGCCGCGACCGCGGACGTGTTCCTGACCAGCTTCCTGCCCGGGGCGCGCACGAAATTCGGCATCGATGTCGACGACATCCGCGCGGTGAACCCGGCCATCGTCTACGCACGCGGCAGCGCGCTCGGCCCGCGCGGCGTGGAGGCCGAGCGCGGCGGGTACGACATGACCGCCTACTGGTGCCGCGGCGGTGTCGCGGCCACCATCACCCCCGAGGGGACGACCGGCATGATCGGCCCGCCCGGTCCGGCCTTCGGCGACACCATCTCCGGGACGAACCTCGCGGGCGGGATCGCCGCGGCGCTGCTCAAACGCGAACGCACCGGGGAGACCTCGGTGGTCGACGTGTCGCTGCTCGGCAGCGGGCTGTGGTCGATCGGTCATTCGGTGGCCCTGTCGAGCTACACCAAGGAGCCGATGACCGCGCCCGCTCCGGGCGTGCACGGCGCGCCGACGAATCCGCTGTCGGGGCTGTACACCACCGCCGACGGCCGCTACCTGTCGTTGGTCATGTTGCAGCCGGGCAAGTTCTGGGCCGACGTGTGCCGCCACATCGATCGGCCGGAGCTGGCCGAGGATCCGCGCTTCGCCGACGCCGCGCGGATCGCCGAGCACACCCCCGAGGCCGTGGCCATCCTGCGCGAGGTGATCGCCACCCGCACCCTCGCGGAGTGGACCGAGCGGTTCGCGACGCTGGCGGGGCCGTGGGCGCCGGTACAGGATTCGGTGCAGGTCGGCCACGACGCGCAGATCGCCGCCAACGAATACCTCCGTCCCGCAGGGGAATTGACTCTGGTGTCGAGTCCGGTGCAGTTCGATGTCACCGCCCCCGACCTGCGGCCCGGCCCGGAATTCGCCGCGCACACCGAGGAGGTGCTGCTCGAACTCGGCCTGGACTGGGACCGCATCCTCGAACTCAAGACGGTGGGCGCGATCGCATGAGGAAGGTGGCCGTCGTCGGCGCGGGCATGACACCGTTCGCCGAGCATTTCGCCCTCGGGGTCAAGGATCTGCTGCCCCTCGCCTTCGCCGAGTGCGCGGCCAGCGTGGACAAGGGCCTGCGGACCGCGGATCTGGACGCCGCCTGGTTCGGGGCGACCGGCGGCACCGACGGATTCGCCGCCGGCATCCTCTCCGACGCCCTCGGGCTGCCCGAACTGCCGGTCACGAAGATCGAGAACTCCTGTGCCACAGGCAATGACGCGGTGCGCAACGCGGTGTTCGGCATCGCCTCGGGCCTCGTGGACGTGGCGCTGGTGATCGGCGCGGACAAGCTGCGCGAGACCGCGCAGCGGGATCTGCTGCGCGAATGGGAGGCCACCGGGGCGGATCGGGCGTGGGACTATCCCCTGGGCCCGTTCACCCCGGCCGGATTCGCCCTGCACGTCAACCGCTACCTGCACGAATCCCCGGCCACCCGGGAGCATCTGGCCATGGTGGCGGTGAAGAACCACCGCCACGGCGCGCGGAACCCCAAGGCGCGGTTGCGCTTTCAGATCACCATGGAACAGGCCATGACCGCGCCCCTCGTCGCCGATCCGTTCGGCGTGTACGACTGCGTGCCGCAGAGCGACGGCGCGGCGGCGCTGGTGCTCGCTGCCGCCGAGGTGGTCGATCGCTACACCGATCGGCCGGTGTGGATCCGCGGGGTGGGGCTGGGCCTGGATTCGGTGATGCACCAACACAAGCGGGATATGACGACGTTCCCGGCGACGGTGCGCGCGGCCCGGCGCGCCTTCGCCATGGCCGGGCTGGAACCGGCCGATGTGGACGTCGCCGAGGTGCACGACTTCTTCACCGGCATCGAGCTGATGAGCTACGAGGACCTCGGCTTCGCCGACCGGTTCGAGGGGTACAAGCTGGTGGAGTCGGGCGCGACGACCGTCGGCGGCGCGCTGCCGGTCAACCCGAGCGGGGGGCTCAAATGCAAGGGGCATCCGCCGGGGGCGACCGGGATCGCGCAGTGCGTGGAGCTGTTCGAGCAGTTGCGCGGCGACGCCGTCAACCAGGTCGACGGCGCGCGAATCGGGTTGGCGCACAATATCGGCGGCCCCACCGCCGTGGCGGCGGTGACCCTCCTCGAAGGCCCGCGCTGATCCGCATCAGGCGGGCCGCGTCGCCTCGGCCGACAGCCGGTCCTTGGCGACCTTGCCGGTGGCGTTGAGCGGCAGGTCGGCGACCACGCGCACGGTGCGCGGCACCTTGTACCCGGCCATCCGCTCGCGGCTCCACGCGATCAGATCCGCCTCGGAGAGCGGGCCTTTGGCGACCACGAACGCCATGCCCACCTGGCCGAGCCGCTCGTCGGGCACCCCGATGACCGCCGCCTGCGCGACGGCCGGATGCTCGAGCAGGAAGTCCTCGATCTCGGCCGGGTAGGCGTTGAAGCCGCCGACGATGAACATGTCCTTCTTGCGGCCCAGCACCCGCAGCCGCCCGGTGTCGTCGAGACTGCCCAGATCGCCGGTGTGCAACCAGCCCTCTGGGTCGATGGCCGCCGCGGTGGCCGCCGGATCGTCGAGGTAGCCCCGCATCACGGAGTAGCCGCGCACCAGGATCTCGCCGTCGTCGGCGATGCGCACCTCGACGCCGTCGCAGGGCAGCCCGACCGTGGTGGCGATCTGCTCGAAGGTGTCGCCGGGCCGCGACGCGGTGGCCGTGCCCGCCTCGGTCAGGCCGTATCCGGTCATGATCGACTCGAACGGCAGTTCCTCGCGCACCCGCCGGATCAGCTCGACCGGGATGTCGGCCGAACCGGTGACGGCCGCGCGCAGCGACGACAGGTCGTGTTCCCCCTGGGCCGCGAGCAGTGAATGGTACAGCGTCGGCGGTCCGGGCAGCATCGTGACGCGTTCGCGCGCAACGAGTTCCAACACCCGGTCCACGTCGAACACCGGCACCGGCAGCATGGTCGCGCCGCGAATGAGCGAGGACACGATGCCCGCCTTGAGCCCGAAGGTGTGGAAGAACGGGTTCACCATCAGGTAGCGGTCGCCCTCGCGCAGATCCGCGAGATCGCACCACTCCGCGTACAGCCGCAGCGTCTGATGGTGGTTCATCATGCAGCCCTTGGGTTTTCCGGTGGTGCCCGAGGTGAAGATGATGTCGGCGATCGCGTTCCCGTCGACCTCGCGCTCGAACGGATCACCCTCGGCGAGGAAGCCGGACTTCAGATCGATGACCGGCACCCCGGCCGGGGCGGTGTAGCGCGTTCCGAGGAAACCCTGCTGTGCCAGAACGAGTTTCGCCCCGCTGCGGGTGATGACATCGGCCGCCTCGGCCGCCTTGAACCGCGTGTTGATGGGCACGAGCACCCCGCCCGCGGTGAGCAGCCCGAGGGCGGCGACGATCCAGTCCGCCGAATTCGGCGCCCAGATCGCCGCCCGATCCCCCGGGCCGATCCCGGCCGCGGCGTAGGCCCCCGCGGCCCGGCGCACCCGTCGCGCGAGGTCGGCGAAACTCCACCGCACCCGCCCGTCCACCACGGCCTCGGCATCGCCGAACCGTTCGGCCGCGTCGCGGACCAGGTGCGGGATGGACTCCCAGCTCACAGCGACAGCAATCGCGCGAGGTTGCCGCCCATGATCAGCTCCTGATGCTCCAGCGGCATGTCCTTGACGACGTCGACGTAGCGGGCCGGTTCGGCCAGCCCCTCCGGATGCGGGTAGTCCGACCCGAACAGCACCCGCTCCACGCCGATCAGGTCGGCCAGCGCGCCGAGATCCTCCTCCCAGAACGGGCTGACGTGGACGCTGCGCTTGATCGCGGCCACCGGATCCTGGAAACCGAAGCCCTCCGGCGCCTTCTTGTAGACGTCCGCCAGCTCGGCCAGCAGCGGCGGCAGCCAGCTCGCGCCGTTCTCGATGACGGCGATCTTCAGCTCCGGATTGCGCAGCAGCCCACCGTGACACACCCACGACGCCACCGCGTCCTGGATAGGCCGCCACTCGTTGACCATGCGGAACGTATTGGTCTGGAACGGAAGCATTTCCGCGCGGTTGCCCTCCCAGTCCGAGGCGTACTTGGCGTATCCGCTGTCGGAGGAGTGCATGGCCACCAGCACGTCGAGCTCGATCACCCGCCGCCAGAACGGATCGAACTCCGGCAGCGCGAACGAGCGCGAGCCGCCCAGGCCCGGCACCGGCGCGGGCCGCACCAGGATCGCGCGGGCGCCGCGCTCGACGACCCACTCCAGTTCCTCGATGGCCTTGTCGAGGATGGGCAGGCTCACCACCGGCACGGTGTAGATCCGGTCGGCGTAGTTGAACGTCCAGGTCTCGTGCAGCCACTGGTTGAGCGCGTGGATGACGGCGTGGATGAGTTCCGGATCGTCGCTCATCCGCTCCTCGATGAGGCTCGCCAGCGTCGGGAACATGAGTGAGCGGTGGATGTTCAGCTCGTCCATCAGGGCCAGCCGCGCCGCGGGCTCGCGGAAGGCGGGGATGGATCTCATTGCCTCGCCGAAGATCTCGCGGCGGCTCTTGCCCTCCGGATTGCCGTTGCGGAAGTACTCCTCCATCGCGCCGGGCCGGGCGACCACCTCGAAGGTGGGGTTGGGGATGTACTCGCTGATCTGATTGCGGATCGCGATCTTGGTGCGGCCGTTCACCTCGACGTACTGGATCGCGCCCCGGAAGCGCTCGGGGAGGTACTTGGTGAGCGCCTCCTTGGTCTCGTACAGGTGGTTGTCCGCGTCGAACAGCTGGTACGGCAGATCGCGCTTGCCCATGAGATCCTCCTTGTCTCTTGGAGAGAATCGTATTCTCGCTGGGCTGGGCATGGCAATGCCCGATGCCTGCCGGAATTGGCCGAATGCCGTTACTATCTCCGATGAGACCGATCTCACATTTTGGAGAACGGTGTTTTCGTGCCCGAGAGGGGACAGCATGTCCGGGAACTCCGCCGCTTCCGTCGACAAGGGCGCCCGGGGCACGCGCGCGGCCGCCCGCTGGCGCGCGCACGCGCGACGGCATCCGCTGCGGTACCGCCTGGCGGTGGTGGCGCCGCGGACGGTCGATGTGGTCCGGCACGCGGGCGGCTGGTTGTTCGACCGGTCCTCGGCGGGTTGGGAGGTCACCGTGCTCGTGCCCGGGTGCCGCGACGTCCGTCCGCTGGAGATCCTCGGGGCGACCGTCCTCGATCTCGAGCAATCCCTCGCGGGCGGCCCGCACGAGGTGTGGCCCGACGTCATCGCGGTGGCCGCGGAATCGTATCGCGCGGATCCCCGTGTGCGCGAAGGGGTTCTGGCCTGTCTGGACGACGGCCGGGCCGAGATCACGGTCTGGGGCGACGCGCTGCCCGCGGAACTGGACGCGCGGGTGGCGACCGCCGAACACCGGGTGAGCGTGGCCGCGCGGGCGTTCAAGGCGTGCGCGCTGACCGCCGCGGGCTGCGGCGGGGAGGCCGTCGGGCGGCTCGAGGTGTTCCGGACCGGCGCGATGGGGCGAACGGAGTCTGAGAATCAATCTAACCCACTGTAAGTAGCTCGCTACTCACACAGGAGAACGCTATTCTCTTGAAATGAGTAACAACGTTACTATCGGTTGGGTCTCACGCATGGCAGGAGCTGTCCAGGATGACTGACTTCGACACCGTCGACTACTTCACGGATCAGACGCTGGTTCCCGATCCGCATCCCTATTACGACCACCTGCGCGCGAAATGCCCGGTGACGGAGGTGGCGCACGGCGTCGTCGCGGTGACGGGGTACGAGGAGACCGCCGACGCGATGCGCAGCGGCGAGACGCTGTCGTCGATGGTCGCGCTCGGCGGCCCGTTCCCGCCCCTGCCGTTCGAGGTGGAGGGCGACGATCTGACCGAGCTGATCGCCGAGCACCGGCACAAGATGCCCATGTTCGAGCACATGGTCACGATGGATCCGCCCGAGCACACCTACGCCCGCTCGCTGCTGAACCGGCTGCTCACGCCGGCCCGGTTGAAGGAGAACGAGGAGTTCATGTGGCGTCTGGCCGACGCCCACCTCGACGAATTCGTCGCCGACGGCCGGTGCGACTTCCTGGCCTCCTACGCGAAGCCGTTCTCGCTGTTGGTCGTCGCCGATGTGCTGGGTGTCCCCGAGGAGGATCACAAGCAGTTCCGGGTCGTGCTCGGCGCCGACCGCCCGGGCGCGCGCGTGGGCGCGCTCGACGAGGACATCGTCTCGGCCAACCCGCTGGATTTCCTGGACGAGAAGTTCAGCGCCTACATCGCCGACCGCCGCCGCGAACCGCGCGACGATGTGCTGACCCAGCTGGCGCTGGCGAAGTACCCCGACGGTTCCACCCCGGAGATCATCGAGGTGGTGCGCTCGGCGACCTTCCTGTTCGCGGCCGGGCAGGAGACCACGGCCAAACTGCTCACCTCGGCGCTGCGCTTCCTGGGCGACAATCCCGAACTCCAGGAACAACTTCGGGCCGACCGCGGCAAGATCCCGCTGTTCATCGAGGAGACGCTGCGGCTGGAGGCCCCGGTGAAAAGCCTGTTCCGGCTGACCAAGCGGGACACCTCACTGGGCGAGGTCCAGGTGCCGGTCGGCAAGGTCGTCATGCTGTGCCCGGGGGCGGCCAATCGGGATCCGCGCCGGTTCGACGAGCCGCACGAGTTCCGGCTCGATCGCCCGAATGCCCGCGAGCACATGGCCTTCGGGCGCGGCGTGCACACCTGTCCGGGCGGACCGCTGGCGCGCGTGGAGGGCCGGGTGTCGATCGAACGCATCCTCGACCGGATGCTCGACATCCGCATCGACGAGGACAAACACGGTCCGCGCGACGCGCGCCGCTACGAGTACGAGCCCACCTACATCCTGCGCGGGCTGCGTGAGCTGCACATCGAATTCACTCCCAACGACGAACAGAGGAAACCACGATGACCGGACGGGTCGAGGGCAAGGTCGCATTCATCACCGGTGCGGCACGCGGTCAGGGGCGCAGCCACGCGGTGCGCCTGGCGCAGGAGGGCGCCGACATCATCGCGGTCGACGTCTGTAAGCAGTTGGACAATGTGCCGTTCGCGATGTCGACGCCGGAGGATCTTGCCGAGACGGCCGACCTGGTGAAAGCCGAAGGGCGGCGGATCGTTACGGCCGAGGTCGACGTGCGCGACTACGACGCGCTGAAGGCCGCGGTGGACGGCGGCGTGGAACAGCTGGGGCGGCTGGACGTCATCGTGGCCAACGCGGGCATCGGCAACGAGGGCGGTCAGCTGCTCGACCTGCGCGAGGATCTGTGGGACGACATGATCGGGGTCAACCTCGGCGGCGTCTGGAAGACCGTGAAAGCCGGTGCGGGACATATCATCTCCGGCGGGCGCGGCGGGTCGATCATCCTCACCAGTTCGGTGGGCGGGCTCAAGGCGTACCCGAACGTCGGGCACTACGTGGCGGCCAAGCACGGCGTGGTCGGCCTGATGCGGACCTTCGCGGTCGAGCTGGGCCAGCACTCCATCCGGGTCAACTCGGTGCATCCCACGCACGTGAACACCCCGATGGTGATGAACGAGGGCACCTACAAGCTGTTCCGCCCGGACCTCGAGCATCCGGGCCCGGCGGATCTGGATCCGATCTGCCGCATGTTCCACACCCTGCCCATCCCGTGGGTGGAGCCGGTCGACATCAGCAACGCGGTGCTGTACCTCGCCTCCGACGAATCGCGCTACGTGACCGGCGTGCCGCTGCCGATCGACGCGGGCAGCATGCTGAAATAGCCTGTCGCACAGTGTAATCGAGCGCCGGTGGGATTCTCACCGGCGCTCGATTACGCGGGCCTACTTGTCGGCGGGCCGCCAGAACACCGCCAGCAGCGCGGCCGTGGCGAGCACGCCGAGGCCCAGCGCGATGCCGCCGCCCGCCCAGCCGGTGATCTCGATACCGGCGGCGTGATCGATCGACAGACGGCCGGGGCCGAGCAGCGCCGTGGCCACCGCGGTCACGGCGAGCGCCAGCACGTACTCGTAGCCCTCCTTGAACACGAAGAACCCGTTGGGCCGGTGGGCGAGCAGGCCCGCGACGAGCATCACCGAGACCACCGCCGCGCACGCGAACGGGGTGAGCAGGCCGAGCACCAGCAGCGCGCCCGCGCCGATCTCGGTGAGCACGCTCAACCACGCCTGGAGCGTGCCGTTGCGCAGCCCGAGACTCGCGAACCAGCGGGCGGTTCCGGCGATCTTGCCGCCGCCGATCCAGTGGTTGACGCCGTGCGCGATCATGATCACGCCCAGCACCAGGCGGAGCAGGGCGAGCGCGGTATCGGATTCGATCATGGAAATACCTCGTGGAGTGGGGGATTCGGGGTGTCACGCCAGCGGGCGGACGTCGGCCCCGGGGGAGGGGAGAGTGTGGCAGCCAGCATAATGTCACTGGGTGCCAAAAAGGAAGGGCATCCGGCCGCCGATCACGACCGCGCGGACGAGGGTGTGATCGGGGTGGGCGAGGGCGTGGCGCAGGGGTGTGCGCAGCAGGCAGAGGTCGGCGGGCGCGCCGGGATCGAGGCGGCGCGGCGGGCCGCCCGGCCGCTCGGGCGGCCCGAGGTAGGCGGCGAGGGCGGTCGCGGCGTCCACGCGCTCGTGCGGGCCCACGAATCGGCCGGTGCGCGTGGTTCTTTCGACGGCGGCGCGCAGGACGGTCCACGGGTCGAGGGGGCCGTAGGGGGCGTCGCTGGACAGCGCGACGCGGACCCCGGCGCGCAGCAGGCTCGCGTGCGGATAGAGGTGGTCGCGGTCGTCGGGAGCGACCTCGCGCAGATAGGTGTCGCCGCGGTCGAGCAGGAAGCCGGGCTGGGTGACCACGGCCGCGCCGAGCCGCGCGATGTGTTCGGCCACGCCGGGGGGCACGACGCCCGCGTGTTCGACGCGGTCGCCGGGCAGCGCGCCGACCTCGTCGAGGGCGGCGAGCGTCAGCAGCAGCGCTTCGCGGGTGACGCAGTGCACCGCGACCGGGCGGTCGCGGCGGTGGCTGTCGGAGATCGTCGCGGTGAGGGTGTCGTAGTCGGGCAGGTCGTGGTCGCGTAGCAGCAGTTTGCGCGGGCCGACCGAAAGACCCTGCGCCGCTTCGGGTTCCGCGCCGAGCAGGGTGAGGCGCTGGGGGAGCGCGCCGCCGCGGTGCGCGTCGGCGAGCAGGCGCACCGCGGCGGCGTCGAGATCGGGGGTGGCGTCGGTGACGCCGGTGATGCCGTAGCGGGTGAGTGTGCGGCCGAGCGCGGTCAGGTCGGGCGGGTCGTCCGGCAGCGCGGGCCGCAGGCGGCTGTCGTAGCGCCACAGCCGCCCGTTCGGGACGCCGGACGCGTCGCGTTCCACGTCGGCGGAGTCGTCGAGAACCTCCGAGATCGCCTCCAGCGCGGCCGAATTCAGCATCCACAGGGCCCCGCCGCGATGCTGGACGCGCAGGGGGCGGTCGGGGACGATCCGGTCCAGGGCGTGCCGGTCGAGGGGCCCGGCGACCGATTCGTGATAGCCGGTGCCGCGCAGCCAGCCGGTGCCGGGGCGCGCGGTCAGGGCCCGGCGCAGGGCGGCGAGGTCGGTCACCGCGGGCGGGCCGCAGTCGATCGAACGGGCCGCGGCGGCGGTGGCCAGCAGGTGGAGGTGGTGGTCGTGCAGGCCGGGGAGCAGGGCGCCGCCGCGGCCGTCGACGATCTCGGCGGCGCGGGCGGGCAGGTCGGGGCCGATCTCGGAGATTCGGTCGCCGATGACGCGGAGATCGGTTGTGCCGCCGTCGATCTCGACGTCGCGGAACAGGATGTTCATGATCGCGTGCGCGCGGTGGGCGCGGCGACGGGGAATCGATCGGTGGCGGTGTGGACCCACCAGCGGTGCCCGTCGTGGCGGACGGTGTGCTCCTCGATCGGACCGGCGGCGGTCTCGGCGCTCAGGTGGAGCATGGCGATATCGATCAGGCGGGCGCGGTCGGCGAGCAGCGCGGTCGCGGCGGCCTCGGCGGCGCACACCCCGGTCAGGGGATCGGCGAGCGCGTCGCCGCAGGGCAGCAGGTCGTCGCCGTCGGGCACGAAAAGCCCTGCGGCGACGGCGATGTCGTCGCCGAAGCCGACGGCATTGCTGGCGCGCCCGCGGGCGGTGATGGACAGCCACGAGGTGCCCGCCGCCGCGCAGGCGGTCGCGTCGATGCCGAGCTGGCGCAGTGCCCGCGCGCGGGAACTCTCCAGGACGAGGTCCGCGTCGGCGATCAGGGCGCGCAGCCGGTCGATATCGCGGTCGTCGCCGAAGTCCAGGGTGAGCATGTCGTGTCCGCGATGCAGCAGGTCGAAGAACTCCGCCGAGCCCCGGCGCGCACCGTCGGGCCGGGTCGTGCTCTCCACCTTGATGATTCGCGCCCCGCCGAGGCCGAGGAGATGCGCGCACAGCGGACCCGCCCACAGCGCGGTCAGATCCACGATCACCGGGTGCTCCCGCCGCCGCGTGCGCGGGCCGAACTCCGAGATCACCACGCCCGCACGGGAATCCAGCCGGGGGGCGGGTACTGCCGACCCGGCGAGGCCGAGCAGTTCGACGCGTTCGGCCGCCTCCCGTGTCGACCGTTCGCGCGCCCAGGCGAGCACGGCCGCCCACGGGTCCGTGACGGCGGCCTTCTCGACGAGCGCCGGGATCAGCTCGAGATCGGTGGGCCGGGGCAGGGACAATCCCAGCCACCCGTCACCGGTACGGATCGTCCGAAAGGACCCGCCGCACGAGACCGGGCCGCGCCGCGTGAAACCCATGGCGGCGGCGCGTTCCCCGAGCAGGCCCACTCCCGGCAGCCGGGGTGTGGTCCCGGTGCGCGTGCGGGTCAGGTCGGCGATGCGTTCGAGGCCGGTCGCGACCCGCGCGGCGGGGAATCCCGGCGCGGCACAGGGCGGCCCGTCGGCTCGGCCGGTGAGGGCCATCGCCCCCGACGCGGCCCAGGCGCGCAGGGGCGTGGTCACGGCTCGCCGTCGGTGAGTTCGTCGATCAGACCCCACTCCAGGGCGGTGGCGGCGTCGATCGGCTGACCGGTGAGGGCCAGATACGCGGTGCGCCAGCGGCCGATGCGGTGGGTGATGCCGACCGTGCCGCCCGCGCCGGGGACCAGGCCCATGGCCAGTTCGGGCAGGCGGAAGCGGGCGTCGGGGCGGGCGCTTATCCGTGCGGCGAAGGACGGGATCTCGACGCCCGCGCCGATGCACGCGCCGTGCACCTCGACGCGCACCCGGTCGCCGAGTCGGTGGATCGCGGCCGCCGCGCTCTGCCGCAGCCGCACCAGATGGGCCGCCGCGGGATCGGTGGCGGTGCCGAACTCGTCGAGATCGCCTCCGCTGCAAAAGGATCGGCCGTTCCCGCGCAGCACGACCTCCCGGATGGACGGATCGTGTTCGGCGACGGCCAGACCGTCCAGCAGCGCGTCGCGGACCGCGCGGCCGAAGGCGTTGTGCCGCTCGGGCACATTCAGGGTGAGGGTGAGGACGTCGCCGGTGCGGTCGAGCAGCACCGGGTCGGCGGGTTCCGGGATCCGGCGGCGGGGGGTCCGCGCGCGCCAGGCGGCGAATTCGGGCGCGGCCAGCAGCATGGAGTAGGCCAGGGATTCGGCGGTCAGGCCGTCGGTCACGCTCGCCCGCGCGGTGAGGTCCAGCAGGCCCGCGAGCGTCAGGGCGGCCCGGGGCGCGGCGGCGACAGTGGCCGCGATGGCCTTCAGATCGACCGGTGATCCCGCGACCCACGCGCCGCCCGGGCCGCCGGGCGCGAGGGTGCAGGTGAGCGCCTCCAGCAGCGGGGCGGCGGCCACCGGCAGCGGACGATCCGCGATGCCGACCGTGACGACCGTGCGCCCCCGCAGCGCCTCGATCGCCGCCTCCGCGTGCCGCCACTCGTTGCGGCCGAGGTCCACCACGACCAGCGGATGCCGCGGCACCCCGGCCGCGTCCAGCGTGAGAGCGGCCGCGCCCGAGGCGATTTCGGCGAGGCCGACCGGATGCGGCACCGCGCCCGAGGCGGTCGCGGCCGGGTCACCCGGATGCGGTACCGCGCGGGAGGTGATCGCGGCCGGGCCATCCGGATGTGGCACCGCGCCGGAGGCGGTTTCGGCCGGGTCACCCGGATGCGGTACCGCGCCGGAGGCGGTTTCGGCCGGGGCATCCGGATGCGGTACCGCGCCGGAGGCGGTTTCGGCCGGGGCATCCGGATGTGGCACCGGGCCGGAGGTGATCGCGGCCGGGTCATCCGGATGCGGTATCGCGCCGGAGGTGATTGCGGCCGGGTCACGCGGATGTGGCACCGGGCCCGAGGGTTCGCTCATCGCTGGTCGGGCACCGCGGTGCGGGCGTGGGGGGCCCGTTTCGCGGTCGCCTTCTTGGCGGGCGTCTTACGCGTGGGGGCGCGACCGGTGTCGAGTTGCCGGGCGGCGTGGTCGAGGATGCAGTTCAGTCCGTATTCGAAGGTTCGGTCGTCGGGGACGCCGAGTGCGGGAGCGGTCGCCGGATCGCCGTCGTTCTTGTCGAACAGGCGGCGCAGCACCACCGAACCGTGGACGTGCAGGCGGATCGCGGCGTAGGTGTCGAGCGCGTCGCGCCGGGGCAGGCCCGCCGCGACGAGATCGGCGACCGCCCGGTCGGCGGTGGCCGCGCCCGCGTGCACGGCCCCCGGGCTCACGGCGGCGCGGACGAGCAGCAGATCGCACAGAATCGGGTTGTCGGCGAACACCTTTCGCACGGCGTGCGCGTGCGCGCGCAGCGCGGCCCGCCAGTCCGCGTCCTCGGGGGCGGCGTGGCCGAACACCGCGGACTCGTAGCGGGCCAGCGCCCGCTCGGTCATGGCCTCGAGCAGATCGTCCTTCTTGCGGAAGTACCAGTAGATGCTCGTGACGCCGACATCGAGGTGTTTGCCCAGCATGGGCATGCTCAGATTGTCGATCCCGATCTGCTCGGCCAGTTCGAAGGCGCCCGCGAGGATATCGTCGGGGTTGAGCGAACCCCGTTCCCGGCGTTGCCGTTTCACCGCCGTCGCTCGCTTGGCCATCGCCGCAACCACCTCCGGATCGACCCGATCGTAGGCACCACCGACCGTAGGCACCACGGTAAATGGTACCGCTGGGTATTCCGCCGACCGGGGTCCGGGCGATCAACTCGCCGCGGCCACCACGCCGCCGTCGACGAGCAGATCGGTGCCGGTGACGAAGCCCGCGCGGTCGTCGAGCAGGAAGTCCGCGGCGGCGGCGATATCGTCCGGCGTGCCCACGCGGCCGGTGGCCGACATCTCGATCAGCGCGCGCATCCCCGCCCCGAGCGGACTCGACAGTTCCAGGCGGCCCATCGGGGTGGAGATGACGCCGGGGCTGATCGAGTTGATTCGCGCCCCCCGCGCGCCCCAGGCCCCGGCGGCGGCGCGGACCCGTAAAACATTGCCGCGCTTGGCGATCGCGTACGCCGCGCCGGGTTCGGTCAGCGTCTCCGGGGCGAGGAAGGGCAGCGTGAGCAGGTCGTCGGCGGGGGTGGCGGCCAGGGCCCGCTCCTGATCGTCGGGCAGTGCGCCGATCAGCCGCGCGGCCATGCTGGCGATCACCACCCCGGCCCCGCCGGGCGCGACCACCCGCGCGAACTCCTCGAGCACCAACGCGACCCCGAGCAGATCCACGCGCAGGATCGCCGCCGTGGGCGCCTGCGTCGGGGACAGCCCGGCGGTGTGCGCGATCCGGCTGACCGGGCCGAGCGCGGCGGCGGCGTCGGCGAGCTCGCGCACCGAATCCCGGTGCGCCACATCGACAACGCGCGAGGTGACCGTGTGGCCCTCGTCGCGCAGCTGCTCGGCGACGGCGTCGAGGGCCGCGGCGTCGAAGTCGGCGAGGAGCAGGCACCGCCCGCTGCCGATCCGGCGCGCGATGGCGCGGCCCATGCCGCCCACGCCGATGACGACCGCGACCGTCACGCGACGAGGCTGTCGGGTTCGACGGGAGCGAAGAACGCGCCCATTCCCCGGGCGCTCAACGCGTCGCCGAGACCCACGAAGTCGTAGACGTCCGGCTGACCGGGGTGGCGGACCAACGCGGCCAGTGGCTCGTGCGCCCCGTCGGCGAGCAGCGCCGCCCGGACCCGCGCGGTGTCGTGATCCACCGCGTCCCGGTGACGCTCGGTGTGCTCGAGCATCAGGTGCAGGCACAGCTGCTGGGCCGGGGTCGCCGGACGCGGCACGCCGCCTCGGGCGAGGGTGGCGGTGAGGGTGTCGAAGGACTGCGCCAGGTAGTAGAGGAACACCGGGCGCGGGCCGTGCAGGATGTCGGCGCGGACGCGGTCGGCGAGCGCCTTGCCGCTGTCGTGCAGGGCCGCGGCGATTCGCGGTGTGAGACCGGGGATTTCGTCGTCTCTCATGGGCGCTCCTGAAAGATGCTGTATAAGCAACGGTAAGGCAAACGGTTTGCTCGGGGCAAGGTCGTGGAAGGAGCCTCGCGATGACGCGGAGCGTCGGATTCGTCGGTGCGGGACAGATGGGCGAGCCGATGGTGGCCCGGCTGGTGGGCGCGGGGCACCGGGTGGTGGTGTACGCGCGCCGCGACGAGGTGCGCGAGCGGCTGCGCGCGCTCGGGGCGACGGTGGCCGACGCGGCGGCCGAGGCGGCCGCGCAGCCCGTCGTCATCGTGTGCCTCTACGACGACGCCCAGCTGACCGAGGTGCTCGGCGCGCCCGGCGGCGTGCTGGAGCGCGCGGCCCGCGACGCCGTGATCGTCTCGCACACAACGGGTTCCATCGCCACCCTGCGCGCGCTGGCCGCCGCCCACCCGGACGGCCCGGTCCTGCTCGACGGCCCGATCAGCGGCGGCCCGCACGATATCGCGGCGGGCGAATTGACCGTGCTGCTGGGCGGTCCCGCCGCCGCGGTCGAGACCGTGCGCCCGGTGCTGTCCGCCTACGCCGGGAATATCGTCGCCACCGGCGGTCTCGGCACGGCCCTGGCGGTGAAGCTGATCAACAACGCGCTGTTCTCCGCCAACGCGCAACTCGTCGCGACCGCGGTGCGGATCGGCGGCGAACTCGGCATCGCCGAGCGGGATCTGCTCGAGGCGCTGTCGCTGTGCAGCGGCCGCAGTTACGCGGCGGGATCGATTCGGCGCGGCGGCGGGGTGGCCGGATTCGAACCCGTGGTGGACCGGTTCCTGCGCAAGGATGTGGCGGCCTGCCTCGAGGCGGCCGACAGCGCCGGTATCGCCCTCGGCCCGCTGGCCGCGGTCCTCGCGGACGGGCCGTTCGATCTGGTCTGAGGCGATCATGGCCGCCCGGTGACCGCCGGAACGGCCACGCCCACTTCGAGATTCACCCGATCCTGGTAGAAGCCGATGTGCCCGCGCAGCACCGCGACCTCCGGGTACGGCTCCGGGTACTCCCACGCGATCGGCTCGGTCCCGTCCACCGGCCGCCAGTACCGGGCCTCGCCCTTGAACGGGCAGCGCGAGGTCGTGGGATCCGGCGCCAGCAGTTCGAAGCGGACGTCCGTGCTCGGCAGGTAAAAGACCACGCCGTGATCCTGTTCGGCCACCAGCAGACTCGCGGTGCTCTCGGCGAGGACCTCCCCGTCGTGGGTGACCCGGATCCGGTTGCGCACCCGCCGTACATCGACGATGTAGTCCGGCCGTTCGACATAACCCGATTGCTTCATCGCTGCCTCCTCCCATCCCATGGTGCCGCCTCGGTCGCCTCACAGCACGGCGTCCGCGCGCCCGCCCCGGTCCGCCGCGAAGCCGCGCACCATGGCGTGCACGGTGTAGGAGGCGACGAGACGGCCGTCCGCGGCGTGCACGCGCCCGTCGCCCTGGGCGTGCCCGCGCCCGGCGTAGATCGCGCGGGTGGAGTACAGCAGCCAGTCGCGCACGTCGGCCTCGTCGTGGTAGGTCACCGTCGCCATCGTGATGCCGGTCGAGATCGAGTGGTGGGCCATGGCCTCGGTCAGGCCCGCGTGCGGGCGCAGCGCGGCGGCGACGGTCCAGTGCGTGGTGGACTGGGTCAGCAGCGCGGCGTGCAGTTCCGGACGCCGCGGGGCGTCGCGAAAACGCGTCCACACGAACAACTCCGGCGGCCCGCACGCCGCGCTCGCGGGGTCGTAGCCGCCGACCACTCGCATGTCCCGGCCCGCCACGACCGCGCCCGGCAGATCCAGCGGGCGCAGGTCATCCGGCGGGGTGACCCGGGGCATCGGCTCGACGGCCGAAATGAGCTCGGGCGCACCGGAATCCAGCAGGACCAGGCCCGAGGCGCACAGTCGCTCGTCCTGGGTGACGCCCACCCGCGCGGTGGCGAAGGTGCGGCCACGGTGCGGGAGTTCGAGGTCGAGCGTCAGCGGCGCGTCGTGCGCGGCGACCCGGGAGAAGATCATCGAGACCGAGGTGACGCGATGGCTCGGCAGTTCGGCGGCCGCGGCGACCACCGCGCCGCCCAGCAGCTGCCCGGCCTCGACCACATTGCGTTCGGACGGGCCGTGCGCGGGGGCGCGATACCGCCCGGGTCCTGCGGGCAGCACGTCCATCAGCCGGACGAGTTCGGCCTGATCCCACGCGGGGGCAACGGTTCTCGCGCCCACGGGCACCTCCTCACCGTCCGGGGACATGTTCTCTCATTTGGATATGTAATTCTCATTGGCGAGAATATCATATCCGGCATGCGCACGATTCCCGCGGAGCTGGTCGAACGGTATGTGGCGGAGGGGTGGTGGACCCGGGACACGCTGGGCGAGTTGCTCGCCCGGGGTCTGGCGGCGGCGCCGGACCAGCGGTTCGAGGTGCACTCGCAGGTGCGGCCGTGGTCGGGCCGGGTGCGGGAGGTGGAGCGGGTGGCTCGCAGGCTCGCGGCCGGGTTGTCCGCGCGCGGGGTGGGCGCGGGGGACGTGGTGGCCTTCCAGCTGCCGAACTGGATGGAGGCCGCGGCGACGTTCTGGGCCTCGGCGCTGCTCGGCGCGGTGGTGGTGCCGATCGTGCACTTCTACGGGCGCAAGGAGGTCGGCTACATCCTCGCGACCACGCGGCCGAAGGTGTTCGTCACCGTCGAGCGCTTCGGCGCGCTCACCTTCGATCCGACCGTGTGCGCCGGGGTGCCGATCGTCGGCGTGGTGGGTCGCGACTTCGAGGAGTTGCTGGCCGACGAGCCGATGGCCGGGGTGGCGCGGGTCGATCCGGACGCGCCCGCGCTCATCGCCTTCACCTCCGGCACGACGCGAGACCCCAAGGGCGTCATCCACTCTCACCGCACGCTCGGCTTCGAGACCCGGCAGTTGGGCGGGCACTATCCGCCGGACTTCGGGGCGCAGCTGACCTGCGCGCCGGTCGGGCATTTCATCGGGATGATCAACGCGCTGCTCATCTCCGTGCTCAATGCCGCGCCGATCCATCTCCTGGACGTCTGGAGCACCGATCGCGCCCTGGCGCTGATGACGGAGTTCGAGGTGAATGTGGCCGGGGGCGTGCCGTATTACTTCACCAGCCTGCTCGACCATCCCGGCTTCACCCCCGAGCATCTGCGCTTCATCCGCTACGCGGGCATGGGCGGCGCGCCGGTGCCCGCGGCGGTCACCACGCGGCTGACCGATCTCGGCATCGTGGTCTACCGCTCCTACGGCAGCACCGAACATCCGTCGGTGACGGCCTCGGCGCACACCGCGCCCGCGCACAAGAGGCTGTTCACCGACGGCGAGCCGCTGCCCGGGGTGGAGGTGCGGCTGGCCGAGGACGGCGAGATCCTCACCCGCGGCCCGGATCTGTGCCTGGGGTACGTCGACGACGCGCTCACCGCCCGCGCCTTCGACGCCGAGGGCTGGTATCACACGGGGGACATCGGCGTCCTCGACGCGGACGGCTATCTGAGCATCACCGATCGGACCACCGACCTCATCATTCGCGGCGGGGAGAACATCAGCGCGGTGGAGGTCGAGGAGATCCTGCTCGGCCTGCCCGCGGTCGCCGAGGCGGCCGTGGTCGCCGCCCCCGACGCCCGCCTGGGTGAGCACGCCGCGGCGGTGTTGCGGCTGCGTCCCGGGCACGCCGCGCCCACCCTCGACGACATCCGCGCCCACTTCGCCGAACGGGGTCTCGCCAAACAGAAGTGGCCCGAGGAGGTGCACATCGTGGCGGATCTGCCGCGCACGCCCAGCGGCAAGGTGCAGAAGTACCGCATCCGGCAGGAACTGGCGGCCGGGGCCGCGGGAGAATAATATTCTCATATACGTGAAGGAGGATTCTCAATGACCAAGGTAGATCTGCCCTATCAGCTGTTCGACGCCGACAACCACCTCTACGAGACCGAGGAGGCCCTGACCAAGTACTTGCCCAAGGAGTACGACGGGGCCATCAAGTACGTGGAGGTCAACGGCCGCAAGAAGATCGCGGTGCTGGGCCAGATCAGCGAGTACATCCCCAACCCCACCTTCGACTACGTGGCCGCGCCCGGCGCGATGGAGGAGTACTTCAAGAACGGCAATCCGGAGGGCAAGAGCCGCCGCGAGATCTTCGGCAAGCCGATCGAGGCGATGCCCGCGTTCCGGGACCCGATCGAGCGCCTGAAGGTCATGGACGAATTGCAGTTGCGGCGCGCGCTCATGTTCCCGACCCTGGCGAGCCTGGTCGAGGAGCGCATGCGCCACCACCCGGATCTCATCCACGCGGTGATCCACTCGCTCAACCGCTGGATGCTCGAAACCTGGGGTCAGGACGGCGGTTTCGTGCATTCGGACCGGATCTTCACCGTGCCGGTGGTGAGCCTGCCGATCGTGGAGCGGGCCATCGAGGAACTGGATTGGTGTGTCGAGCACGGCGCCCGCGCGATCCTGATCCGCCCCGCGCCCGTGCCGGGGCTGCGGGGGATGCGCTCGTTCGCGTTGCCGGAGTTCGATCCGTTCTGGAAGCGGGTCGTCGAGCACGACGTGCTGGTCACCATGCACTCCTCCGACAGCGGCTACTCCCGCTTCGACGCCGAATGGGACGGGTCGAGCCTGGAGATGCTTCCGTTCAAGACCAACACCTTCCAGATGACCACGGCCTGGCGGCCGGTGACCGACGCGGTCGCCTCTTGGGTGTGCCACGGCGCGCTGTTCCGCTTCCCGGAGTTGAAGATCGCGGTCATCGAGAACGGCAGCTCGTGGCTGGAGCCGCTGTTGAACACGTTGCGCGATGTGTACAAGAAGGCTCCGGAGGGCTTCGGGTTCAAGGATCCGGTGGAGGCGGTCAAGCGCAGCCTCTACGTGAGCCCGTTCTGGGAGGAGGATCTGCCCGGGACCGCGGAGCTGATCGGCGTGGATCACGTGCTGTTCGGCTCGGACTGGCCGCATCCGGAGGGCCTGGCCGAACCGGCGCGCTACATCCACGAGATCAAGGACATGCCGGTCGAGGATCAGGCGAAGATCATGGGCGGCAATCTCGCTCGCCTGCTGAAGGTGTAGCGGCGGCGTCGTGGGCGATCACCGACTCCCCGAATTCCGCGAGCGTCGCGGGGTCGGCGAAGTCGGTGAACCACACGTAGAAGCGTTCCACGCCGAGGCGGGTCAGCCCGGCGAAATGCGCCCGCAGCCGCGCGGCGTCGCCGCACACCAGGCCGTCGCCGAGATACCCGAAGCGCCGCCGGGCCAGCTCGGCGACTCGCTCGGGATCGCTTGCGGCGCCGGCGAATCCGATGGCCTGCTGCACCGACACCCGCGCCGAACCGATCTCGCCGAGCAGTTCGGGCAGCCGGGGCAGGTGCGGGGCGGGCAGATTCCACCAGCTCGCGTGGCGGCGGACCAGCTCCAGGGTGCGCGGACCGACGCCGCCGACCAGCAGCGGGATCGGCACGGCGGGCGTGGGCGGCAGGGCGAGGTCGGAGTCGGGATCCCAATGGGCGGCCAGCAGGTCGAGGGTTCGCGCGAGCCGCCGATGGCGTTGCGGCGCACGGTCCTCGGTGATCCCGAACCGGATCAGCTCGGCGGGGATCGAGCCGGAGCCGAGGCCGAGTTCGAAGCGGCCGCCCGACGCCTCCTGGAGGGTGGCGGCCTGTTTGGCGAGCAGCGCGGGGTGCCGGAACGCGTCGCAGAGCACGAGATGGCCCACGCGCAGCCGGTCGGTGTGCGCGGCGACCCAGGTCGCCGCCGTCATCGCCTCCCACAGCGGTTGGTGTTCCGCGCCCGGCGCGAGGAGATGGTCGATGAAGGCGATGCCGTCGAAGCCCGCGTCCTCGGCCGCGCGGGCCCGGATCACGATGTCGCCCAGCGTCATTCGGATCTGGGGCAGGAAGACGAACCATTCGGCCATCGGAACCTCACTGGTGTAGGACGATCACGATCCGAAGGTGCCGAACACACCGCGGCGGCGCAGGTCCGCGATCTCCTCGGTGTCGAATCCGGCTGCGGCGAGGACGGTTTCGGTGTGCTCGCCCAGGGCGGGAATCGCGCCCATGGGCGGCGTCCAGCCCGTGATCACGGGCGGGGGCAGCAGGGCGGTCACCGGGCCGACCGGGGAGTCGATCGAGCGCCAGCGGTCGCGGGCGGTGAGGTGCGGATGAGCGATCACGTCGGTGGGGGTGTTGTAGCGGCTGTTGCCGATTCCGGCGGCGTCGGCGGCGGACTGGATCTCCGAAAGTGTGTGCTGGGTGGTCCATTTCGCGATGGCGGTGTCCAGGTCGGCGCGGTGGTGGACCCGATCGGCGTTGCTCGCGTAGCGGTCGTCGTCGGCCAGGTCCGGGCGGCCGAGCAGGTCGCGGGCGAGGCGTCGCCACTCCCGGTCGTTGGTCGTGCCCAGTACGACGGTGTGGCCGTCGGCGGTCGGGTAGGCCCCGTACGGGGCGACCGCGGGGGAGCTCATGCCCAGCGGGGTCTGGTCGACGCCGGTGTAGCGGGAGTAGGTGAGGGCGTAGCCCATGAGTTCGGCGGCGGTGTCGAACAGGCTCACCGCGGCCGGGCCCGGGACGGACGCGCCGCCGCGCCTCGCGAACAGCATGGCCATGATCGTGAGGGCGGCGTAGAGGCCCGAGCAGACATCGGCCACGGGCGGGCCGGGTTTGGCGGGCGCGTCCGGATGTCCGGTCACCGCGCACACGCCGGATTCGGCCTGGATCAACAGGTCGTAGGCGCGCTTGTGCGACAGGGGGCCGCCGGGGCCGTACCCGTCGATCTCCAGTACGACCAGATGCGGATGGCGCGTGGACAATTCGGCCGCGCCGAGACCGAGCGCGGTGGCCGCGCCCGGGGCGAGATTGGACACGAACGCGTCGGCGGTCGCCAGCAGCCGGTCCAGAACCGCGGGGCCGTCGGGATGTTTGAGGTCGAGGGTGACCGACTCCTTGCCGCGGTTGACCCAGACGAAATGCGCGCCGAGGCCGTGGACGACATCGTCGTAGGCACGGGCGAAATCGCCCACCGGCGGATTCTCGATCTTGATCACCCGGGCGCCGAAGTCGGCGAGGGTGCGGGTGCACATGGGCGCGGACACGGCCTGTTCGAGGGTCACCACGGTGACTCCGGACAGCGGTCCCGGGGCGGGGTGGTCGGAGTCCATGTCGCTCCTTCGAAACGGATTGGCGCGCTGACCGATTCGGTGCGCGTGCGATACACCGAACTGAATACAGTATGACGAACTATAATGCTGAGGAGAACATGTGGCCACCACGAACGGACGCCCGGCGCCGACGGTCACCCCGGAGAACGAGTTCTTCTGGACCTCGGGCGCGGACGGGCGCTTGCGGATTCAGGAGTGCCTGACCTGTTCGGCGCTGATCCATCCGCCGCAGCCGGTGTGCCGGTACTGCCGCGGCCGGAACCTCGGTGTGCGCGCGGTCTCCGGATACGCCACGCTCATCGGCTTCACCGTCAACCACCGGTTCGCGCTGCCCGGACTGCCCGCGCCGTATGTGGTGGCGCAGGTCGCGCTCGAGGACGATCCGCGGGTTCGGTTGACCACCAACGCGATCGGTTGCGAGCCGGAGACGCTCGCGCTCGGGATGCGGATGGCGGTCGAATTCGAGCGGGTCGGCGACGCGGTGTGGTTGCCGTTGTTCCGGCCCGCCGCCGAATCCGGGCCGCCCGCCGCGTTGCCGGTGGACGAGATCGACCCGGGGGAGATGCGCCGGTTCGTGCGGCCCATGGTGTCGTCGGAGAAGTTCGAGGACAAGGTCGCGATCACCGGGGTCGGCATGTCGCCGTTGGGTCGTCGGCTGATGGTGAATCCGCTCGCGCTGACCGTGCGGGCGTGCGAGGCGGCGGTGGCCGACGCCGGGTTGCGGCTCGAGGACATCGACGGGTTGTCGACCTATCCCGGGGCGGGCGCGGTCGGGCCGTTCGGGGAGGGCGGGGTCGGCGCGCTGGAGGCGGCGCTGGGTATCCGGCCGACCTGGTACAACGGCGGCGGCGACACCTTCGGGCCCGGGGGTTCGGTGATCGCGGCCATGCTCGCGGTCGCGGGCGGGCTGGCCCGGCACGTCCTGTGTTTCCGGACGCTGTGGGAGGCCACCTACGCGGAACTGATTCGCACGGGCCGTCTCGCGTCGCCGGGGCCGCGCACCGACGGCTGGCTGGCCCCGTTCGGGGCGACCTCGGCCGCGCACACGCTCGCGCAGAACGCGCAACGGCACTTCCATCGTTACGGCACCGACCGCGAGACGCTCGGGTGGATCGCGCTCAATCAGCGCGCCAACGCCGCGCTCGATCCGACGGCCATCTACCGCGATCCGCTCACGATGGACGACTATCTGAGCGCGCGGCCCATCACCACGCCGTTCGGGCTCTACGACTGCGACGTGCCCTGCGACGGTTCGATCGCGGTGATCGTGTCCGCGCGCGAGACCGCCCACGATCTGGCGCAGCCGCCGGTTCTGGTCGAGGCGGTCGGCACCCAGATCCTCGAACGCGTCGAATGGGATCAGAGCACCCTCACCCACGAACCCCAGGTCCTCGGCCAGGCCGCCCACCTGTGGACCCGCACCGATCTGCGGCCCGAGGATGTCGACGTGGCCGAACTATACGACGGGTTCACCTTCAACTGTCTGTCCTGGATCGAGGCGCTCGGCTTCTGCGGCATCGGCGAGGCGAAAGACTTTCTTGCCCAGGGCAAGAACATCGCCCGTGACGGTGTGCTCCCGCTCAACACCCACGGCGGCCAGCTCTCCCACGGCCGCACCCACGGCATGGGCCTGATCCGCGAGGCCGTCCTGCAACTGCGCGGGCAGGCCGAGGCCCGGCAGATTCCGGACGCGCGCGTCGCGGTGGCCAGCAGCGGGGGGCTCACGCCGAGCGGGGTGTTGTTGTTCCGGGCGGATCGGTGATCGCGCTCAGTGGCGAAAGAGCCTGCGGCGCGGCGGTTTCGGCGCGGGCAGGCCCCGATGCTCGGCGAAGGCGGCCGCGTCGGCGGCGGTGGTGGTCTTGGGGCGGGTGCGGGCCCAGGCGAGGAATTCGGCGGTGAACGCGGGTCCGCACGCGTGCGCGAGCAGCGGGTAGCGGTGCGCGATCTCGCGGGACCGCTTGTGCAGCAGGGCGTGGGCGGTCGCGGTCACGGCGTCGGCGTCGAAGCCCGCGGGGATCGGGCCGCCCGCGACCAGGGCGCGGACGAGGGCCGCCTGCTGGTCGGCGAGGGATTCGGTCCTGGGACCATCCGTGTTTCCGGCCGCGCGGCGAGGTCGCGTTTCGCGCGGGACGGACGTGGGCTCGGTCATGGCGCGGCCGTGGTGAGGGAGGGGCGGTTCGCGGCCGCGGCGAGGGCGTCGAGTTCGGCGCGGAGCTCGGGGGCGGGTGGGTAGTTGTCGTCGCGTTCGAGCATGAGGGGAACGGGGTGGCGGGCGGTGAATTCGGTGACCAGCGCGAGGACTTCGGCCGGGACGGGGTCGGCGTGGGTGTCGTGGTAGCGGCCGCCGGATTCGTGCCCGCCCGCGACGTGGCAGTAGGCGATGCGTTCGGCGGGCAGGCGGCACAGTTCGGTGAGCGGGTCGAGGCCGCGGTTGCGGGCGTTGGCGTAGACGTTGGCGATATCGATGAGCAGGTGGACGCCGGTTCGTTCGACCAGCTCCTGGAGGAACTCGGCCTCGGTGTACTCGGCCGTGGGCCAGTCGAACAGGGCCGCGATGTTCTCCACCGCGAGGGGGACGTCGAGGTCGGCGGTCGTGCGAGAGATGTTGCGCGCCAACGCATCCAGCGCCTCACGAGTGCGCGGCACCGGTAACAGGTGACCGGCCTCCAGGCCGCCCGCGCGCACGAACGCGATGTGCTCGCTCACCAGCGGTGCGCTCAGTGCGCGGGCGGCGGCCGCCAGGTGTTCGACCCGCCGCGGGTCCACCTCCTGCGCTCCGCCCAGCGACAGCGAAACCCCGTGCGGCACAACGGCTGTGCCGCGTGCGGCCAAGGCGGTCAACTCCGCGGGCGGGGTGACGGTCGTCCGGCCCCACCGGCGTCGCGGCGGCAGGGACTCCACGATCACCTCACAGAATCCGAGCCCGGTCAGTTCCGCTATGACGCCGCAGATCTCGCGCCGCCAGCCGATGCCGAGTGCGTGCGGCGGCAACGGGCCGTTCACCGGACTACCGCCGGTTCCCGGGACGTTCGGCGGCCACGCTCTCCGAAAGACGCCCGCCCACGGCCGAATCCGCGCGGGACGGGCGGTACGCCGCTGTCACCCACCGCAACCGCCGCCCCCGCAACCCCCGCCGCCGCAACTGCTTCCGCAGCTGCTGCTACTGCCGCAGCTGCTGCTGTCGCTGCCGCTGGAACAGCTGTCGCCCGAGGAACCGCCGCCGCCCGCGCTGGGGGCGAGGGTGCCGGTGGCGGCCGCGAGGGCGGGGTCCAGGGACCAGATGGCGGCCGCGCCGAACAGGGCGGCGGCCATGGCGGCGCTCGTCGGGCCGTAGGTGGCGAAGGCGGGGGCGTTGGACGGCCGCAAATGCGTGTTGCGCCTGGTGGTTTCGGCCAGAGCGGCCTTGCCGAACGGCGTGAGGCGCACCGGGCGGATGATGAGACCGTTGCAGATCGCGACGATGATCACGAGGACCACCAGGAACCCCACCGAATGCCGACCGGCCAGCCCGGCGATCACCCGAATCACGCCCAGCCCGAAGATCACCGCGCCCGGCAGTCCGGCCACCATCAGATCGCGCCGCAAGGCGGGACCCGCCAGCAGTCCCCGATCGACCAGCCGCGCCCGCAACTGCGCCAGCGGCACGGTCGACGCCGCCAGCAGGCTGCTCACATCGCGCCGGCCGCCCGCGGCGAGCCGATCGTAGAGCGACCGCACGAACGGGTCCGCGGACGGATTCGGCGGCCGGTAGGGGTTGCCCGCCGAGTCGATCATCTGCCCGCCGCGCAGTTCGGCGAGCCCGGCCAGCACCGCTCGCCGATCGTCGAACAGCATCGCGGTCTCCACCGGATTCAGCGCGATGTCGACCGGCCCGCGGTGCGCGCGGGTCAACCGGGTCCGCAGCACGACGCCGGTGAGCAGGGCGACGACCGCGACCAGCAGATACAACCGCAGGAAGTCCGGCCCCGAGACGCCCCAGGTGTCCGCGGACAGGAAATCGACGGGAGTGACCCGATCACGCATGGCACTCCACCTCGGAATAGCCGGAACACAACGCGATCAGTATCGACGCAACCGCCGCCCGAGCGCTACCGCACCGGCACGCCCGAACCCGAACGGTGATGCTACGGTTACCGCACGTTTCGGCCTCGGCCCACGACTCGGAAGGGAAACCGCATGGCGCGCAAGGTCGTTGTGGAACTCGTCGACGATTTCGACGGTGAGTCCACGGCCGAGGAGACGGTGTCGTTCGCCCTCGACGGCGTCGAGTACGAGATCGATCTGTCGGTGCTCAACGCGGGCCGGTTGCGCGCGGAGTTCGAGGCGTGGACCGGACACGGCCGCAGGACGGGCCGCGCCGCCCGCCCGGCCGCACCGGTCGCGGTCCCCGAACAGACCGCCGCCATTCGCGCCTGGGCGCGCCGCAATGGCTATCACGTGTCCGATCGCGGCCGCATCCAGGCCGAGGTGGTGGCCGCCTACGCGAAGGCCGGTGTGCGGCCGGAGTATTCAGCTGGGTAGTGCCCGCGAGGTGACCAGCACACCGGTGGCCAGCAGCGCGACACAGCCCAGCGTGAGCGGCATCGATCGGGTCAGGGCGAGCAGCCCGAGGCCGAAGATCACGCACAGTCCTGCGGCGAGAATCATCGTGCCCCGGTCCACCGGCCGAACTTTCGGGATCCGGAGGTCGGGGACTGTCATACCCGTGGGGTACCCGCCCGCCTCTTTATCAAACCGTTATCGGTTTGCCCGAAATGTGCTCAGCTCCGGCCCAATCCGGCGTCCACCGCATCGCACAGGCGGGTGAACAGCGGCAACGGCGGTGCGACGACCGCGGTTTCGCCCTCCACGGGCTCGCGCTGCGGCACGAACGTCTCGACGAGTTCGATGGCGGCGGCGATCCGGCGGGCGTCGAGCGTGGAGGCCGCGTGCCGGAAGATCGGCAGCTCCCGAACCTCCTCGGTGGCCATGTGCATCGCCACCCGATCGGCGAATTCGCCGAAGCGACCGGGGAATTCGACGTGGTCGACGCCCAGCTCGTAGAGTTCGGACAAGGTGGCGAGCAGCTCCCGCTCCTCGTGCACCCGGGTGCCCGCGCCCGCGGCGCCGCACCGGTCGACGGCCGGGTGCACGAGCGATTCCTCGACGCTCTCGTGCGCGGCCATCAGGCGGACCAGCTCGGCGAACGAGGTCTCGCGCGCACTGCCCGACTTCACCTCGCCGAGCAGTCCCTCGATCCGTCGATGCTGCCGAACGAGCAGATCCGCGGCGTACGCGGCGGCCCGGGTCACATCGACCACCCCTTTCCCATTGACGGCCCAGCTTGCTCGTCGGTTACCCTGCCCGGCCGCCTCGCAATCGTTCCGGGCGGCAGAAATCGGTCAATGCGGCTTGGCGTTGGCGCGGTCCCACAGTTTGTCGGTGGGTGCGGCTATGGTCTGGGGACATGACCGGGGCGGTCGGCATTTTCGTCCCTCGGTGGGGTAGTCGGTTCAGCAGTGTGTCAACGGGAGGAGTTCGTCATGCGTCATTCGAGTGTGCGTCCGGCTCGCGCGGTCGCGGGGCTGATGGCCGTCGCGGCGTTGACCGTCGGCGGCGCCGCGCAGGTGAGCGCCGAGGCCCCGGCGCCCGGTGCGGTGCAGGTGGATTGGCAGCAGGCCGTGCAGCGGCTGCGCGCGGCGGCCGCGGGCGACACGGCCGCGCTCCAGGCCATCGATCGGCTGGTGGCGGCGGGCGCGGTGCCCGCCGCGGCCCCGGTCGCGTTGCCCGCGCAGCCGTTCCAGATCCCGGCCCAGTCCGATATCGGCCGCGGCGACGGGCCCGGGGTGTACGGCTCGGGAATCGCCTTGGGCTACGACGGTTTCCGGTTCGGCTTCTTCGGCGGTCCGGGCACCATCGCGCCGAACCAGGCGGGCGCGCGCCTTCAGGTGGTGTGGATCAATCTGTCCAATGGCCGCAGCGGAACCGAGGATCTCGTCGAGCACAACGACGTGCCGGTCGACACGACCATCCGCACCCGTGCGCTCGATCCGGGCGCGGGCATGATCGTGGCGGCGGTGTACGGCTCGCTGTGGCATCGGTGGCCGGTTCCGGTCAGCGACGCCAATCCCGATGGCTACCAATACCAATTGGGGACGATCAGCGTGCCGTCGTTCGGAGCGGTGTACAACTGATCAGCCGTGCCGTCACCCCGGCCACCCGGTGGCCGAGGTGACGGCAGGTCGCGCGATCGGAGCCGAGAACGCCCGCGGGCGGGAGATCGGTGTCGGTCTGCGCGCCCGCGCCGAGGAAGAAGCCGAGCCGGTTGAGGTCGTCGCGGCTGGCGGTGCTGCTGTTCCAGCCCGCGACCAAACCCAGGTTCACCCAATGCATATGGTGCTGGGCGGCCAGCACGGCCAGTGACATCAGCGCGTGCAGCTTGTCGCCGCTCATGCCGCCGGAGTTGGTGAATCCGGCGGCCACCTTGTCCCGCCAGGCGCCTCGCACACAGCGCGACGAGGTGGCCTCGGCGAAGGTCTTGAAGGCGGCCGAGACGTCGCCCATATAGGTCGGGCTGCCGAAGACGATGGCGTCGGCGGCGTCGAGCACGGCCCAGCCGTCGGGGGTGATCCGGTCGACGGTCACGAGTTGGGCGGTGGCGTCGCCGTCGCGGGCGCCCGCGGCGACGGCCTCGGCGAGGACGGCGGTGTGTCCGTAGCCGGAGTGGTAGGCGACGGCGAGGCGAGGGGTGGGGAGGGTGTCGTTGCGCACGGGACCAGCCTGGCGGCGGGTCGGCGGTGCGGTCCAATACCGGCGTTCATAACCTCGGGGAATGGATATCGATACGCGGCTGCTGCGATCGTTCGTGGCGGTCGCGCGGGAGGGTCACCTGACCCGGGCCGCGCGGCGGCTCTACCTGTCCCAGCCCGCGCTGACCAAGCAGATCCGGCAGCTGGAACGGCTGCTCGAGGTGGAGCTGTTCGTGCGCTCGCGCGACGGCATGACGCTCACCGAGCCGGGGGCGGTGCTGGCCGAGCAGGCGCCCGCGCTGCTGGCGGGCTGGGATCGCGCGTTGCGGGCCACCAAGGGCAGTGCGAGCCGGGCCGCGTGCGTGCTGCGGGTGGGGTTCGTGGCCAGTGCCGCAAACGAATTCACCCCGCGCATCGTGGCCGCCTTCGGCGCGGTGGAGCCGGGGTGGCGGGTGGATATGCGCCAGTTCGGCTGGACCGATCCGAGTGCCGGGCTCGACGCGGGCGCGGTCGACGTCGCCCTGGTGCGGTTGCCGTTTCCCGGGCAGGAGGACTACCGGATTCGGGAGCTGTTCACCGAGCCGCGCTGGGTCGCGCTGCCCGAATCCCATCGGCTCGCCGGGCGGGACGACATCGAATTCGACGAGCTGTGGGGTGAGCCCTTCGTCGCGGCCCCGCCCGACAACGGCCGGTGGCGCGACTTCTGGATCGGCGCCGACGAACGGCCCTCGCATACGGCCGTGGTCGGCGCGGTCGCCCGCAATACCGATGAATGGCTGACGGCCATCGCCAATGGGTTCGGCATCAGCTTCACCCCCGAGTCGTCCGCCCGGTACTACCCGCGGCCCGGGATCGTCTACCGGCCGGTGCGCGGCATCGGGCCGAGCCGGGTGGCGGTGGCGTGGCCGGGGTCGACCGAGACGAATCCGGTTGTGGGGGAGTTCATTCGGTGTTGTGTGCGGAGCTGTGACCCGGAGTGAGGGCCGCGGCGAGTTTGGTGAGGAAGCGGGGCAGGTGGGGGTCGGTCGGCGGGAGGGCGCGGGTGTCGATGTCCCACCATTCGCCGCCGTCGAATTCGGCTGGGGCGAGGGGGTATTCGCGGGTGCGGTCGCCGCGGACGACGTACCAGAGGGAGACGTCGACGTGCGGGTCGGAGCCGACGGTGTTGCTCACGCTGAGGAAGACTGGGGCGTCGCCGAGGACGGTGAATTCGGCGGCGATGCCGAGCTCCTCCTCCGCCTCGCGCCGCGCGGTCGTGCGCGGATGCTCGCCGGGTTCGACGTGGCCGCCCATCGGAAGACGCAGGCCCGATTTGCGGTGTGCGCCAAGGTAGATGGCGTGGCTCTCGGGGTCGACGAGGGCGATGTAGGAGACGAGGTGCAGGCTGGGGGTGGCCGGGGGGACGCGGCGGAAGATGTCGTCGGTCTCGGCGAGCCAGGTACGGGTGCGGGCGAGGTGGTCGCGTTCGAGGTCGTCCAGCGGTGGGATGGCGCGAACGAGATCGGCGACGGCCGTGGTGGCGCGGTCCATGGGGGGACCTTAGAGGGAGGTACCGACACGTCTTGACCTGGAGGGCGCTCCGGCCTTGGACCGGGGCCTCCACCGTCTTGACCTGGAGGGCGCTCCAGATCCTACGGTCGGGGCATGAGCGAGAAATCGGTGCGGCCGAGCTTCGGGATCAAGACCACTCCGGCGGGGGTGGGTTATGACGAGATCGTGCGGGTGTGGCGGGAGGCGGACGAGATTCCCGAGATCGAGCACGCGTGGCTCTACGATCATCTGCTGCCGCGGGTCGGTCCGGACGCGGGTCTGGACGATCCGGTGCACGAGGGGTGGACGCTGTTGGCCGCGCTGGCGGCGCAGACGCGGCGGCTGCGGTTGGGACTGCTGGTGACCAACAATCGGATTCGGCGCCCCGCGGTCCTGGCCAAGATCGCCGCCACGGTCGACGTGATCTCGGGCGGCCGCCTCGATGTCGGCATCGGCATCGGCGGGCTGCCCGGCAGCGATCCGCGCTATGGCGAGATGGTCGTCCCCGAGTACGAGGCGTACGGAATCCCGTTGCGGCCGTGGGCCGAAGCGGTCGCCGACTTCACCGAATCCTGCGAGATCATCCGGCGGCTGTGGACCGAGGACGTCTTCGACTTCGACGGCGTCCACCACCGCCTGCGCGGCGCCCGCTGCAACCCCAAACCCGTCCAACACCCGCACCCACCCCTGCTCATCGCCGGCTCCGGCCGCGCCACCCTGGCGATAGTCGCCGAACACGCCGACATCTGGAACGTCATCGGCCCGCCACTCACCTCGATCGAAACCCTCCGCCGCCACAACGAATCCCTCGACGCCCACTGCGCGGCCCGCGGCCGCGACCCGCGCGAGATCACCCGCTCGGTACAAACGGTCATCTCCTACGACGACCCCGCCCGCATCCGCGCCACCTTGGCCGAGCTGGTCGCCGCCGGTTTCACCCACATCGTCCTGAACCTACCGAGCCCCTACCCACCACACGTAGCCCATTGGGCCGCAACGGAATTGATCGCCCCGACCCTGGAGGCCGCCGGTATAGACCCCACGACCCTCGCGTAGCGGGCACCGACGGCTACGCGACCGCCGATCGATCGGCGTGACGGTGGCCCGTGCCGCGCCCGGAGCCACCGCCCGCCAGCTGCGTAACCGTCTCCGTGTCGTGCCCTGGAGCCACCTCCTCGAGGGCGTGACCGTCTCCCGTGCCGCGCCCCGGGACCACCCTCGAAGGGCGTGACTGTGTCCGTGTCTCGCCGCGGGGCTACCCCTCGAGCGGCGTGACCGTGTCCCGTGTTGCGCTTCCGGGCTACCCCTCGAGCGGGACCGTGTTCCGTGCCGCGCCCCGGGCCACCCATCTCCAGCGGCGTGACCCTCTTCTCTGCCGTGCCTCCCCACGTCGGCCGGAGCGGGACGGTACGTTGAGCCCCATGCCCGTTGTGTCGCGTCGTCGGATGGCGGCCGTGGTGGTCGCGGTGGGTTTGTGGGTGGGGGGTGCCGTGCCTGCGGCGGTGGGGGAGGGGCCGGGGGAGGCTCGGTTGAGTGGGGTGGGGGTGTTGGATCCGCGGTGGGGGTTTGCGGCGGCTGCGGCGGGGATCGAAATCGGGTATGGGACAACGGATCAGTGGGGGCGGGCGGCGCGGGGGTCGGGGGCGTTGTATCTGCCGCACGGGGTGCCGCCGGTGGGTGGGTGGCCGGTGGTGGTGTGGGCGCACGGGACCGTGGGGATCGGGGACGGGTGTGCGCCGTCGCGGCGGCCGCAGAGCGAGCGGAACAGCGCCTATCTGAATCGGGTGCTCGACAGGGGGTACGCGGTGCTGGCGCCGGACTATCAGGGGCTGGGGACCGAGGGGCAGTTCAGCTACTACAACAGTGCGGTCGAGGGGGCGTCGATCCTCGACGCGGTCGCGGCGCTCCGCACCGTGCCCGTACCGCTCTCGCGGTCGTGGGCGATCGTGGGTCAGTCCGAGGGGGCGCACGCGGCGATGAGCGCGGCCGGGCGGTACGCCGAGAGCGGCGGCGGCGCGGCGACGGGTCTGCGCGCGGTGGTCGCGACCGGGCTGCGCACCGACCCGCCGCACAGCCTGCGCGCCATGTTCCGCCGCGGTTCCACCGGCGCACAGAACCAGGTCGGCTACGCCGCCTACTTCCTGGCCGCGCTGCGCGAGCTGGCCCCCGAGCGCGTCACGCCCTACCTGTCGGACTTCGGCCGCGACTACGTGGAAGCCGCTGCCACGCAATGCCTTTCGGATCTGGTCGCCCGCGCCGCGGGTCGCCGCCCCGCCGATCTGGTCGCCGACCCCGATCACCCCACCCCCACCTTCGACGCCGATATCGCCGCCCTCACCGGCTACCGCGACCACGATCTCCCCGCCGACATCCTCCTCGGCTACGGCACCGCAGACATCGACGTCCCGCCCACCGGCACCGACGCCTACGCCGCCGCCCTGCGCGCCGCCAACCCGGGCATCGGCGTCACCGTCGAGAGCTACCCGGGCGCCGACCACAGCGGCGCGTTCCTCGCGTCCCTCCCGGACGCTCTCGCCTTCCTCGACGCCCACCTGCGCTGAGCCTCGGGGCCGTCGCCCACACGCCGTCGTGATCGCCGGGAAGGCCGTGCGCCCGAACCGAACCGCCGCGCCGTCGTTCCCGGTGAGAGCCGCGGCCACCCTGTAACACCAGCGCCGTTCCCCGACGACGTATCGGTACCGGAGCCGTTCCGGGCGCGGGCGGTTCCGGTGCAGGTCGTTCAGTTCTCGAGGTGAATTGCGGTGAAGAACGTTTTCCGTCGGTGGCGGCGGCGCGGGAGTCGGTATCGCGGGTCGGGGTATCCGGCGGGCCTGCGCGCGGATCGGTTGCGGCGCAACGGGATCAGCGTGCGGACCTGCCGGGTGGAGTCGTGCGCGGTGGAGCCGTTCGACGCCTGAGGTGTAGGCGGCCGGGTGACGGGTATCACTCCCGGCAGATTTTCGCCGAGAACCCGAGGGCCGCCTGATGAGACTGCTACCGATTTCCTCCGCACCGCTCGAGACGGTCGTCGAATGGGTCGGCGACCAGGTGCGACGGCGGGTGCCCGAGGCGGATATGCGCAACCGCGACCCCGCCTACATCGCCCGCATGACCGAACCCAACTGGCAGCTGCTGCGCCTGTACTTCCGGCCGGAAATCCGTGGGCTGCACCGCATTCCGGCGGAGGGGCCGGTGCTGATCGTGGGCAACCACTCCGGCGGCAACACCTCCCCGGAGGTGCTGGTGACCACCGTCGCCTTCGCCCGGCACTTCGGGCCCGAGCGGCCGTTCTATCAGCTCGCCCACAATCTGGTGATGCTCGTCCCCGTGCTCGGTTCGATCCTCGGCAAGTGGGGCACGATGGCCGCCGACCCCGAGAACGCCCGTGCCGCACTGCGTTCCGGAGCGGTCGTGCTGGTGTATCCCGGCGGGGACTGGGAGGTGCACCGGCCCGCCTGGGAGGGCGACCGCATCGACTTCGCGGGCCGCACCGGATTCCTGCGCCTGGCCTGGGAGGAGAAGGTGCCGATCGTGCCGATGGTGAATTACGGTGCGCACCAGAATCATCTGATCCTCACCCGCGGCGAGTGGATCGCCCGCCTGCTGCGCTTGGACCGGATGCTGCGCCTCAAGGTCTTCCCGATCTCCCTGGCCGCCCCGTGGGGCCTGAACATCAGCGATCTCGCGGGCCACCTCCCGCTGCCCGCCAAGGTCACCATCGAATTCCTCGACCCCATCGACCTGCGCGCCGAACTCGGGCCCGACCCGGATTTCGACGAGGCGTACGACCGCGTCACCGAGCTCATGCAGGGCACGCTGACGCGGCTCGCCGACGAGGCGGATCTGCCCATCCTCGGGTGAGGTCCGAAGGTGCGTGAGACAGCTAACGCCCTAATCGTTCGCACACGAACTGTTGCCGCGTTAAGCTCTGCGGTATGCAGATCGAGGACCCCTTGCGGCTGGACCGACAGGTGTGTTTCGCGCTCGCGGTCGCCAATCGATCCGTGCTCGCCGTGTACCGACCGTTGCTGGAACCGCTGGGGCTGACCCATCCGCAGTATCTGGTGATGCTCGCGCTGTGGGGCGAGGCGCCGATGTCGGTGAAGGCCATCGCCGAAGCGATCCAACTGGATTCGCCCACGCTCTCGCCCCTGCTCAAACGGCTCGAGGCGGCGGGGCTGATCACCCGACGGCGGCACGAACACGACGAACGGACATTGCTGATCGACCTCACCGCCGACGGCCGGGCGTTGCGCGCGCGGGCCGAACGCATCCCGCCCGCGGTGGTGGAACGGCTCGGGGTGAGCCTGGCCGATCTGGAGGAACTGCGCGAGGTGCTGACCCGCGTCAACGAGGCGGCCCGGCGGGCGGCCACCGGCAGGGAGAACTGATGGACCGACCGAATCCGATACAGCGCGTCCGCTACGCCCTCGGCGGGACACTGCCACCGAACCTGCGCGAGTGGGTGCTCGAGGACCTGACCGGCCCCGGCGCCGCACGGCGCTACCTGCTGCGCTTCCTGATCCCGGTCGTTCCGGTGCTGTGCCTGTTCCTGCTGGTCCCCGGCCCGGTGTGGATCGGGCTGTCGATGATGGCGCTGCTGTACATTCCGCTGATCTTCTTCACCGTCGCGCTGATGTACGTCTACCGTCGTCACCGCCTGCTCCAGCACGGCCTCGATCCCGAACTCGCCGACATCCGCGACCGTCGCCGCGCGGCCGCGGAACGGGAGGCGTACGAGTCGCGGCACGGCCGGGGGTGATCACCCCTCCGGGGCCAGCAGCCCCTCCCGACGCACCGTCGGCAGCGACAGCGTGCGATAGCCCGCCGACTCGAAAAGCACTGTGACACGGTCGTTCTCGACGTGCACGACCTCGCCGGGGCCCCACTCCTCGTGCCGGACGGCCGTGCCGGGGGCGTAGGTGTCGTCGGCCGGTTCGTGGTCCCGGGCGGTGCCCGCGACGCAGGTGTCGCAGAAGCCGCACGGGCCGGGCAGGGTCTCGCCGAAGTAGCCGAGCAGCAATTGCCTTCGGCAGGAACGGGTTTCGGCGTACTCGCGCAGCACGTGCAGGCGGGTGCGGTCGAGTCGGTCACGGCGCTCGGCCGTTTCGCGCACGAGGTCGGCCGCGTGGGCCGGGTCGTCGCCGCGGTAGTGGAAGCGGCCGTGCCGGTCGGCGTGGGCCAGGCGGGTCTGCTCGAGGAGGTTCAGGGCGGTGGTGACGCGCCGATGGGAGTGTCCCAGTTCGGTTTCCAGCTCCTCGGCGGTGCTGCCGTCGTGGTCGCGCAGGGCCGCGGCGACCTCGGCGACGGTATCGGTGTCGAGGCGGCGGGCGGTGAGGAAGGTCTGCACGCCGAGATCCTCGGGGCGGTAGCACAGCAGCGCGTCGGCGCGCTCGCCGTCGCGTCCGGCGCGGCCGATCTGCTGATAGTAGGAGTCCAGCGAATCCGGGACCGAGGCGTGCACGACGAAGCGCACATCGGGTTTGTCGATGCCCATGCCGAACGCCGACGTCGCCACGACCACGGATATCCGGTCGGAGAGGAAGTCGTCGTGCACCCGGTCGCGTTCGGCCGCGCGCATCCCCGCGTGATAGGCCGCCGCCCGCACACCGCGCCGAACCAGTTCGGCCGCAAGGGTTTCGGTGTCGGCGCGGGTGGCGGCGTAGACCAGTCCGGGCTCGGGGAAGCGGTCGACCGCGGCGTGCACGGCGTCGCGCTTGTCGTCCTCCTCGATCGCGCGGTGCACGGCCAGGAACAGGTTGGGCCGGTCGAAGCCGGACACCACCTGCACCGGGTCCCGCAGGCGCAGATGGTCGACGATGTCGTCGCGGACCGGTCCGCCCGCGGTCGCGGTGAGCGCCAGCACCGGGGGATGGCCGAGGCGTTCGATGGTGTCACCGAGGCGGAGGTAGTCGGGCCGGAAATCGTGTCCCCAGGCCGAGACGCAGTGCGCCTCGTCCACCACGAACAGGCTCGGCCGCATCCGCTCGAGCTCGGCCACGACCTCGGGTTTGGCGAGTTGTTCCGGGGCGAGGAACAGGTATTCGGCGGTCCCGTCGCGCACGGTGTCCCACGCCTCGCGCTCGGCGGTACGGGACAGGGTCGAGTTCACCGCCACCGCGGTCGGGGCGTCGCTGTCGGCGATCTGCCCGACCTGGTCGCGCTGCAACGCCGTCAGCGGCGACACCACCAGCGTCGGCCCGTCCAGCAGCAGCGCGGGCACCTGGTACACGGCGGATTTCCCCGCGCCCGTGGGCATCACCACGACCGTGTCGCGGCGCTGCGCCACGGCGGTCATGGCGGTCAGTTGATCGTCGCGCAGTTCGTCCCAGCCGAACGTCTCGCGGGCGACGCGCCGCAGTTCGGCGCCGAGATCTCGAGGCACGGGCTCGGCGTGCCCGCTGGATCGCGGTCGAAACCGCGTAGTGGTCTTGTCCGCGGGGTACGGCCAGGACGAGCGAGCGAGGAGGATGTCATGGCGAACGATCTGACGCGGATGCTGCACGAGATGATCATGAGCTTGCAGGCGATGGGGATCCTGGCCCCGATCCAGACGTAGTCTCCCGGGCGGTCAGTCGCGGCGGCGTAGGCGGGTGGCCTCGGCGTCGAGAGCGGCTGCGCGCAAATAGGTTTCGGTGGTCTCGCCGACGCGGTCGTGCCAGAAACCCACGCGCTGCGCGCAGCGTTCGACGTGCGCGGTGGCGGCGTCGAGCGCGGACTCGTCGGCGTCGCGGGCGAGCCGCCGTTCCCGGCGTTGGGCCTCGGCGAGACGCTGTTCGGCCTCGAAGAGTTTGCGGCGGCAGTGATCGGGGTCGACGACGCTCTCGCGCAGATCGTCGGCCTCGGCCTCGAGGTCGGCGATGCGCTGCTGCTCGCCGGGCGGCGGCTCGGGGGGATCGGGTCGCGGAATGACCGGGGGCGCAATGATTTCGGTGAACCACCGGTCGGTTTCCTCGGGCTCCTCGGCGCGCAGTCGCCGGGCCTCCGCGGCGCGGCGGTCCTCCTCCTCGCTGGCGCGCAGGCGTTCGATCGCGTCCTGGACGTCCTCGGCGGTGACCGGGACGTGTTCGAGGCGGGCGGTCATGTGCACGAGTTCGGCGCCGGACCGGTCGCGCAGGACGACCGAGACCGTGCCCACCGGGCGCGGATCGGGGCGGCCCTCCATGCGGGCGTCGATGGTGGTGTCGTGGCAGTCCTCGATGGCGCAGGCGCAGGCCAGGTCGAACAGTTCGCTGCCCATCTCGTACGGGCTGGTGGCCGCCTTGCCGGTCCAGGGATGTTCATCGCTCCAGGACAGTGCGCCGTACTCCACGACCCGATCGTCGTGGCGCAGCTCCCAGGAGTAGTCGGCGTCGGATCCTTGTATGGACACCCCTCGATTGTGGCCCGGCCGGGGTCGCTCGCGCGGCGGATCCCCGGTTATCCCGTATTCCGGGCTACGTGCCGATGACGGCGTTCATGATGGTGCCCGCGCTGGTCGCGACGATGCCCCCGATCATGGCTCCCGCCACCATCTTCGGCGCGTTGGAGCCGCCGCCGGTCCACTTCTCCCACGCGAAGCGACCGCCCGCGTAGGTGATCGCGAGAATGCCGGACAGCAGCACGAACCAGGTGAAATACCGCACCAGCTTCATGAGCTTGTCCGCGGCGGGCGGGGTCTCGGGGGTGGGATTGCCGATCTGAGCGAGGACGGTGTCGTGCAGGGCCGCGAGAATCATGGTGAGGCTCTTTCGAAGTCGTGACTTGCTCGGAACCGGACAATGAAAATGCTAGAGCCCGAGCGAGTTTCACCGCCACTCCTCCCGAAAACCCCCTGCTCAAACCACATTCCGACCCACCGGTACCCAAACCCCAGCCGCACCCCTTGTTCGGACCCGCACCCGTTTCAGGGCCGTGCAGGGGGTGCGGATTCGAACAAGGGGTGCGGCTGGGGTGGTCAGCGGGTGGGGGTGGCCAGTTGGGTGCGGAGGTGGGTGATTTCGCGGGCCAGGGTTTCGCGGTGGTGTTCGCGTTCGCGGAGGCTGGCGCGGAGGCTTTCGAGGGTGTCGTCCATGGCGGCGAGGCGGCGGGTGGCGCCCTCGAGGCGCCAGGACAGGACGGCGTGGTGGTCCACGCGGGTGCTGACGTCCTCGAGCCAGGCGACGGTGTATTCGATCCAGTCGGGCTGTTTGGGCATGGGGTCGGTGTCGGTCCAGCCGCGGCGGAGGGCGGGCTTGGTGGAAAGCACGCGCTCGGAATCGTTTTCGACCAGCGTCACCAGGGTGAGTTTCCCGGCGCTGGTGACCACCGCCGTGATCCGATACCGCCCCGCCAGATGCATCCGCAACTCCGCCGTCCCCCGCCCGTCCGCGTCCATGGCCCCCAGCCACGGCCCGTACGCCGAATCCAGCAACGCCTCGAGCATCCCCAACTGCCCCACCCCCCGCCGCAACCGCCCCGCCCGTTTCCGCAGCTCCTCCGGCGTGGCGGTCATCTGGTCCCAGTGCATCCCCCGAATCTATCCACCCCATCCCCTTACCCCTGGTAACGACCCCGGCGCGCCGAACCCGGCCCGCGCCGCCTGCCGGAACTACCTCGCCATCGCCCTCGAGCCCCGCGCGGCACCGAACCCCACGGCCGCTGACGGCAATGCCGATTGTGCTGGCGGCGACGAGCGATCGTGCGATCGGGGGCACGCCGCAAACCGATGCGGTGGTCGCGTGCGGTGTCGTCAAGTGCCGACGGTGGTCAGGGGCCGCCCAGCGCGGATGACCAGCGAACGCGGTGGTCCAGATGAGCGGCCGCCGAATGCGGGTCCGACGTTCGCGCTATCGCCAGCGCGGTCGAGTGCTGGCGGTGGGCCGATTACAGCGCTGCCGCGGTAGGGCCGATTGGGCACGAGTGTTCCGGAGGTGCCTCGGTGCTATCGCTCTGGCATCGCGTGGACGGGCTGCCGCTGTCCGCATGCTTACGCAGCGCGACAGCGTTCGTCACCACGGCCGTGTACCGCGTGGGAACGCTTGCGCCGCAGGGTCTCTCGCGGTACTCGTGGCCGTAGGGGAGGGGCGCGGTGCCCCTCCCGGTCGGGTCGATCAGCCCTCGCTCGGTTGGCCGCTTTCGGTGCGGGTGGTGCGGTGGCTGTGTCTGCCGCCCTTGGCCTTTGCCTCGGTCGGTTGTGCTTTGGCCCCCTTGCGGCCCGCCGCGCGCGGGTCGGCGGACTTCGCGGCACCGAAACTTCCGGTGCTGGCCAGGCCGCCCTTGCGGGCTTGTTCCTTGGTGTCCGCGCGGTTGCCGAACTGCCCAGGATTCTTCGGATCAGCCATCTTCGGCTCGCTCCTTCGTCGATGGTCGACACTTCGGCCGTATTACGCCGGTACCCCGGCTCTACCCCGAGGCAAGGGGCGTAATCGTCACGGTTGGACCTGCCGTTCGCGGGTACGTCCGCAACATGATCACGCGAGGACCCCTGCGGTATTGCGCGGCGGCGGCCATCACGGCCTCGGCCCTGTCGGTCTCCCTGTTCGTGAGCGGTTGCGAGCAGACCAAGGAGGCGGTGAACAAGGGTGGGGACACCCCGTGCAGCGAGTTCGTCCAGCAGGACAACGACAAGCAGCACGTGACCGTCCGCAAATACCTCGAGCAGGACAACAAGACCAACGGCAAACCCGACGACCAGCTGGTCGACCGCTCGGTCACGGCCATCCAGCTCATGTGCAAGGCGCAGGCCAACCCCGACACCCAGATCCGCAACGCGGACCTGACCGGCATCCTGGTTCCGAAGTAGGAGATTCGATGAGTACCGACGCGATCGTGCTGCTGCGCGAGGACCACAAGGCGATCCGCAAGCTGTTCCGCGAGTTCGAGAAGGCGGGCGACCGGGCGCACGCCACCAAGGGGCGGCTGGTGAAGAAGATCATCGAGGCGCTCACCGTGCACACCTACATCGAGAACGAGTGCATGTACCCCGAGGTCCGCAAGCTCGTGCCCGACCTCGAGGACGACATCCTCGAGTCCTACGAGGAGCACCACGTCGCCGATGTGCTGACGATGGAACTGGCCGCGATGAAGCCCGCGGACGAGCACTTCACCGCCAAGACCACCGTGCTCATCGAGAACGTCGACCACCACATCGACGAGGAAGAGAAGGAGTGGTTCCCCCAGGTCCGGGAAGCGTTGAGCCGCAAGCAACTTCAGGAGATCGGCGCCCGCATGCTCGAGTTGCGCAAGCAGGCCCCCACCTCGCCGAAGCAGCCCTCGGCGATCGAGAAGGCCGTGCACGCGGTCACGGCCTGAGGATACGGAAGGCACAGAACCGCCCCGGACGCCGAAGCGTCCGGGGCGGAAGTCTGTCGGGAGGTCGGGTCAGACGCCGGGGCGGGGTACGTCGCCGCGCCAGGCGCCGGTCTCGCCGCCGCGCTCCTCGATGTACTTCTTGAACCGGTCCAGATCGCCCTTGACGCGGCGGTCCAGGACGCCGAGCTTGTCGCCGACGTTCTCCACGAAACCCTCGGGGTCGACGTCCATCTGGGTGATGACCCGGGTGGTGGAGTCGTCGATGCGGTGGAAGGTGACCACGCCCGCGTGCTCGGGGCCCGCGTCCGAGCGCCAGGCGATGCGCTCGTCGGGGTGCTGCTCGGTGATGGTGGCGTCGAATTCGCGTTCGACCGGGCCGATCTTGACCTTCCAGTGGGTGTGGGTGTCGTCGATCTGATCGATGCGCTCGACGCCCTCCATGAACCGGGGGAACGATTCGAATTGCGTCCACTGGTTGTAGGCGGTGTGGATCGGGACCTTCACTTCGGTCGAAGCGGTCACGGTGCTCATGTACAGACCTCGCTTCCTCCGGCGGCCGCCGGACATCGTCGAACTTGCTGTGCAGTGGGCCCATCGGTCGGCTACCCGGCGGTTGCCGCACCAAACGACGGCCCGAGTCGTGACGGAACGCTGACGTTTCACGAAATCGGCCGTGTCCAGGCGCGATTCGCCGCCCGGGACGGCGAGAATGCTTCGCGTCCGGGCGTCGTCTCCTTCAGAAAGGCCGAATGATGCGGATTCTGCTCACCGGTGCGGCGGGCTTCATCGGAACCCATGTGCTGCGCGCGCTGAACGACGCGGGGCACGAGGTGGTGGCGATCGATACGATGTTGGCCGCCGCGCACGGCCCCGGGGCCGCGCCCCCCGACGGGGTGGCGCGGGTGGACGTGCGCGATCCCGAGGCGCTCGACGCGCGGTTGCGCGGGGTCGACGCGGTGTGCCATCAGGCGGCGGTGGTGGGGGCGGGGGTGAGTCCGCAGGACGCGCCCGCCTACGCCAGCCACAACGATCTGGGGACCGCGGTGCTGCTGGCGGCCATGGCCCGGGCGGGCTGTCGCCATCTGGTGCTCGCGTCGTCGATGGTGGTGTACGGGGAGGGGCGCTATGTCGACGGCCGGGGCGAACCCGTGGAACCGGCGCCGCGCGAACCGGCGGATCTGGCTCGCGGTGTGTTCGACCATCGTTCGCCTACGGGAGAGGTACTGACCTGGGCACCGGTCGACGAGGACGCCCCGTTGCGACCCCGCAGCCTGTACGCGGCGAGCAAACTGGCCCAGGAGCATTACGCCGCCGCGTGGGCCGCCGCCACCGCGGGCACGGTGACCGCGCTGCGCTACCACAATGTCTACGGCGACGGAATGCCCAGGGACACACCGTATTCCGGGGTCGCCGCCATCTTCCGTTCGGCCCTCGAACGCGGCGAGGCGCCCCGCGTCTTCGAAGACGGTCGCCAGGCACGCGATTTCGTCCACGTCCGCGATATCGCCGCCGCGAACGTGGCCGCCCTCGAGCGCCCCCTGTCCGCCTTCCGCCCGGTCAACATCGCCTCCGGCCACCCCGTCACCATCGCCGAGGTCGCCGCCCTGCTCGCCACCGCCGCCGACGGCAAACAGCCCGTCACCACCGGCGAATTCCGCCCCGGCGACGTCCGCCACATCGTCGCCTCACCCGACCGCGCCCGCCGCGACCTCGGCTTCACCGCCGCGATCTCACCGCGGCGGGGACTCACCGAATTCGCCTGTGCCCCTTTGCGTCCCGCGTCCGGCACCGGTGCGCCGGAGTGGCGCTGAGCGGTCAGGCGCGGTATTCCTCGGTGGCGGTGAGTCTCATGATGTCCCCTCCGGAGAGGTCAGTGGGCGTTCGGCTCGAGCAGGACCTTGATGGCGCGGCGCTCGTCCATGGCCCGGTATCCCGCGGCCGCCTCCTCGAGCGGCAGGGTCAGGTCGAAGACCTTGCCGGGGTTGATCTTTCGGTCCCAGATGAGCTGGACGAGGTCGGGTAGGAAGCGGCGCACCGGGGCGGGGCCGCCGTGGATGTGGATGCCCGCGCCGAAGAGTTCGTCGCCCGGGATGGCCACGTCGTGGGAGACGCCGACGAAACCGACGTGCCCGCCGGGACGGGTCGAGCGGATCGCCTGCATCATGGCCTCCTGGGTGCCGACCGCCTCGACGACACTGTGCGCGCCGAGCCCGCCGGTCAGGTCCTTGATCCTGGCCACGCCCTCGTCGCCGCGTTCCTCGACGATGTCGGTCGCGCCGAACTCCACGGCCAGCCGCTGCCGGTCGGCATGGCGGCTGAAGGCGATGATCCGCTCGGCCCCGAGTTGCCGGGCGGCGAGGACGGCGAGCAGTCCGACGGCTCCGTCGCCGACCACGGCCACGGTCTTCCCCGGTCCGGCCTCGGCGGCGACGGCGGCGAACCAGCCCGTGCCGAGCACGTCGGAGGCCGCCATGAGCGATGGGATGAGGTCGGCGTCGGGCATCCCCGGCGTGGCGACCAGGGTGCCGTCGGCCAGCGGGACACGGGCGCGTTCGGCCTGGGTGCCGAGGGTGCCCATGAGCGTGCGATGCACGCAGTAGGCCTGATACCCGGCCCGGCAGATCTCGCAGGTGTTGTCCGAGGCCCAGAACGAGCCGACGACGAAATCGCCGACCTTGATCGTGGTCACGTCCGGGCCGATCTCCTCGACCACGCCCACGTACTCGTGGCCCATGACCTGATGCCGCGCGTCCTCGACGCCGCGGTAGGGCCACAGGTCCGAACCGCAGATACAGGTCGCCGCGAGCCGGATGACGGCGTCGGTCGGCTCGACGATCGTCGGGTCCTCGCGGTCCTCGACGCGGATGTCGCCCGCCTTCTCGAGTACTACGCCACGCATGGCGAATCCTCCTTCTCCATGGGGTACTACCGGTCTTCGGGTCGGAAGCTGTCACGGCACGCCTTGCGGCGCAACGTTTTTCGTCGGCTACGAGGCGGGCCGGTCGTGCAGTCGGTCGGCCAGGGCGCGCGCCCGGTCGCTCAGCGCCGCGGCGCGGGCCTCGTCACCGGCCGCCACGGCCGTCCAGTATTCGATCTTGATGTCGACGTATCGCCTGCGGATGTCGAGCAGCTCGGCCTGGCGGGCGAGGTTGTCCCGTTGCGCGGTCAGCAGCCGGACCTGATCGGCCGCGCCCGCCGCGCCGCGGGCGCCATTCTTCACGTACCGCTGCATGTCGCTGATCGACATGCCGGTGGCGCTCAGACACGAGACCCACACCAGCAGGTCGATGTCGTCGTCGGTGTAGATCCGCTGCTTGCTGCTCTCCCCGCGCATGATCGGGCCCACCAGCCCGATGCCCTCGTAGTAGCGCAGCGTGCTCGCGGGCAATCCGACCAGGGCGGCGGCCTCGCGAATCGAGTACTCGCCCGGTGCCGTCCGAATCGCCATGCATCCACTCTGGAAACTTCGAGTACTCGAAGTCAAGCGGGCGGCTGGCCCTTCCCAGGTGCACTATCCGGCCAGCGGCAGGCTCACCTCGAAGCACGCTCCGGCACTGCGGGATTCACCCGCCGGGACGGCCCGGATGGTCCCCCCGTGCGCCGCCACCAGCCCGGCGGCGATGGCCAGACCCATGCCGCTGCTGCTGCCGAGGTCGTCGGCGGTGGGGGTGCGGGCGGTGCTGCCGCGGTAGCCCGCCTCGAAGATGCGGGGGAGGTCGGCGGGGGAGATGCCGGGGCCGGTGTCGGTGACGCGGACGAGGGCGTGGTGGTCGGCGGTGGTGACGGTGATGTCGATGCGGCCGCCGGCGGGGGTGTGGGCGACGGCGTTGGCGATGAGGTTGGTGAACACGCGGGTGAGGGCGCGGTTGCTGCCCGCGACGGGGATCCGGTCGGCGGGTTGGGTTGTGCCGAGGGCGATTTCGGCGCGGGCGGCGGTGGGTTCGGCGGCGGCGGCGACCTCGTCGACGACCTCGCGCAGGTCGAGGGGTTCCAGGGCCAGGCGCAGGGCACCCGCGTTGATCTTCGACATCTCGAACAGGTCGTCGACCAGGGCGGCGAGGCGGTGGGTCTCGCGGACGACGGTGCGGCCGTAGCGGGCCACGTCGCCGGGCTGGTCGACCACGCCGTCGGCGAGCGCCTCGCCCATGGCGCGGATTCCCGCCAGGGGCGTGCGCAGGTCGTGGCTGACCCAGGCGACGAGTTCGCGGCGGGAGCGTTCGGCGGCGCGTTCCTGTTCGCGCATCTGCTTCTCCCACACCATGGTTCGGGCCTGGGCGCGGCCGAGCAGCACCGCCGCGGGGACGGTCACCGCGGACACCACGCCCAGGACGACGGCGGTGCGCTCGAGTTCGTCGGTGAACATGAGCCCGCTGACCGCGATGACGCCGGTGAGGGCGGCGAGGGTGGGGATGAGCACCAGCACGGCCGTGCTCGTGCCGAGCGAGCGGTCGCGGGTCCAGCGCAGCAGCAGCGCACCGAGGCCGACCACCGGCAGCGAGCCCGCCAGCGCGTAGGCGATCAGCCCCCAGGTGTCATTCGGCATCGTCGGAATCTGTTCTGCCCCAGGCGTATCCACGACCCCAGACGGTGTCGATGCGATGCGCGTCGCCGAGTTTGGCGCGCAGCCGTTTGATGTGCACGGTCACCGTGGACAGGTCGCCGAACGTCCAGCCCCACACCTGGGCGAGCAGTTCCTGGCGGCTGAACACCCGCTGCTGGTGCGCGAGCAGGAAGGCCAGCAGATCGAATTCGCGGGCGGTGAGATCGACCGGCGCGCCGTCGATCTGGACCGTGCGGGAGGCGCGGCGCAGCTCGACCGCGCCGCCGCGCAGCACCTCGTCCTCGCCGCCGGGCGCGGGGTGGGCGCGGCGCAGCACCGAGGCCACCCGCAGGGCCAGCTCGCGCGGGCTGAACGGTTTGGTGACGTAATCGTCCGCGCCCGCCCGCAATCCGATGATCCGGTCGTCCTCCTCGCCGAGCGCGGTGAGCAGGATGATCGGCGTGTCGGGATGCGGTCCGGCGCGGACGGCCCGGCACAGTTCGACGCCGTCGGGCGGGGGCATCATGACATCGAGGATCGCCAGGTCGATGTCGTTGTCGGCCAGCACTTTCGCCGTCGCCGGGCCGTCGGCGGTCTCGACGACGGTCAGCCCGTCGCGTTCGAGGTAGCGGCGCACCACCTCCCGGACCACCGGATCGTCGTCGGCCACCAGAATGCGCATCGGCTCACCAATTCGTCAGGATCAGATGGTTGATCAGCAGGGCCGCCACGGCTTGGGCGGCCAGCCACCAGCGCGCCCCGCGCGCGGGCATCAGGGCGGTGGCGGCGAGCACCCACATGTCGAACGGCAACCAGATCCGTTCGGTCTCGGCCTTGCTCAGTCCGCTGAGGTCCGCGGCGAGGATGGCGGCCAGGCCCGCGGCCGCGAGAACCGCCGTGGGGTCGATGCTCGCCAGGCGTCGCCGGAGCGGCCGCGCGGGAACGTTCGGTGCGCGGGTGACGGTCGCGGCGCCGCCGCTCGGGGTTTCCCGTATCGGGACCGGTCGGCGTGCCTCGGGGACGACGGGGGTCGACGAATCTCCCTGTGGCGCAGGGTGATCGGCTTCCGAAGAGTCTCGACGCAACGGGCGGAGGAACGCGCGCGGGACGCGATGGATCGCCGCCACGGCGGCGGGCCCGAGAGCGCAGGCGGTGGCCGCGAGATTGCCCCACACCCAGTACGAGAACGGCCGCTCCGCGGCGATGCCCTGGTAATAGCGTTGCACCACAAGGTGATACCCGTCGAACCACCAGAACCCGGCCGCGGTGAACACCCCGGCCACCAGGAGCGCGCCCACCGCCGCCGCGAACAGCGGCCGCGCCATCGACGCCGCCCGCCGCGCGCGCAGCATCCCGAGGATCAGCACCCCGGCCGCCGGGACCGCCATCAGAGCCAGACCGTAGCTGAGGTAGATCCCGAATCCGAACAACACCCCCGACCCGAAAGCCTGAGCGAGCCAACGGTTCCCGAGCCGCACCGCGAGCGCGAGCAATGCCACCGCCCACGCCGTAACCCCCGCGAACAAGGCGTCCGCCGACACCGCCACCCAGATCGCCGCCGGGGCCAGCACCAGGAAGGGCATCGCCACCCGGGCGCTGTCCTCCGAGCCGAGCGCCCGCACCGCCACCGCCACCGCCGCCGCCGCGCTCGCCCCGACCAGCGTGCACAGCGCCGCCGCCCACGCCCCGCCGCCCAACCCGACCCGATCCAGCAGCACGAACGTCAGCAACGCCCCCGGCGGATGACCGGAGACGTGGGTGGTCCAGGAATCGGGCTGGAAATCCAGGATGCGCCCGGCGAATCCGCGCAGCGTGGCGGCGATATCGGTGACGCCGCCGACCTCGTGCAGATACTCGTCGCGGGTGGTCAGCCGCCCGGCGAAACCGCGCTGCCAGCCATCGATCATGGCCAGCGCGAACGCCCACGCCGCCGCGGTGAGCCACCCGGACACGAGCAGCCGCCGCCACGGCGCGCGCCGCGCCAGCTCCGGCCCGCGCGCGACCACGACCACCGCGATCGCCACGGCGGGCACGGTGCCCCAGCCGATATGGCCGAGCCACTGCCCGAACAGCGGGGCCGCTCCCGCGTACAGCCGACGACTCCACTGTTCGCCGAGAATTCGCGGGACTTCCACGGCGGCGGCCACGAGGGCGAGCCCGGCGGCGGCACAGGCGATGTCGGCCCGGGTGGCGGTCTCGGCGGTCTTCGGCACGGGTACACCCTAGGGCCGCGCGCGGCCGGAGGCGGGGAGGACGGGCGTCGGTCCAGGTGCCGTCATACTTTTGTCACCGATTCGCTGACCCGTTCCGGGGTGTCGCGGCCCTACGGTCTTCGGTGTGACCGAACCAGAGGAGGAGCCGGGAGTCACCGTGGTGATCCCGTGCCGTGACGAGGCGGGTGCGTTGCCGACTGTACTCTCGGCCGTTCCGCCGGGTTATCGAGTGATCGTGGTGGACAACGGTTCCACCGACGCGACCGCGGCCGTCGCCCGCTCGGCGGGGGCGACGGTGGTCGTGGAACCCCGGCCCGGATACGGCAGCGCGGTGCGGGCCGGAATCGACGCCGCCCGCACCGATGTGGTGGCCGTCCTGGACGGGGACGGATCCATGGATCCGGGCGAATTGCCCGCTCTGGTAGCCGAACTCGGGCCGCGGGTGGACATGGTCGTGGGGCGGCGGCGGCCCGTGAAGCGCGGGGCCTGGCCCTGGCACGCGCGTCTGGGCAATGTGTTGGTGGCCCAGCGGCTCCGGCGTCGCTACGGGTTGCCGGTCCACGATGTGGCCGCGATGCGGGTCACCCGCCGGGCGCGGCTGCGGGCGCTCGGACCGCTGCATCCGCGATCGGGCTATCCCCTCGAACTGCTCGTGCGGGCGGCGCGGGCCGGGTGGCGGATCGTCGAACGCGATGTGAGTTATCGGCCCAGAAGCGCTGGGGTGTCGAAGGTTTCGGGTTCGGTGCGCGGCACGATCCGCGCGGCGCGCGACTTCTGGAGTGTGCGATGACCGGGACCGATATCGCCGCGACGCTGCTCGTGGTCGCCAAGGCGCCGATCGCCGGATTCGCCAAGACGCGGCTCACCCCGCCGCTGGCACCGCGCGAGGCGGCGCGGCTGGCCGCGGACGCGCTGCTCGACACCCTCGCCGCCGTGCGCGCCAGCGGCGCCCGGCACGCGGTGGTGGCCTGGACGGGGGACCTGTCGCGCGCCGAGCACGCCGACGAGATCGCCACGGCCCTAAGGTATTTCACCGTGGTGCCGCAGCGCGGTGACGACTTCGGCGCACGGCTCGCCAATGCGCACGCCGACGCGGCTCGATTCGGCCTGCCGGTGGTGCAGATCGGCATGGACACGCCGCAGGCCGATGCCGAAACGCTCGGCGCGGCGGCACGATTGCTGCTGGTCACCGGGGATACCGTCCTCGGGCTCGCCGCCGACGGCGGCTGGTGGGCCCTCGGCCTGTCCGACCCCCGCCCCGCCCGGCTGCTCACCGAGGTCCCGATGTCCACCGACCGCACCGGCGAGCTGACCCGAAACATGCTGCGCCGCTGTGGTTTCCCCGTGCACGCGCTGCCGGTCCTCACCGATGTCGACCACTATCGCGACGCGCTCACCGTGGCCGCGCAGAGCGACGGCCGCTTCGCCCACACGGTCCGGCTGCTCGACGAGTCCGTGCTCACACCCGTGGCGAGTTCACCTCCGCGCGTGTGAGTTTCGGGGTTCGTCGGTTTCAGTGACCTGGCGGCCGTGTCCCGAACCTGGCCGTGGACACGGGGTTCGGCGGTCGCGTCCCGAATCTGGCTGTGGGCAGCGGGTTCGGCGGTCGCGTCCCTAACCTCGCTGCCCGCGCGGGGGCCATTGTTCTCGGCCGGGATGGGTTCGGGTGGGTTTAGCGCTGCGCGGGCGGGTATGGCGAGGGTGATGATCGCGCCGGAAGATCCGGCGCCCGCGGATAGGAGGACGACATGCTCGGACTGGGCATCATCGGGTGGATCGTGGTCGGCGGCCTGGCGGGCTGGATCGCCAGCAAGATCATGGGGACCGACGCGCAGCAGGGGATTCTGCTGAACGTCGTCGTCGGCGTGATCGGCGGCCTGATCGGCGGTTTCCTGTTGAAGCTGTTCGGTGTGGACGTGGCCGGTGGCGGGCTGATCTTCAGCTTCCTGACCTGCCTGGCGGGGGCGGTGGTACTGCTGTTCCTGGTCGGACTGGCGACCGGTCGGCGCGCGGTGCGCTGACCCGGATCACGGAACGGGCCGGTGGTCACGACCACCGGCCTTTTTCGTACCCAAAGAGTGCCATTGACAAATGGCACATAAGCCGGTGATGCTGTGGGCATGGCTAGTACATGGTCAACGGCGACCAGCACCCCGGCCCCGGTTCCCGCCGCGGCCGCCCTGCGCACCCGGCTCGCGGCCTCGGCCTCGGTGCTGGGACTGCGGCAGGTGCACGCGGTGTTGCCGCCCAATCGAATCGGCATCGGCATCGGCCGGGCGATCATCGCGAGCGTGATGGCCGCCTTCGGCCCGCCCCTGCCCGGCACCCGCGTCACCCCCGTCCGCGCGGGCGAGGTGCGTGGGGAGTGGGTGCGGGCGGCCGAGGTAGCGCACGGCACGCGGGCGATCTACTTCATCCACGGCAGCGGGTACGTGGTGTGCTCGGCGCGCACGCATCGGGGGCTGGCCTCGCGCCTGTCGAAGGCGACCGGGCTGCCCGTGTTCGTGATCGACTACCGGCTCGCGCCCGAACACCGGTTCCCCGCGGCGGCCCGCGATGTGGAGGCGGGCTACCGGTGGCTGCGGGAGCAGGGTTTCCGCCCCCACGATCTGGTGGTCGGCGGCGACTCCGCGGGCGGGCATCTGGCCCTGGATCTGGTGCTCGAGAATCTGCGCACCGGGACCGAGCAGCCCGCGGGCGTGTTCACCTTCTCGCCGCTGCTGGATCTCACCCTCGGCCTGGCCGAGACCCAGGACCGGCTGCGGCCCGACCCGATGGCCCCCGCGCGCGTCGGCCGCCGCCTGCTCGAGCTGTACACGGTCGGCCAGCCGCCGGATTCGCCGCGGCTGCGCCTGGTCGTCCCCGCCGGGGCCGCGCTGCCGCCCATGCTGGTGCAGGCCGCCGCCGAGGAGATGCTGTCGGCGGACGCCCGCGCGTGGCACGACATGATCGTCGCCGCCGGGGGCCGCTGCGAACTCGAGTTGTGGCCGGGCCGGATCCACGTCTTCCAGGCCCTGCCCCTGCTGGTTCCCGAGGCCGCCCCGGCCCTCCGCCGCGCCGCCGCCTTCGTGAAAGACGCGCTCGCGCAAGCGGATTCACCCCTCGACACGAAGGCCGGCTGAGATGACCGCGTTCTCGACCCTGTTCTCCTCCCTCGTCCCGGCGATCCTGCTGCCCGGTACCCGGCGCACCCACGACGCCAAGGCCGTCGTCACCGGCGCGGGCAGCGGCATCGGCAGGGCCTTCGCCCTCGAGATCGCCGCGCGCGGTGGAGAAGTCGTGTGCGCCGACATCGACGCCGAACGCGCCGCGGAGACCGTGCGGCTCATCGCCGACCGCCACGGCCGCCCCGCCCACGCCTACCGCTGCGACGTCGCCGACCGTGACGACATGGAGAGCTTGGCCCTGCACGCCGAACTGATCTTCGGCGGACCCCCGACCCTGGTGGTGAACAACGCGGGCGTGGGCATCGGCGGAAAACCGGTGGGCGACATCGGTTTCGACGACTGGCGCTGGGCGCTGGGCATCAACCTGTGGGGCGTGGTGCACGGCTGCGAGATCTTCGCCCCGCGCCTGCGGGCGGCCGGGCGGGGCGGCATCGTCAACGTCGCCTCCGCCGCCGGATTCGCGGCCGCGCCCGGCATGGCCGCCTACAACGTGTCCAAGGCCGGGGTGCTGTCGCTGTCGGAGACCCTGGCCGCCGAACTCGCGGGCACCGACGTGGCCGTGACCGTGCTGTGCCCGACCTTCGTCAAGACCAATGTGGTGCGCGACGGCCGGATCACCTCCGGCTCGTCGAACCTGGCCGAAAGCCTCATGCGCCGCACCGGTTTCGCGCCCGAACGGGTCGCGCGCGACGCGCTCGACGCCAACGACCGCGGCCGGCTGTACGTGCTGCCGCAACTCGACGCCCGGGCGATCTGGCTGCTCAAGCGGCAGTTCCCGAGTCTGTACACGCACGCCCTCGGCGTGCTCAACCACGTGCTGCCGCAAGCGGATTCGCCGTCCGCGGCGCACGCGAGCAAGACAGGAGTGTGACATGGCCTTCGACTTCGACGCCATGCTGGCCAAGATCAAGGCCCGGCAGTGGGCCCTGGCCGAGATCGACTGGGACGCCCCGGGCGCGGACCTGATCACCCCCGAACAGCACGCCAAACTCAAACCGTTCATGGCCGATCTGATGTGGATCGAGAACGTCGGCGCGCGCGGCTTCGCGGCCATGGCCAAGAAGGCGCCGACCGCGACGCTGCGCGAGATCTACCGCTACTTCCACGCCGAGGAGCAGCGGCACGCCAACGCCGAACTCGCGCTCATGCGCCGGTGGAACATGCTCGACGGCGACGAGATCCCCGAGCCGAACATCAATGTCAAACTCGTCATCGACTTCCTGGACAAGTACTCCGACGGCATGTCGCTGTCGTTCCTGGGCACGGTCATCCCGATGCTCGAGGTCGCCCTGGACGGCGCGCTGATCAAGTTCATCACCGACGAGATCGCCGATCCGGTCGCGCAAGAGGTGTTCAAGAAGATCAACTCCGACGAATCCCGCCATCTGGCAACCGATTACGCGGTGATGGAACTGCTCGGGCACGCCGAGGCGCGCAAGCTGCTCATCGATCTGGTCGGCGGCTGGGCGAAACCGAGCCTGCTCATCGGCGTGCTCAGCTACATCCCGCTGCTGAACAAGATGCGCGACAACATCGTCGCCATGGGCGTGGACGAGGAGAAGCTCTACGCCGCGCTGCGCAAGTACAAGGCGGTGGGGGAGCGGATGCCGCTGGCCAAGCGGGTGCCCATGTACCGGATCGTCAGCATGCACGGCATGTGGGTCGTCGACCGCCGCCACCCCTATCACCTGTTCGCCGACGCCCTGGTGAAACTCACCGCGCGCGTGCCCGACCGGCTCCTGCCGCCACAGCCCACGTGGTCGAAGGAACTGACCTACGAGCCGGTCGCGTGAGCGGGGTCAGCGCGCCGCTGGACGTGGCGATCATCGGCGCGGGGTTCGCCGGGATCGGGACCGCGATCCGATTGCGGCAGAAGGGGATCGGGAATTTCGCGCTGTTCGAGCGCGGCACCCGGGTCGGCGGGACCTGGCGCGACAACACCTATCCGGGTGCGGCGTGCGATATTCCGTCGCGGCTGTACTCCTACCGGTTCGCGCCGAATCCGGACTGGTCGCAGACCTATTCGGGCAGCGCGGAGATCCTGGGCTACATCGATCGGATGGTCGAGCAGTTCGGGCTCGCGCCCGCGATCCGGTTCGGCCACACCGTGACCGGGCTCGAGTTCGACGAGACCAGCGGGCTCTGGGACGTCGCGCTCGACGGGCGGCCGAATGTCAAGGCGCGCAGCGTGGTCGTGGCCTCGGGGCCGCTGGCCAATCCGGGGTTCCCGGCGCTGCCGGGCCTGGACGACTTCGAGGGCCACCGCATCCACAGCGCCCGGTGGGATCACGACTACGACTTCACCGGCAAGTCCGTCGCGGTCGTGGGGACCGGCGCGAGCGCGGTGCAGATCATTCCGGAGCTGGTGCGAAAGGCGGGCAGCGTCAAGGTCTTCCAGCGCACCCCGGGCTGGGTGCTGCCGCGGGTGAACCGGTCCACCCATCCGCTCACCCGGCAGCTGTACCGCAGCGTGCCGCTGACCCAGTCGCTGGCGCGCGAGGCGTGGTTCTGGGGACACGAGTCGGTGGCGCTGGGCGTGGTGTGGAATTCGCCGCTGACCCGGGTCGTGGAGGCGGTGGCGCTCGCGCATCTGCGGCGGCAGGTGCGCGATCCGTGGCTGCGCCGCCAGCTGACCCCCGACTTCCGGGCGGGCTGCAAACGGCTGCTGCTGAGCAACGACTACTACCCGGCGTTGCAGGCGCCCAACTGCCGCCTGGTCACCTGGCCGATCGCGCGGATCGTGCCGCACGGCATCCGGACCGCGGAGGGCATCGAGCATCGCGCCGACTGCATCGTGTTCGCCACCGGCTTCGAGGTGTCCAAGCAGGGCACCCCGTTCCCGATCGTCGGGCGCGCGGGCCGGGTGCTGGCCGAGGAGTGGAGTCGCGGGGCGTACGCGTACAAGAGCGTGACCGTCGCGGGGTACCCGAATCTGTTCTTCACCTTCGGGCCCAATTCCGGTCCGGGCCACAATTCGGCGCTGGTGTACATGGAGGCGCAGATCGACTATCTCACCGACGCGGTGGGCCTGATCCTGGATCGCGATCTGCGGATGTTCGAGGTGCGGCGCGACCGTCAGGACCGCTACAACGCGGGGCTGCAACGGCGGCTGGCCGCGACCACGTGGAATTCCGGTTGCCGCAGTTGGTATCTCACCGAGGACGGCTTCAACGCCACCATGTATCCGGGCTTCGGCACCCAGTACACCCGCCAGCTCGCGGCCGTGGATCCGGACGACTACGTGGCCGTGCCGCGCGACGCGGCGCGGATCGGCCCGCGGATCGGGGCCGGACTGGGCTAATGTCGACACCTGTCGAGTGAACGACCGGGCGAGCAGGAGGGGCGAGACGCGAATGGCGGAGTACCGCATCGACGATCTCGCCCACGCGGCCGGAACGACGACCCGCAACGTGCGCAACTATCAGGAACGCGGCCTGCTGCCCGCGCCCACGCGGCGCAGCGGCCGCGCCCTGATCTACGACGATTCGCATCTGGCCCGGCTGCGGATCATCGACGCGCTGCTGGCCCGCGGCTTCACCACCGCGCACATCGCGGACTTCATCACCAGCTGGGAGACGGGCAAGGACCTCACCGAGATCCTGGGCCTGCAACAGGCCGTCACCGCCACCTGGGGTTCGGCCGAGGAGCCGATGTCGGTGCCGCGCGAACTGGTCGACAGCTTCCTCGGCGACGGCGAACCGGTCGGGCAGGCGGAACTGGATCGGCTGGCCGACCTCGGCCTGATCCGATCGCACGGGGACACAATCGAATTCACCCAGCCCGAACTGCTCGAGACGTTCGGCGCGCTGCACAACTACGGCTTCGGGCTGAGCGGGCTCATCGAGGTGTACGCGGCGGTGACCGGGCGGGTCAACGACATCGCCGACACCATGGTCGCGGCGGCGAAGGACCACATCGAGGCCGAACACGGTCCGGGCTGGCTGCCCGACAGCGACGCCGAGATCGCCGAGACCACCCGCATGCTCAACCAGCTGCGCGAACTCGGGGTGGCGGCGGTGCACAACACGCTCAATCAGGCGCTCGACCACACCCTGCGACGGGAGTTGAGCGCGTATCTGGCCACCGCGGCCGAGCGGCACGGCAGCCGCGAGAAGGCGTGAACGCGACCGGGCGGCGGGAACGAATCCCGCCGCCCGGTCGCGCTCGTCGGTCGCCTACTTCTTGAAGGCGTCCTTGATCTTCTCGCCCGCGTCCTTGAGGTTGGACTTGATCTGGTCGGCCTTGCCCTCGTTCTGCGTGTCCCGATCGCCGGTGGCCTCGCCGAACTTCTCCTTGGCCTGCCCGCCCAGATCGTCGAGCTTGTTCTTCGCCTTGTCGGTGCCGCTCATGGTGCGTCCCCTTTCCGGAGTGAAACTCTCGACCCGCGTCGGTCGGGGCCGACATGGAGGCGATAACCCATCCGGGGGGCGGTAAACGGGCCCGTCCCGTCGCGCATGTCTCGCCGCGGCCGGAGAAGTGATGTGGATCACTTAGGCTCGAACCGATCCGCCCGGCGGGGCAGCGCGAAGTCCTTCGAGTCCTGGGTCCTTCTCGGCAGGAGCAGATATGGATACACCCTCGTGACGGCCCCCGACGAGGCGCGGGGCGTCGGCGTGTTCGCGGAGGCCGGGCCGTCGTGCCCGGTCGAGCGGCGCGGCGAGCCGGAGCTGGCCCGGCTGTTGGCCGGGCTACTCGGCCGCGTCGGGCGCGGCGATCGGGCGGCGTTCACCGAGTTCTACCGGCTGACCAACCATCGCGTGTTCGGGCTCGCGGTGCGGATGCTGCGCAACCGGTCCGCGGCCGAGGAGATCACGCAGGAGGTGTACGTGCAGGCGTGGTCGCTGGCCGACCAGTACGACCAGCGGCGGTCGAGCCCGATGGGCTGGCTGATCATGCTCACCCATCGCCGCGCGGTGGACCGCATCCGCAGCGAGCGGGCCGCGTCCGATCGGGACGTGGTGTACGGGCACACCCAGCTCGGCCGCGACCACGACGTGGTGGCCGAGACGGTGACCCAGCGCGCGGAGGAACGAGCGGTGGTGCGCTGCCTGGACACGCTGACCTCTCGCCAGCGCGAGACCATCGCGCTGGCCTACTACGGCGGCCGCACCTACACCGAGGTGGCCCGGCAGCTCGAAATCCCCTTGGCCACAGTCAAATCCCGGGTCCGCGACGGGTTGAAACGACTCGCGGCCTGTCTGACCGGAAGTGAGTCGCGGTGAGCACCACCGAATCGCCGGACGAGCTGTCCGACGCCATCCACCCCTACGCGCTGGACGCCACCTCGGAATTCGAGCGCCGTCGCATCGAACGCGCCCGCGCCGCCGCCGCGCCCGAGGCCGCCGACCGGTTCGACGCGGAGGTCGCCCGGGTGCGCGAACTGCTCGCCGAACTCACCGTCGTCGACTCGCTCGCCCCGCCCGACGAACTCGAGGCGCGGATTCTCGCCGCCGTGGGCGCCGCGCCCGCCCGCCGGGCGATCCGGCCGAGGCACACCCAGTGGCTGGCCGCCGCGGTCGTGGCGGTGCTGGTGGCGATCGGTGGGATTCTCGTGACAACCGTTGTGCGCCAGAGTGATTCGCCCTCGCCAGGAGTCAGTGCGGTGCGGACGATCGAGCGGCAGCGCGACGCGATCACGCGCAGCGCCGAGCTGGCGGGCGGCGGCACGATCGTGGTGCGCACGTCGGCGGCCTTGTCGCTGATGGCGGTGAGTTTCGAGGACGTGCCCGCGCCCGGCGCGGGCCGCAGCTATCAGATGTGGGTCGGGCCGGGCGACGGGGTCATGCACTCGGCGGCGGTGTTGAGCCGCGTGCCCGCCGAACCCGTTGTGGCGCGGTATGTTCCGGCTGAGAGCATGGCCATCACCGTCGAACCCGCGGGCGGTTCGCCCGGTCCGACCACGACGCCGATGGTCGTGGTCGAACTGAGCTGAGCCGCAGGCTATTTGGCGGGGTACTCGTGCTCGGTCAGCACGCGGGCCAGATGCGCCGCGTTGCGGGCCATGGTCGCGGTGGTCGACGCCACCGCCTCGGGCACGCTGTCCAGATCGCGGTAGTCGGTGCTGCCCATGGCCTGGTCGTTCCAGTACGTGCAGCCCTGCGCGGGAATGGTGAACCCGATGTCGTCGAGGCCCTGGAACAGATCGGCCACGATCTTGTGGGCGCCGTCCTCGTTGCCGACCACCGCGGCCAGGCCGATCTTGCCGGTCATGGCCGGGCGGCCCTGATCATCGGTCTCGGACAGTTCGGCGTCGAGCCGCTCGAGCACCCGCTGCGCCACCGAGGACATGTGCCCGACCCAGGTGGGGGTGGCGATGAGCAGGATGTCGGCGGCCCGCAGCCGTTCACGGATCTGCGGCCACTCGTCGCCCGAGCCCTCGTCGGCGCTCACCCCCGGATGCACGTCGTAGTCGACCACGCGCAGCACATCGCCGGTCACGTCGTGCACGGCCAGCTCGTCGAGCACCTGCCGGGCGATCAGATCGCTGGAGGAGTCCGCGGGGGACTTCTTCAGCGTGCAGACCAGGGCGAGGGCGTTCAGTGGCATGATGCGATCCTTTCGTCAGTGTCCGCGCTGTTCGTGCAGGGCCAGCCCCTCCTGGGCCTTGACCCGCCGATGTTCGAGCAGCAGCCAGCCGAAGCCGCCGAGCAGCGCGGCCGCGCACAGCACCCCGGCCACGATCGCCCATCCGGTGAAGCCGTATCCCGCCGCGGTGAGCGCGCAGGCGAGCGCGACCAGACCCAGCGCGCAGAGCACGATTCCGGGAATGTTGTAGCCGTCCTCGATACCCTCGCCCGCGTGATTGCGCGTGTTCCGCGAGGTGTCCGGAAAGTTCGCTCGCGCCTGATCCGCTGCCATCGTGCACCTCCCTGTCGGTGTCACCGGGGTCCTCCGCCCCGGAATCTGGTTCAGCACTACCCGGGTTCGGGCGCGGCAATCAGCGAGGCCGCCACGACGGTCACGTTTGCCGACGGGCGGGTGGGGTAGCTCGGCGGCATGGTCGGGATCTTCCTCGTCGACGATCACGAGGTCGTCCGGGTGGGTCTGCGTGGTCTGATCGATGCGCAGCCCGACCTCGAGACGGTCGGCGAGGCCGGTAGCTGTGCGGAGGCTCTCGCGACGCTGCCGCGGTCGGGCGCGGATGTGGCCGTGCTCGACGTACACCTGCCCGACGGCAGCGGCATCGAGCTGTGCGGCGCGCTGCGGGAGCGGATGCCGGGTCTGCGCACGATGATCCTGACCTCCTACACCGACGAGCATTCGGTGATGGGGGCGGTGCTCGCCGGGGCCGACGGTTACGTCCTCAAGGACATCGACGCCCCGCACCTGCTCGAGACCGTGCGCGCGGTCGCGAAAGGCCAAGCGCTGCTGGACAATCGGGCCACCGCGGTGCTGATGGCGCGGGTGCGGGCCGAGGCCGCCGAGCGGCGCGGGCCGATCGCCCATCTCACCGACCGCGAGCGGGAGCTGCTGCGGCTGTTGGGGGAGGGCCGCACCAATCGCGATATCGCCGAGCGGATGTTCCTGTCCGAGCGGACCGTGAAGAACTACGTCTCCCAGCTGCTGCGCAAACTCGGGCTGGATCGGCGCGCCCAGGCCGCGGTCATGGCGGCCAAACTCGGCCTCGACGGCGGGAAGTGACCTTCGGACCCGACCTTGGTCACGGGGGTCGGTGACCTTCGCGCCGATGCCGGATCGCGGCGGGCTCGCGAGGCTGGACGACGTCCCGTTCGCTTCCGAAAGGATTCATCCGATCATGGTCCTCGCGCGTCCCGAAGCCGAAACCCTCCGGAGCGCAATCGGATCGGCGCAGCACGCGCCGTCGGTGCACAATTCGCAGCCGTGGCGGTGGGAGGTGGACGGCGCCACGGTCCGGCTGTACGCCGACCCGTCCCGGCATCTGGTCGCGACCGATCCGCAGGGCCGGGCCCTGATGCTGAGCTGCGGCACGGCCCTGCACCATCTGCGGGTCGCGCTGGCCGCGCGGGGCTGGGCGTCGCGGGTGCGGCACCTGCCCGAGCCGGGCGATCCGCTGCGCCTGGCCGAACTGACGCTCGAGCCCCGCCAGCCCGAGCGGGACGACATCGAACTCGCCGCGGCCATCGCGCACCGCCGCAGCGATCGCCGCCGCTTCCGGTCCGGCCGGATACCGAGCCTGCGCACCTGGGCCGCCGCCGAATACGCGCGCCGCTTCGGCGCGGACGTGCGCACGCTGGGCGAGGACGAGCGCGCCCGCCTCGCCCCGATGTTCCGCACCGCCGCCCGAGAGCACGCGCAGGACGCCCTGTACCAGGTCGAACTCGCCACCTGGAGCGGGCACGACGGCGAGACCGGCGACGGCGTCCCGGCCCGCAACGCCGCGCCCATCCACACCGACGATCAGCTGCCGGGTCGCGCGTTCGCCAACCCCGCCCTGATCGATCCGGCCGCGCGGCCCGACGGCGCCGAATGGCTCGCCGTCTGCACCGAGGCCGACGACCGCGTGGACGAACTGCGCGCGGGGGAGGCGCTCAGCGCGCTGCTGCTGTCGGCCACGAGACTGGGCCTGGCCACCTGTGTGCAGACCGAACCGCTCGGCGTCGTCGAACTGCGCGAGCGGATGCGCCACTCGGTCTGCGGGGACGCCTATCCGCAGGCCCTGGTCCGCACCGGCGTCCCGCTCGGCGCCGCGCCCCTGCCCGAGACCCCACGCCGCGGTGTCGACGAGGTGGCCGGACCCTAGACGCGCGTGGGAGAAGCCTTGGCGGCCTTGCGTTCTCGGGGTACGAGCAACGCCAGCAGCGCCACGACGGTGGCGCCGCCGAACAGGTACAGCCCCCACGTCCCGCTGAGCAGATGACGGTAGTCGTGGCGCAGCCGGTCGTCGAAGCGCTCGTCCAGCCGCCAGGTGAGCACGGCCAGCGCCGCGATCGCGGCGAGCACGCCGAGCCAGCCCAGCAGGCGCGAGCCGGTGAGCGCGGCGAGCAGCACCACGGCCGCACAGCACAGCAGCACCAGGGCGAGGGAGAGATAGAACTCGACCGACACCCCCGCCAACTGGTCGAGGCCGCGATCGGTCGGGAGGCCGTCGCGCAGATCGAGGAGTCGAACGTGCCGGGCCCGCAGCGATCCGAGCAACGGCCCGAACGCGCCGACACCCATCACGATGGCACAGGCGAACAGCAGCAAATGGACGAACGTGCGCATACCTCCACCGTATTGCGCGCCGCGGGGAAACGCCCCCTTACATCTCGAGTTCCTCCTCGATGCCCTTGAGGCGGTGCCGCGCGAGGGCGAGATTGGCCCGGCCGCGATCGAGGGCCAGATACAGGAACAGCCCCTTGGCCTTGCGTCCCGTCATCGGTCGGATGATGTGGTACTGGCTGGACAGGGTGATGAGGATGTCCTCGATGTCCTCGTTGAGATTGAGCTGATCGATGGTGCGCATCTTGGCCCGCACCACCTCGGTGTTGCCCGCGGCGGCGACCTGGAGGTCCAGGGCCTTGGAGCTGCCCAGCATCCCGAGCGCCATACCGCTGCCGTAGTCGACGACGGCGGCGCCGACCGCGCCGTCGATGACCATCATGTCCTTCAACGCCAGATCCATGTTCACGGCGGTGTTTCCTCTCAATCGGTGTTTCATCGGGTGGTTCCATCGGTGGTGGCGGTGAGGTGATCGGCGATCGCGCGTGCCACCGGGCGCGATTCCAGGTGCAGCCGACCGACATTCACGTCCGGTTCGGCGAGCACGGTGAGCGCGGACCAGCCCGCGGCGTAGACGACCACGTGTCCGGCCGAGCCCTGCACGACGACCTCGTCGAACCCGCCGCCGTGGGCCGTGGTGGCCAGCCGGTACGACAGCGCGAGCTGGGAGGCCGCGAGCGCGGCCATGCCGTCGGGTTCGATGTGGTCGGGCAGGTCGTGGGCGATGAGCAGGCCGTCGCTCGACGCCACGAGCGATCCGGTCAGTCGCGGGACGCGCTCGCGCAGCGCCCGCAGCTCCGCGAGCACCACGGCGTCGGGTTCGGGTTCCGTCACGCTCACCTTGGTCCGCCTTCCCATCAGATCGCCGAGTCGCTTCCTGCGCGTGGTCACGCGAGTTCCTCCAGCGCCGCTCGCAGGCGGACGAGCGTCTCGTGGTCCACCGGGCTCCAGCGCTCGGGCACGGTCACCGCCGGGGTCGAATGCCGCACGGCCGCAGGCGTTTCCGCGTCCTCCGGCGGCAGGGAACGGCCGGACACCCGGCGCGGCAGTGGCACCGGCACCGGCGATTCGGGCGCCTCCGGTTCGGCGCGGTCGGTCGCGGGCGGCTCGATCAGGCCCGCCGCGGTGAGCTCGCGCACCGAGACCAGGCAGCCGTAGGTGGTGCGGCCCAGCTCGCGCGCGATCGCGGCCACGCTGCGGCGGCCGTCGGCCGTGCCGAACACCTCGATCTGCCCGCCGGTCAACGCGATTCGCCGCCGCCGAGCCCGGCGCACGGGTACGACCGGGGCCCGGTCCACCAGCCGCGCGGGCCACGGCCCGGCCTCCGGATCGCCGCGGCGCGCGCACTCGTGCACCAGCGCGTCGGGTGGGATGTGGCACACCGGGGCGAGCCAATGCGGTGGGGCGGGCCGGAATTCGCACGCCGAGGGGGAGGCCAGCAGGAAGTAGGCGGCGTCGAACACCGACAGCAGGGCCAGCGTCTCGAGCCGCGGGCGGTCCAGGACGCGGCCGGGTTCGCCCGCAGCCGCGCGGCGCCAGTCCTCGGCGGTGGCCACGCCCGCCGCGACCACCAGCCGATCCAGGCCCGGGGTGCGGCGGCAGTCCGCGCTCGCGATGGCGCCCTCGGTGAGGTGGAAGGCCCCGTCGGCGGCCCGCAACACGCCGGTGCCGCGCTGAATCCCCAAGCGCCGCAACTCGTTCGCGAGATCAGCGCGCACCGGCGTCCGCTCCGGCGAGTTCGGCCAGGATCGCCTGCACCTTGAACCGGGCCAGGGCGAGGGTGCCGGTGTCGCCGTCGAACCGCACGTGCACGAACAGCCGCCCGTCGTAGTCCCCCGCGATCAGGCGCAGCAGATGGAAACCGTGCGGGCCGCCGATGATGATCTCGGTGACGTCGTCGTCGGTCCGCCCGGTCGACAGGGCGGGACAGGTCAGGACCGCGCGCACGATATCGGTCGTGGTCGCCGCGTCCTCGTGCCGATCGACCGGGTCGTGCCGCCCGGCCGCCGCGACCGCCAGGCCGCTCGCCCCGTCCACCAGCGTCGCGCCGCGCGCACCCGGAATCGCCATGAGGCGTTCCATGCAGTCATCGATACCGATCACGTCACCGTTCCCCGGAAGTGGTTACGGTTCCGAGACGCTACCCAATTTCAATGGCTGATGTTCGGCAAATTCCGGAGAATACCTCGCAGTATTGTCTACGCCGCGGAAATGGCGACCGCGCGGTTTTCTGAATGCGAAAAGTGTTCGCTCGTACCGGATTTCGTACCGTGTCAGGCCGGGATGAGATGAATCGGGAACGCCGCGAGATCATTCTGCGTGAGCACCGGAAGATTGCCGATCTCCTCGACCGGAACCGCGAGCCGCAATTGCGGAAAGCGCTCGAACAACGCGGGCAGCGCGATCGCGGCCTCCAGCCTCGCCAGCGCCGCGCCCGGGCAGATGTGCGGGCCGAAGCCGAACGACACGTGCCGATGCGCGGTCGGCCGGGTCAGGTCGTAGGCGTCGGCGTCGGGGCCGTGCACGGCGGTGTCGCGGCCGATGGCCCGGTACGACATGACCACGCCCTCGCCCTTCTCGATCACCGTGTCGCCGATGGCGATGTCCTCGGTGGCGAAGCGCATGAGCAGATGGATGACCGGGCCGTCCCAGCGCAGCGTCTCCTCGATGGCCTGCTTCCAGTCGTAGTCCCCGGCCCGTAGCCGCGCGAACTGGTCCGGGTGGGTCAGCAGCGCGCGCACGGTGGTGAGGATGAGCGAGACGGTGGTCTCGTGGCCCGCGGCGACGAGCGCCTTGAGATTGCCGACCACCTCCTCCTCGGTCAGCCGCTCCCCGCCGTCGTCGGCGAGGATGAACGCGGAGGTGAGATCGTCCTGCGGCTGGGCGGTCTTCTTGCGCACCAGATCGGTGAAGTACTCGTCCAGCTCCGCGATCACGCGCAGCCGCTCGTCCTGCGGGGTGAGCAGCGAGAAGAACGCCTTGTAAGACTCGAGCAGCCAATTGTGGTCCGCCCGAGGCACTCCCATGAGTTCGCTGATCACCCGCATCGGCAGCGGATAGGCGAAGACCTGCTTGAGATCCACCACGGCCCCGTCGGCCCCGGCCGCCGCGAGGTCGTCGAGCAGTTCGGCGGTGGTCCGCTCGATCACCGGGCGCAGCGCGTCGAGGCGGCGCGGGGAGAGCGCCTGGGTGGTCTTGATCCGCAGCCGCCGATGTTCGGCGCCGTCGACGGTGAACATCGACCGGCCCGCGTCGATCATGCCGATCAGCGGCCACTGCCGGGTCACCACGCCGGACTGCCACAGCCCCCACGCCGAGATGTCCTTGACCAGACGGGGATCCACCAGCAGCTGCCGGGCCAGCGCGTGCGTGGTGACGGTCCAGGCGGGCACGCCCAGCAACTCGATGCGGGTCAGCGGTCCGGCCGCGCGCAGCGTCGCCGTCTCGCCCGCCAGATCGCCGATCATCGGATCGATCACCAGGGTGTCGGCATGTGGGCAGGGCGTGGTCATGGGGTACCTCCGACGGCGCGAACTGGGGTGAAACAGACTGGGAGAGAGGTCATTCCGCGCAGGAAGGGGGACGGCCGCCGGACCAGGTTCTGCGCGGGCACGGCCAGATCGATGTCGGGCAGCCGGTCCAGCAGCACCTCGATGCCGGTGCGGGCGATGATCTCCGCGATCTGTTGGGCCGGGAACGGGCAGCGGTACTCGCCGTAGCTGAACGCGAAGTGCGCGCTGTTGCCGTTGTGCGCCGGTTCCGTCCCGTCCGAGACATGTTGGCGCACATGGGGATCGGCGTTGGCGGCGGCGAGGCCGAGCAGCAGCATATCGCCCGCGTGCACGATCTTGTCGCCGAGGCGGGTGTCGCGCGCGGCCCAGCGCCCGGCGAGGATCTGGGTGGGGGTGTCCTCCCACAGCACCTCGTTCATCGCCTGCCCGATGCTGTGCCGCCCGCCGCCCAGCGCGGCGGCGAACCGGTCGTCGGTCAGCATGAGCCGCACCGAGTTCCCGATCCAGTCCGAGGTCGGCAGGTGCCCGGCGGCCGCGATCGCCATCAGGTCCAGCACGTACTCCTGATCGGTGAAGGCCATGGGGCAGGCCAGCATTCGCGAGACGAGATCGTCGCCGGGCCGCTCCTTCTTGGTGGCCACCAGGCGGCCCATCCGCTCGGCGAAGCGCAGATGCGCGGCCTGTGCGTCGGGGCCGCCGTCGGTGAAGGTCTTCATGATCCAGGCCAGTTCCGGCCCGTCCTCGTCCGGGAACCCGAGGATGCGCGCCAGCGCCAGCACCGGCAGCGGTTCGGCGAAGTCGGTCACCAGCTCGGCCTGTCCGCGCCCGCAGAACCCGTCGATCAGCCGGTCCGCGAGATCCTCGCAGGCGACGCGCAATTCGAACGGATCGACCGCGTCCAGGGCGGGTTCGACCATCGAGACGTGGCGGCGGTGCTCGGCCCCGGCGGTGTAGTAGATCGAGGGCATGGGCCGGCCGACCATGGGCAGCAGCGGCCAGTCCGCCGGAATGTGGGGCCACTGGTTCCACAGGCTCACATCGCGCGGGAACGACTCCGGATCGCTGGTCACCTGATGCAGTTCGCGATAGCCGACGACCAGCCACGCGGGCACGCCGCCGGGCAGTTCGACCGCGACCACCGGGCCGTGCTCGCGGCGCATCTCGCGGTAGAGCTGCTGCGGGTCGGTGTGGAAACGCGGGCCGCTGAGCGGGACCACGTCCGGTTCGGCCGAGGGACCGGGGGCGGGGTGCGGCAGGGTCACGACGCGATCTCCGGATTCGGTGCGGCGTTGCGGTAGAGGTGCTCGACCAGGGTGATCAACACTTGTTTGCTCGAGGTGCGCGAGCGGGCGTCGCAGCTCACCAGCGGCACGAACGGATCCAGATCGAGCGCGTCGCGCAGCTGCCCGGGCGGATAGGGCGTGCCGCCGAAGTCGTTGCACGCCACCACGAACGGCGTGTGCTGATGTTCGAGGCGGTCGACCGCGTACCAGCAGTCGGCGATGCGGCGCGGATCCACGAGCACGATGGCGCCGAGCGCGCCGGTGAACAACCGGTCCCACAGGAACCAGAACCGCTCCTGGCCCGGCGCGCCGAACAGATACAGCACATGCTCGGCGTCGAGGGTGATGCGGCCGAAGTCGAAGGCGACCGTGGTGGTCGTCTTGCCCGGCGCGCCGCTCGGATCGTCCACGCCCACACCGAGATCGGTCATGGTGGCCTCGGTGTCGAGCGGACGGATCTCGCTCACCGAGCGGACCATGGTGGTCTTGCCGACGCCGAAGCCGCCCACGATGACGATCTTGAAACCGCTGTGCGCGGAGCCCGGCAGCGGCGCGTCCGAGCGGACCGGCCGCGGATCATAGCTTGCGGAGACCAACGAGCACCTTCTCGAGCGTTTCGGTATCGGGCAGCGAACTCCACGGCGCCCCAGGGGTATTCGCGGACGCGTGCGGATGCCGCACGGTGATCTTGCCCGCGGCCAGCAGATCCGACAGCAGCACCATGGCGATGCCGACGGGCACCCGCAGTTCGGCGGCGATCTCGACCACGGCGGTGGGCGCGCGGCACATCGACAGGATCGCGCGGTGCTCGGACTGCATACCGGGCGTGGGCTCGGACTCGCTGACCACGAGGGTCACCAGATCGAACGCGTCGCTGTCGGGTCGGGAACGCCCCCCGGTCAGCGTGTACAGCCGATCGGGGTCGTCGTCGCGGCCGGGCCTGGTCACGACCGGCTCGCCCCCGGCGTTCGGGGCGCGGCGGCCAGATGGTCGGCGAGCTGTTCGACCAGTTCGCGCATGTTGTGGCCGACCAGTCCGGCGTCGGCGTCCTCGGCCGCGACCACCGCGATGTGCGCGCCCATCCCGGCCTCCACGATGAACAGGATGCCGCCGTAGAACTCGGTCATGGACTGGCGGACCCCGGAGCGGCCGTCGCCGAATTCGACCGAGGCGCCGTGCGAGAGGCTCTGGATGCCCGCGGCGATGGCGGCCAGCTGATCGGCCTTGTCGGCGCTGAGTTCGGGGGTGTGGCAGATCTTGAGGCCATCGCTGGACAGCAGCAGCGCGTGCCGGGCGCGCGGGGTGCGCGCGAGCAACTGGTCGAGTAGCCAGCCCAGCTGCGAGGTCACGGGCAGTGTCATGAATTCTCCTCCAGGACAACGGGTTCGGCGTGCTCCGCGCGCCCGGACACCGCGCGCTGGAAGGCGCCCATCGCCGACGGGCGGACGGGAGCGGGCGCCGGGGGAGTACTCGGTCGCGGCGCCGACAGCCCCTCGGGATGCACTGCCGCGAGCGTGCTGCCGCGGCGGCGCTTGGGCAGGGCGATCTCGGCGACCGGTTCGGCGGGGACCGTGATCGGCGGCGGGGCGGGCTGCTGCCGCGCGGGCGCCGCGGGCAGGGTGAGGGTGGCGGTGGAGCCCGGGGCGCGGTCCAGGCGCACGATCAGATCGCGCGGGACGACCACCACGACGGCGGTGCCCCCGATCGCGGACGGCCGATAGGACACGGTCATGCCGTGTTTGTGGGCGAGGTGACCGACCACGGCCAGGCCGAGGCGGGTGCCGGTGAGCGAGGACAGGTCCAGGGCGCTGCCGCCGCGTTGTCCGTTCGAGGCGATGCCCGAGACCGTGCGTTCGGCGCGGGCCAGCGCGGATTCGCTCATGACCAGGCCGCTGTCCTCGATGGTGACCACGACGCCCGCGGGCACCTCGGCGGCGTAGACGTGCACCTCGGTGGTGGGCGGGGAGAAGTTGCAGGCGTTGTCGAGCAGTTCGGCCAGCGCGTGCATGACGCCCTCGGCCGCGTGTCCGGCGATGGCGATCTCGGCGACCGCGCGCAGCCGCACGCGTTGGTAGCCCGCGACGCGGCCCATCGCGCCGCGCAGAATCGATTCCATCGCAATGGGTTTCGCCCATCGGCGGCCCGAACGCGCGCCGGAGAGCACGGCGATGGAGTCGGCCAAGCGGCCCGCCTGCGCGGTGCGGTGATCGAGTTGCAGCAGATCGGCCAGGACGGTGGGATCGGCGTGGCGGTGTTCCATCTCGCGCAGTTCGGCGAGCATGCTCGTCATCATCGCCTGCATGCGCCCGGCGGCGTTGGCGAAGGCGGCCATGGCCGCGGTGCGGCGGGCGTCGCTGGTCTTGGTCTCGCGGACCTGGGCCGCGGCGGCATCGCGGGCGGCGGCCAGCGCGGC